>NZ_JAVDXW010000006.1 GCF_031458135.1 Haloactinomyces albus | reverse complement strand
CTGGGCGCGGTCGGCGCGCCGGTCGGCGGCTTGCTGGGCGCGGTTGGCGCGCATCTCCTCGAACATGCTCATCGGGCGGCCCTCCCAGTGCTGGTGACGACGGAGACGGGGGCGGTGGGAATGCGGGTGGTGACGGTCAACAGCCGGTCGGCGCAGCGGTCGAGCACGTGGCAGGCCACGGCCAGGGCGACCGCCGGCACGCGGCAGGCCACGGCCAGCAGGAACAGCAGCCCCACCAGCAGGGCGCGCGGGGCGGTGTAGCCGCGCAGGTAGTCGGCGGAAGTCATGCCCGCTCACCGCCCTCGGTGGTGGTGGCAGGGTCGTAGCGGTCCTGGCGGTTGCCGCAGCGCTGGCAGGAGCGGAGCTGGATGGTGCAGCGGCCCTGGCACCAGCAGGCTTGCCATGGTGTCCAGTCGTGGCCGTGCTCGGTGCACAGCCGGTTGGTCTCGCAGCGCCAGCAGCGCAACCGTCCGTCGGCCAACTGCTGCCAGCCGGGGGTGGTGGTGTCGCGCAGGTAGTCCAGGCCGTCACCCTTGGGCTCCGGCCCATCTTCGGCCAGGTGGGCGCGGGCACCAGCGACGGTGGCGAAGTGCTGGACTCCCTCACCGTCCTCGTCGAAGTAGGACCGGCAGGTGTCGCACACGGCGACCACGCAGGAAACGATCTCTATCATGGCCAGTACTCCTCACTTGCTCGTTCGGTGCAGGTGGCGAGAGACCCGGCCCGGCAGAAGTTCTTGGCGGGACTGGCTGCCGGGCCAGGGTGCGGCTAAGCAGCGGCTTCGCCGTGCTTGCCGGTGCGGCGCAGCGCGGCGCGCTCGGTGCGGGTGCTGCCGCCCCACACGCCGTGCACGTCGTGGTGCAAGGCGAAGGACAGGCACGCCTGCCGGACAGGGCAGGACTCGCACACCTGCTTGGCCGCTGCGATCTGGCGAGCTGCACCCGGACCGACCGGAAAGAACAGTTCCGGGTCGACCTCGCTGTTCGCGCACGCCGGTTGCTGGGCGAAATGCTCACTGGGAAGCCGAGTGATCAGGTGGGACAGCGTGTTCTCACAGTTCAGAGGCTGGGCAGCCGTGCTCATGCGATCGCCCCCTCGGCATCAGTCATCGGCGCCATGCCCAGGCTGTGCAGGTAGGCGTTCAGTGAGTCGGCCGGAATGCGTAGCGCGCCCTTGCCGAACCCGACCCGCACCGAGTGCAACCGACCGGACTCCGCGAGCCGGTAGACCGTGGAGACGTGGACGTCCAGGACTTCAGCGACTGCCTTGACCCGGTACATCCGCGTCGCCGTACCGTTGACCTGCATCGTTAGTGCTCCTAGTTCTTCGATGTGTGCCCCGGTCGGTGTGGCAGCACCACCCGGGCTTCGTGCTTGTTACTGGCCTGCTGCTGCGAACACTGCGACAACTGCAACCAGAACTATTACTAGTACAACCACTAGTACTAGTTGTCGTCAAGTCTGCTGTGTGCCGCTGCTGGAATCGCGGGGCAAGTTGCTACTAGTCTTAGTGGCGAAATTCGCAGCTCAGGAGGGCCGTGTGGGTAAAAACTGGGACGCCGTAGCCGAGACCATCAACACTCGGATGGAGTACTTGGAGCTCACCCAGCAACAGGTGGCGAACCGCGCTGGCTTGGCTCTCCAAACGGTGCGTGAACTCCAACACAACCTTGTGCCGCGCAAGCGCACCAGTCGCACTCTGGGGGTGATGTCCGAGGCTCTCGGACTGCCACGGAACCATCTTTCGACTGTCCTTGATGGCCAAAACTCTGCTGAATCGGAATCGCATGAGTCTGCTGCCCTCGCTGACATTTACGGGAAACTGGCTGACATCACGAAGCGACTGGATTCCCTGGAGCGTCGCCTTCCCGACGAGTGAGCGGCAGTCAGGCGGTAAGAGCTTTAAGGAAGACAACCAACGCGCTCACGAGATCGCTGAGACCGCCGAGAATGCCCTTTACCCAGACTGCGGACTCGTTCGGGTACTGCACGACCATGGCCAGCACAGCCAGGGCCACGAGTGCCCCGACGAACTTCTTCAGCGCTCCACCACCGTTGGTCTGGATTCCGGGGATCGATTGCTTGGCCATTGCTCCGCCCTTCCTTTGCAACTGCCGCTTTGTTCGTCTCTGTCGCTTTCACATCAAGACTGCCGTCGATCGCGCTGACCGAGAACTGTCCAGCTGCCCCCTCAACACTGAACTTTCACCGAACCCGAACCCCTGAACTTTCACTGAACTTCGGTGCAGTGCAGGTTCAGAAACAGCTGGAAAGGTGCGAAGGTAGAGCCATGGAACTGAATGGCGCCCCTGCAACCATCGATCAGATCAAGTCCCTGGCGCTGACCAACTACGGCCACTTCACTTCGATGCTCGTCGAAGACCAGCAGGTACGCGGGCTGTCTCTCCACATGCAGCGGCTAGCGCGTGACTGCCGCCAGCTCTACGGCGTGGAGCTCGAAACCGACCGCGTCCGGCAGTACATCCGCCATGCATTGGCCGACACCACACAGCCCACCGTGGTGCGAGTCACCATCTATGACCCTGAACTTGGTCTAGGAACAATTGGCTCTGACGCCAGCCCGGCCGTGTTGGTCACAACACGGCCGACCCCACACGGGTCCCCTTCACCTTTGCGTCTACAGGCAGTTTCCTACCGGCGCGAAGATCCTGCAGTAAAGCACGTCGGTCTCTTCGGTCCTCTCAGGCATCGGCGGTCAGCCCAACGAGAAGGATTTGACGATGTCCTGTTCTTGAACCCCGACGGGACGATCTCCGAAATTGCGACATCAAATATTGGTTTCGTCCGCGATGGGCAGGTAGTTTGGCCCCGCTCGGAATACCTTTCCGGAGTTACCATGACTCTGCTCAATCAGGCTCTCGACGAGCCGGTAAAGGCCGAACCGCTCACACTCGCTGAATTGGCAGATACCGAGGCAGCGTTCGCGACCAACGCCGCAACTGGCATCAGGCCCGTGACCTCGGTGGACGGTGTTCAGTGGCCAGAAGACCACAAGGTACTGCGCGAACTGCGCGACCTCTATACGGATATTCCCGCTGAACACCTGTGAAGCTCTCCTGCGACCCGTTACGATCTTCCGTGGAAGATCACGTAGGGGAGCAGCAAGTGGCGACAGTTCAAAGCTGGTCGGGCGTCGAGGTTCGAGCGCTTCGTGAAGCGAAGAGGATGAGCATCAGAGAGTTCGCCGCTCACCTCGGTGTCAGTGAGCGCATGATCTCGAAGTGGGAGGCAGGTCGTGCGAACATCACGCCACGGCCGGTCAACCAGGCGGCGCTCGACACGTGCTTGTTGCGAAGCGATTCGGATACACAGGCACGGTTCACGCACCTCACGGACGGAGCGTTGGGCTCCGGGCAGAGCGAGTCAGAGCTTGAACCCATTGGGAGTAGCGAAGTTCGGCACCCCGCTGACGGAAGCCCAATGGTCAAGGTGGACGGGAGCGTCTTCCTATCGGGACCGAGCAACGAACCGACGTGGCTTCCTGCGTTCTACATCGACGTGCACCCCGTGAGTAACGCCGACTATGCCCGCTTCATCGCGGCAACCGGTCACCCGTCACCCCAGCATTGGACGGAAGACAAGTACCCGGACGGGCTCGCAGAGCACCCGGCCGTCTTTGTCACCTGGAAAGACGCCACCGCCTATGCCGAGTGGTCCGGCAAGGCTCTTCCCACTGGACAGCAGTGGGAGAAGGCTGCTCGTGGCACCAGGGGAAACGTCTACCCCTGGGGCGACCAGCCCACGCCTGCCAAGTGCAACGTTCGAGAGAACGGGGTCGGTAGCACCACCCCCGGCGACTGCTACCAGAGCGGCGTTAGCCCCTACGGCGTGTACGACCTATGCGGGAACGTCTGGGAGTGGTGCTCCACGGAGTCCAAGCCAGGTAGGCACGAGCTGAAGGGCGGCGCCTGGACGAGTCCGTTCAATCGCGCAACCCCATCGTCGTTCAACGATGCCGCAGCGAGCATGTGCGACGACGACGTCGGCTTCCGCTGTGCCGTACCGGCCGAGATCCTGGAGGCGCTGCTGCAGAGCTGAGCTGCCCTCCAGGTGTCCCCGCTGTCCCCGCTGTCCCCGAGACTGTCTTGACCTGCCCAAATAGAAATCAACTTCGGGGACACCCTGTCCCCGCTGTCCCCGTAAGCTAAGTCTGGTCGGCAGGCTCGCCTACTACCGATGGTCGAGCGTCACCGTAGGTCTTCAAGCCTTGCTGCAGCCCTCTTCAGTTCGTCGGCGAGGTAAGAGACCTCGCGTAAGTTCGATACGGCTTCGTCTAGCGAGGCTATGATGCCTTCAGATCGCATTATTTTATCCGCTGCGGAACTAAGTGAAGTTGCCGAATCTTGCAAGTGCGAGAGGTCACGGGCGCTATCGAGTAGTAGTCCGGCGTCATCTCCGAGGTTTTGCAAGTTGCGGGAAGCGTCGTCGAGCAAACTAACACTGTCAGGGTCAATAATAGGATCGTTCCGTCGGGAGCTCTCCAATTCGCTTACCAATGAACGGAGGACGTCGGCAGCTTCGGAATTTATAGCGTGCAGTTGGTCAAGCGAGTCTTTGATTTGTTTGTCATGAACTTCCATGGCATCCGATATTAGCTCTTGAAGTCGGTCCTCGGTTACATTGGTGAGTCCGCGTAGTTCCGCTACGTTCGTGCTTTCTCGCTCGAACTTCCAGCGCTCAAGGCGTTTTACGGGGTATTTGTCAGGGTCGATCTTGTCGATTGTTGTGTGGTGTGGCTTGCAAAGAAGTATGAGGTTGCTGAAAGCGTCGCGTCCCTCTTCGGGCATATTGGGGTCATAGCGTGGCCCATTTGGATTGGCGGCTCTTATATGGGCGCGCTCGACATTGAAGATGTACCGTCCGCTAACGGCAACTACAATAGGTACAGAGCAGTCGGGCCAGTAGCACCGCTTGTTGGAAAGTGCGATCAGCCCTGCCATGTCTCCGGTACTGTAGTTTCGGTTAGACATTGTGATTTTCTCGATTCGTTGGTATGTACGGTCGGTCGAAGGCTATCCACATCCTGCAGCTCGGGGAACGTCCAAACGTGTGAGCATTGATCATGGTGATCGAAGCTGGAACAGTGGGGGGAGTCGATCAGGGAGATGTGATGGACCCTCGCTTCGTGCAAGATCCAGACGCAGGGCTGACCACGCCCTGCAGGTGTGGGAGCCACGGACACGATGAACGCTGGCATCAGAGCAAGGGTCCGTTGCCGCTGCTCCTTTCGAGGCATGGTTTACCCAGCCATGGGCGTATCCGATGGATAGACCATGCCTACAGGCTTCGCCTGCCTGACGGGCGTTGGTGCTACGTGGCAGAACCGTATGAGCTCGACGGCGACGCAGTGGCCGATCTCGCCTATCTCGAAGAGCAGGGCTACGAAGTGACAGTCACTTCTTGGCGTGCCAGGCACTACCCAGGTCATTCGCTGTCCGTCCAGATCCTCCCCGAGAGGACTCCTGGGTAAGCGGTATAGCCGCTGAGGCCGTGTGCGCGGAGTGCGGAAGCCAGGCAGTGTCTTCCAGCGGGCCACGCCGACAGCACGACAGCGCCTCACTCATCGAGCGCTGAGTTAGCCGTACAGCCTTCGAGTGCGCTCCCTCGGGCCGGTTTCCTCTGCGAGTGCTACCGAGCTTCGCCGATGGCTCGTCTCAGTTCTCGTCTCAGTTCGTCTCAGTACGAACCTCCCCCCACTGTTGCAGCAGTCTCACGAGTCACCACGTGAGCAGCAGGAACGAGGCTGTGAACAGTGAGCCGCCGATCTTGAAAGCGAGCGACCCGAGAGGGTCCGCGGGTTCGAATCCCGCCGCTTCCGCTTCGGTGAGCAGTGAAAACAAGGCCCGGTGGTGATCTCACCGCCGGGCCTCGCTGCTTGCTCGTCTCAGTTCTCGTCTCAGTTGCCCTTCTCGGGAGGCTCGTCGGAGGGCTTCTCCGACGCCTTCCAGAGGTGGTCGCCGAGCTTCTCGGCGACCGTCCCGAGCACGTGTCCTGTCACGTGCTGGTACCGCTGCGTCAGGGCAACGTTGGACCACCCCATGATCTCCATCGCCGTGCGATCGGGGATGCCGAGTTCGAGCAGCACGGTCGCGGCCGTGTGCCGAGCGTCGTGCAGCCGGGCGTCTCGCACCCCGGCATCGGACAGGAGCTGCTTCCATCGGGCGAGATCCGTGCGGTAGTTGAGCGGCTTGCCCGTCTCGTTGGTGAACAACCACCCCGCATCGCTCCACAGCTCGCCAGCGGCCTCACGCTCGGCGGTCTGTTCGGTGGCGTGCTGCTTCAATTCCTCCAGTACCGGATGCGGGAGACCGATCGGTCGGCGGCCTGCTCGTGACTTCGGTCTCTTGGTCTCACTTCGGGTGTTGATTCGCTGCGGGCAGTGGCCTCCGTGCTTGTGGCCGCACGCTCCATCGCATCCGTGCTTCCACTTCGGTCGCGGCCTCTGCACGTCGACGGTGAGTGTGCCTTCCTGGAAGTCCACGTCCGTCCAGCGCAGTCCAAGAACCTCGCCCTGCCGAAGTCCGAGGGCGATGGCGATGATCCAGCGGCAAGCGTTCCGACCTTCGCGAGCTGTCTTGAACAGCTGGGTGACCTCCTCGCGCGTGAACGGCTCCACCTCCTTCTCTTCCACCTTCGGCGCTTTGGCGACTACGGCAGGGTTTTTGGCCAGGTAACCTCGCTTGACGGCTTCGTTCAGTGCGGTCCGGATGGTCCGGTGGGCCTGGTGGGCAGTAGCGCTCGACGCGCCGGCCTTCTGCATCTTGCGATACATCGCTTCCAGGTGATCGGGAAGCAAGTTCGGAAGCTTGTGCGCCCCCACGTGCTTCCGGATGTGTTTCGTGGCGTAGAAGTAGGCGTCCCAGCCACCGTCTCCGGTGGTCGAAGTGGCGATGTTGTGCAGCCAGTGCTCGACCCACTGCTCAACTGTCCACTTCTCACCAGGTTTCGTGATGTTTCCTTCGTCGCGGGCACGTTCGAGTTCCCGGACCTTCTTCGTGACCACCTTGCGGTCCCAGGATTCGACGTGGCGACGATCCGACCTGCCGTCGTCGCGGACGCCTACGGTCACGCGACCGTGCCACTTTCCGTTCTTGTCCTGGTAGATGCTGCTTGCGCCGTTGGGGGCGCGGGTTCCTTCGGGGCGTTTCTTGCGGGGCATGGGGATCTCCTTTGGTCCTACTGCTGCTCGGTGAGGGCTGCGATGTAGGCGTCGATGGATTCGGCGGGGATGCGCCGGAGGCGTCCGATGCGGACTGAGTGCAGATGCCCGGTTTTCAGGAGCTGGTAGACGCTGGTGCGGCCGAGGCTGAGTCGTTCGGCGGCTTGCTCGACGGTGAGCAGAACGCGGGGCTGGCCGGTGCTGTGTGAGTCGATCACGGCGGGGTTCCTTTCTCGTCGGGGCATTGCGGGGACAGCGGGGACAAGGCGTCCCCGGACTCGCTGCCTGTTCGGGCAGGTCAGAGCAGTTTTGGGGACTCCGGGGACGGCGGGGACACGTCGGAGGACATGGCGTCGTCCCCGACTTCCGGAGTGCTGTAGCGGCCGCCGGATGTGGCGTGGAGTTGCCCATCGCTGGCCATGCGTTGGCAGGTCTTCTTGACCTGCTCGCGGTCGAGTCCGGTGGCTTCGGCGATGGCTTTCGGCCCGGTGCCGGGGTGCTCGCGGAGGTAGCGCTGGATGGTGGCGCGGGTGGTGTGGAGGGTGTGGTCGCTGGCGGGGCCGTCGAGGAGTTGCCAGGCGCCGGAGTGGCTGTGGAAGGTCAGGGCGTATTCGGCTTCGTCGATGTCGCGGCCGGTGACGTTGAGGACGGCGTCGGCTTGGTTGCGGCCGCGTTTGAGCACGAGCACGGCGTCGGCGGCTCCGGCGATGCCGTTGGAGCCGGAGACGGTTTCGAGGAAGTCGTCGCTGCCCATCTTGCGCACGTGGTGGACCAGCACCAGGGCGACACCGTAGGCGTCGGCGATGCGCTTGGCGCGGGACACGGCAGCGTAGTCGGCGTCGTAGGCGGACATGCCTGCCGGCGGGGTGCCGCGCATCTTGGCGAACACGTCGAGCACGACCATGCGCGCGTCCGTGTGGGCCTCCAGCCACGCGATGATGGCCTCGTCGCCGCCCTGGGTCAGCGTGGGGCAGCTGGTGGCCAGGGTGAGACCGGCCGGGGCGGGTTTGCCATCGAGCAGCTTGCTCATGCGGGTTTTCAACCGGCGCGGGGTGTCTTCCAGCGCGAGGTAGAGCACGGGGCCGGGCTCGACGTCGAGCATGTCGAAGGCTTTGCCGCCGGAGGCGACTTCGATGGCCAGCCCGAGCGACATCCAGGACTTGCCGACCTTGGGTGGACCGGCGAGCAGGTTGACGCCTTCAGCCACGATGCCGGGCACGGCCCAGGTCGGTTCGGGGAACTCGGTGGCCATGAGCACATCGGCGGTCCAGGCGGCGTGCAGTGCTTCGGCCGGGTGCCGGTGCAGCGGGTGCACGTTGTCGGGCTCGGGAACTTCAGGCGCGCTCATGCGGCGACCTTTCGCGGGCGCTTGGCCCCGGCACGCAGGCCGGAGGCGATGGTTTGGCGGGCTTGGCTCCAGCGGTAGGCCCCGGCGGCGACGTGGCCCTGTGCGGCGTGCAGCAGCGTCTCGGTCACGTCCTGCTCGGTCAGAGCGCCTCCGGCGGCCAGTTGTCCGAGCGCGGCGGCCGCGCAGTACAGCGCATAGTTGCGCTCACCACCGGTCGCGGTGGTCACCCGTTGGGCTTCGGCGGCCACGGCCGCGTCCAGGTAGCGCGAGCGCCGACCCTGCAGCGGCGTGACCGGGGTGGGTTCCTGTGGAGGTAGCGGGGCCGGGCGCAGCTGCTCGACCAACCACGTCGGGAGCGGCGCGGGCGGCTGGTCGTCGGTGACGACATACGGGCCGTCGCGGCGGGTCGAGCCTGCGGCGACGACGTAGCCGCCATGGGCGCGGGTGTCGATACCCCAGCCGAGCCCGTTACCGCGCTCGCCCTGGGTGATGCGCAGCTCGACCCCGTCGGGGGCCGTGAAGTACAGGTGCGTGCCGCCGGAGGGGGTCGCGACCGTGAACGTGTCCAGCGGCGGGGCCTGTCCAGCGTCGGCGCAGACGAGCAGGAACACGTCCATGCCTGTTTCAGCCCCCTGGGCCGCCCAGTGCTCGGACACGCTCTTGCCGAGTTTGGGCACGTCGAGGTCAATGACCACCAGTCCGGCCGGGCCGGTGGCCAGCCCGACGTTGTAGGCCGGGCCGTGGGACCAGCACCGCTCGATCACGGCGGGGTCGGTAGTGGCGCGCTGTTCCCACTTGCGATGCCCACTGGCACACGGCCCGGTGCCGGGACAGCGGAACTCGCTGTGCAGCGCCGGAGAGCTGCCACCGGGCACCAGCGGGAACACCGGCCAGCCACGCGCGGCCGTGTCCAGCGCTGTGTTGAGCAAGTCGGAAGGGGGCATGGCATTCCTCGCAAGTAGTCACTGTGCGTGTCGGTTGATGGGCGTGAGGGGCTGGCCTCAGCACCTGCGGTGCCGGGCTGTGGGGGTTAGGAATGCGGGTTAGGTGGCCGTGAGTGGGTTAGGTTCCTAACTCAGCGCCCTGGTTGTTGCTGCGCTGGGGAAAGTGAACCGAGTGAGGCGGGTTAATCCGGCCCCGCGAAGTTCTGTGGCGGCCCGTGTGGCGGGGTTGGTGGATGGGGCTGGGCGGTTCACTGGCTTCACTCCTCGGTATCGAGGTCGGCGGTGGCGCGCCGGGCCTGTTCGCTACGCACGGTGGCGGGGTCGAGGGGGAACTTGTTGCCGGTGGAGGGCACTTTGATGCCGTAGTCGTCGGTGAGCTGGACGCGGAGCTGCTTGCCGGTCAGGCGCTGGTAGGGAGCCCACTTGGGGGCGTGGCGGGCCAGCAGGGCGGGCACGTCGGCGGCCGGGACGGGCTCGGTGCCGAGTACGGCGTCGAGGTCGGCGAGCAGGTCGCGGGGCTGTTGGCTGCGGTCGGCGGCCGGGTTGGCGGTGATGCCCGCGTCCTCGCGCAGTGCCAGGGCGCGTTGCACCACGGGGGTGATCTCGTCGATGCCCTTTTCCTTGCGGATGTGGTGGCAGCGCACCAGCCCGGCATCCCGGCGGAAGCCGGTGGCCATGGCGGTGCCCACGTCCTCGCCGGGCACCAGCCCGGTGGCGGTGATGCCGGCCTTGTGCTTGCCGGTGCCCAGCACTGCATCCGATCCTTGGTGGTCGCCGATGGCGAAGCACACCCGGTGTGAGGCGGTCTTGGCCAGGTCACGCGGCAGCGAGGCAGCCGAGGGGGAGGGGGTGGCCCACACGAGGGTGATGCCGGTCTTGCGGGCCTTCTTGGCGACCTTCTCGGCGAGTTCCTTGGCTTCCTTGCCGTGCTCGTCGTGCTCGAACAGCTCCTGGCACTCGTCGACGACCACCAGGCGCGGGCGCATGCGCGCGTCCTGCTCGGCGATGTCGCGGGTGAGCTTGGTTTCCTCGCCGCCGATCTCGTCGAGGATCTTGCCGCGCTGGGTGACCTCTTCGCGCAGCTCGCGCAGCATGTCCAGCGCGGCTTCGATCTGTTCGTCCTCGTCGCCCTTGACCAGGCTGCGCAGGCGTGGCCGCAGTGGGTCGAAGTCGACGTTGTAGGCCATGACGTGCACGTCGATCTCAACCAGCGGATCGAGGATGGCGCCCAGCAGCAGGTTGACCACCAGCGAGGTTTTGCCGGAGCCCATCGTGCCGCCAATGACGTAGTTGGCGGCCATGAGCTTGCCGGTGACCTCGTCACCGCGGGCGTCGATACCGACCGGCACACCGGTGAAGTAGTCCGTGGTGCCCTCCTCCAGCAGCGGCCACACATCCACCGGGCCGGACAGGATGCCCTGATCAGCCACCCACAGATCCAGCACGCCGGGCTTGTCGCGCGGCTCGGTGGGCCAGACCTCGTTGCGCTTGCGCACGAGATTGTGGGCCAGCACGTCCTTGTTGTCGTTGATCTTTTCGACGGTCACGCCCTGCGGCAGCTCCAGTTGGGTGCGCCAGCCCCTCCCGTCGCGGCCGGTGGGCTGCACCCAGCGGGGTTTCCAGCCCTCCTTGATGGCCTTGTTCAGCGGCGGCAGGTTGAGATTGCGCAGCGCATCGAGAATGGCCCCCTCATCCGGCACCACGTCCTTGCCGCCGGGCTGCTCACCAGCGCTGATCCATGCCGGAACAAAGTCGCTGTCGTGTCCGGCCCGCCAGGCGGCATAGCCCAACGTCGCCACCAGTGCCGCGAGCATCCAGGGCCACAGCGACGCCACCCACGCCACGAACTGGGCCGTGCCAACCAGGAACGCCCACCATCCGTCGGTCCACACGGCTGCGAAGTCGGCCCCATCGGGGACAAGCTGGACCACCACACCTGCGATGAGCACTGCCAGGCTCGCCCCGACCACGACGCCGCTACCGGTGGCGGCCACGATGCCGGTGAGCTTGACCTGAGCGGTGATGCGCTTCCATCGGTCGTTGGCCGCGTCCCGGCGACGCTGCTCCAGCTCGGCGACCATGCCCAGGTCTCCGGCGGCCTTGGCCGCGCGCACAGCCTCGGTCAGATCACCGTGAGTCAGCCGTGAGAAACCACGCCGGGTCAACTCCCAGGTCCCACCGAGGGTGTAGGCACCATGGCGTAGCCCGACCTGCCCAGCGGGCTTAGCCACCCGCCAGGTCGCTCCGGCCGCGCGACGAGTGGCGACCCCGGTGGTGCGAGCTGTGCGGGCCAGCGCGGGCGGCAGAGCCGGGCGGGGCAGCCGCTGCAGTGCGCGTGGGGTGTCCACTGCCAGGGTCGTGCCCGGCACTGTGTTGGGCTGCTCGTGATGCCCGTCGTGTTCGCTTGACTGGTCCGTGCCGTCCTGGTGGGTCTGCTCGGTGTGGCGGGGTGCGGGCACGGTGTTGCCGGTGGCGTGGTCGGGGGTTTGGGGGAAGCGGATGAGATCGCCCATGTGGGGCTCGGTGGAAGACATGACGAGCTGGCCTCTCTACGGACTGATGGAGAAACAGCAGGGGAGGGGTGGCCCCACGCAAGGCGGGGCCACCGGACGTGGGTCAGGCGGCGACGGCGGCCGATCCGTCGTTCCACTCGTCGCGTAGCCGTCGTGCGGTCTTGGCTCCGCAGCGCAGGGTTTTGCGGATCGACTCCGCCGAGGTCGGGTCGACCTCAACCCCGTCGGAGACGGCCCGGTGCAGCTCGGTGCGCAGGGTGTCGAGTGAGCGGCGGTTGGGTTCGGGAATCGAGACCGGCGCGGGGGTCGACTCCTGCAGGTCAGCCCCCGACTCGGCCCACTCCAGAGCGCTGGTCGAGTCGGTGTCGGTCGGGCTCGACTCGGTGGCTGGGTCGGGCTGGACCGACAGCCACTGTTCGACCGCATCGGCCACCGGGGTGGCGGGGGAGGTGGGGCCGTCGGCGGCCAGTCCGGGCACGGCACGGCGGTCGAGTCGGGTCCGGCCGGTCCAGGCGCGGGCGAGGGTGACGGTGCCCGGTTGGTGCAGCAGGGACACGGTGCCGTCGGTGCCCAGCTCGCCGACCGCCTGGCGCAGCGCGACCCGCTCCATCCGGGTCACCCGACGGGCGGCGAGACGCTGGGTGCGGGCGGCTTGCCGGTCGGTACGGCTGCGCCGAGCCTGCATCGGGGCGGCGGTCAGGATCTGGTGAGTGACCACGCCACCAACGGAGACCACGGCCATGACCAGCCCCACGGCGATGCCGCCGAGAGCGTGGCCGTGGATGTAGTTCAGCAGCGCGGCCACGGCGGTAAAGGCCCACGTGCCCATCTGCAGCCACCCGGTTGGGGCCTGGTGCTGGCGGGCCTGGTGCAGCTTGGCTGCGAAGGCCCACATGGCCGCTTCGGTGAACAGCGGCAGCAGCACCCCGATCGGGCCGTAGATCTCGCGGCCGTAGGTGGCCATGGCGGTCCATGCCAACAGCGCCGGAACCACGATGATCGCGGCCATGGCCAGCTCCACCGGGCGGGCGGTCACCCACCGGCCCAGGGTGGCCAGGCGAGCACGCCGCTGCTGGCCACGCTGGGCGCGCTGGGCCTGGCGGTGCTCGCGGTCGGTGCGGTCCTGCTCGCGTTCGGCGGCCCGGTCCGCGCGGCGGTTCTCGGCGGT
>NZ_JAVDXW010000005.1 GCF_031458135.1 Haloactinomyces albus | reverse complement strand
GGGGTCGCGTGGTCAGAAGGGTGCGGCATCCTGTTGCTCGAACGGCTGTCCGACGCGCGGAAGAACGGGCACGACGTGCTGGCGGTGCTCCGGTCGGGCGCGATCAACCAGGACGGCCGCAGCCAGGGACTCACCGCACCGAACGGACCCTCGCAGCAGCGGGTGATCCGCGCGGCCCTCGCCGCCGGCGACCTGGCTCCATCCGACATCGACGCGGTGGAGGCGCACGGGACCGGCACGACGCTCGGCGACCCGATCGAGGCGAACGCGCTCGCCGCGACGTACGGCCGGGCGCGCACGGACGAGGCGCTCTTTGCCCTGGGATCGGTCAAGTCCAACCTCGGTCACACGCAGGCTGCGGCCGGCGTCGCCGGTGTGATCAAGATGGTCTCGGCGCTCCAGCACGAGCAGCTGCCTCGGACCCTGCACGCCGACGAGCCGACCGAACACGTCGACTGGACCGCGGGCCACATGCTGCTTCTCTCGGAGCCGATGTCCTGGCCGCGACGGTCCGGGCACGTCCGCCGCGCCGGTGTGAGTTCCTTCGGGATCTCCGGGACGAACGCCCACGTGATCGTGGAGGAGGCACCGGAGGACGGCACCGGCCTCGACACCGTTCCCTCCTCCCGCTCGCGTGCGGGCGAGAGCGCCTCGCTCGCCCCGGTCCCGTTCGTCGTGACCGGGCACAGTGACGAGGCACTTCGGGCGAACGCGGCGCGGCTCGCCGCCCACATCGACACCTCCCAGGAGACCGCTGTCGCACTCGACGTCGCCGCCAGCCTGGTGCGCACGCGCGATGCCTTCCTGCATCGTGCGGTCGTCCCGGTGTCGGGCAACGAGGAGGCGATCGAGGCGCTGCGCGCCGTGGCCGATGGCACGCTCCCGTCGGGCGCCGTGCGAGTGACCGCCACCAGCACGCAGGCGATCTTCGTGTTCCCCGGGCAAGGCAGCCAGTACCCGGGGATGTGCCGAGCACTGCTCGACGACCCGACGTTCCGGGCGGCGCTAGCCGGCTGTGACGACGCACTTCGCCCGCACACCGGGTTCTCCGTGCTCGAGCTCCTCGAGGCCGACGACGAGTCGCAACGCGAGGCGATGACCCGGGTGACAGTGGTCCAGCCGTTGCTGTTCGCCGTGGCGGTCGCGCTCGGTCGACTCTGGGAACACGTCGGAATCGAACCCGCCGGAGTCATCGGACACAGCCAGGGGGAGGTGGCGGCCGCTGTCGTGGCCGGGGCCCTCAGCCTCGAGGACGGCGCCCGCATAGTCCACGTCCGTAGCCGGCTCGTCGACGGTTTGGCCGGCGACAGCGGCATGGGCAGCGTCGGTCTCCCGGTCGAGGAGATTCAGCGACGGCTTCGCGACCGGGGCGGCGCGCTCTCGGTCGCGGTCGTGAACACCGCGGAGTCCACGGTGGTCGCAGGAGATCGGGAAGAGCTGGAGGCGTTCCTCGCCGAGCTCGAAGCAGAAGGGGTGTACTGCCGCAGGATCGCGGTCGACTACGCCTCCCACTCGCCGCAGGTCGATCCGATACTCCCCGCCATCAGGCACGAGCTCGCGGCGGTCTCACCGCGGAGGGCCCGCTTTCCGCTCTACTCGACGGTGCTCGGCCGACCGCTCGACGGCCCCGAACTCGATGCCGATTACTGGGCCGACAACCTGCGTCGGCCGGTACGGCTCGACCTGGCCCTCGAATCGGTGACGTCCGGCGCGGAGACGGCCTTCGTCGAGCTGAGCGCGCATCCTCTGCTGGTCGCGCCGCTGCGGAGCGCAGGACACGACGCGGTGGTCGGCTCGCTCCACCGGGACGGCGACGCGGCGGCACGCTTCCGCCGTGCGGTTGCCGAAACATTCGCCCACGGCCTCACCGTCGATTGGGGGGCGGTCTTCGACGGCACGGGGGCGCGATCGGTCGCGCTACCCACCTATGCCTTCCAGCGGCAGCACTACTGGCTTCGGCTCGCGGCGACGGGACGCGGTGACGCCGCCGCATTCGGTCTCGACGCGGGTGAGCACCCGTTCCTCGGGGGGCGGACGGATCTCCCCGATGGAAGCGTGGTCTTCACCGGAAGCATCGACGTCGAGACGCACTCCTGGCTCACCGAGCACCGCGTCTTCGACACGACGCTGGTCCCCGGTGTCGCGATCGTGGACATGGCGCTGCACGCGGCGCGGCGCGTCGACCTTGATGGCGTCGTCGACACCGTCCTCGAGGCACCGCTCGCTCTCGAGGCCGGACGACCTCGGCGGATCCAGCTCGCTGTCGGCGCACCCGAGGACGGCGGGACCCGTTCCTACGTTCTCCGGAGCAGGGGTAAGGGGCCGACCATCGAGGCGGCCCCGGACGAGCCGTGGGTTCAGCACGCGTCCGGTGTGCTGGGGCCCGCGGAGCAGCAGCCCGACAGGCTCGAATCGTGGCCGCCTGCCGGCGCCGAGCCGGTCGACGTCGAGGCACTCTACGAGCGTCTCGAGGGACGCGGCCTGTCCTACGGGCCGAATTTCCGTGGCTTGCGCAGGCTGTGGAAACGAGACGGCGTGCTCTTCGCGGATGTGGACCTGCCGGACGAGGTGAGTGCGGAGGCCGACGCCTTCGGTATGCACCCTGTGCTGTTCGACGCGGCGCTGCACGCGGTTGCCGAACCCGCACGTGACGGCGGCGGCGTATCCCTCCCGTTCGCATGGCGGGACGTGCGGCTGCACGCGGTTGGGGCGACCGCGCTCCGGGCCCGCATCGCCCCGGTGACCGGGGCCGACGACGGCACGAGCGAGGTGACTCTCGCGCTCTTCGATCCCGCTGGAGCGCCGGTCGCGTCCGTGGGCGCCGTCTCCGGGCAGCCGACGAGCGCGACGGGAATCCGGCGCTCTCTCCGCGGCCAGGCAACCCATCTGTACCGGATGACCGCGCCGCAGGTACTGGCCGAAGGATTCGGCGGTCCCATCGCGTTCGTCGACGTCGATCCGCGCGAACCGGATCTGGATCGTGTCGTCGAGGACACGGACACGGAAGCGGCTCGGCCCACGCTCGTCGCCCGGTGGGATTCCGTGCCGAACCCCGGAGAAGAGGCGAGCGCCGATGACATCCGCGAGGCGGCGCATCGTGGTCTTGCCTGGCTGCAGCACTGGCTCGCGGCCGAGGTGCTTGCGGAAGCAAGGGTCGTCTGGATCACGCGCCGTGCGGTCGCTCGCGACGGGGACGAATCCGCAGATCCGGGCGCGGCGACCCTCTGGGGTCTCGGACGGACGTTCCGGGAGGAGCACCCCGAACGCCTCCTCGTGCACCTCGACGTCGACGAGATGCCGAGCGACGAGGCTCTGTCGGCCCTGCTCGGCCGCCTACCGGACGGCGAGACCGAGTTCCTCCTCCGAGACGGAGAACTCGCGATGCCGAGGCTCGCTCCGGTCGAGCCGAGGGAACCGGATGTCGACGACGGGGACGCGCTCGTCCCCGCCCTGCACCCTGACGGCACGGTGCTCGTCACGGGCGGCACCGGCGGGTTGGCGCGGGTGACGAGCAGGCATCTCGTCACCCGCCACGGTGCTCGGCACCTGCTCCTGCTGTCGCGTTCGGGTCCGAACTCGCCGGGCGCCTCGGCGCTCGTCGAGGAACTCGAAGCGCTCGGCGCCGAGAAAGTCACCGCTGTCTCCTGCGACGTCTCCGATCGCGGGCAGCTGGAGGCGGCCCTCGCGTCGATCGACAAGGCACATCCACTGACCGCGGTGGTGCACACGGCCACCGTCCTGGACGACGGTCTCCTCCCCGACCTGACGCAGGCGCGGGTCGACGCGGTCCTCCGGCCGAAGGTCGACGCGGCGGTGCACCTGCACGAACTGACCGAAGGCATGGACCTGCGTGCGTTCATGCTGTTCTCGTCGATGGCAGGCACCCTCGGCGGCGCCGCACAGGCCAACTACGCGGCCGCGAATGCCGCCATCGACGCCCTCGCTGCGCTGCGCAGGCATCGCGGTCTCCCCGCGACCAGCCTCGCCTGGGGCAGCTGGGCCGAGGTGGGCCTCGTTGCGGTCATGGACGAGACGTTCCAGCGCCGGATCCGGCGCTCCGGGTTCGTCCCCCTCGACCCGGAGACCGGAGTGGCGCTGCTGGACGAAGCGCTCGCCAGGCACGACGCATACCTCGCTCCGGTGCGGCTGGACCGTGCAGCGCTGCAGCGGGCCGCGAACACGGAGCAGAGCGCGCCGGCGCCGATGCTTCGCGGACTCGTGCGACCCCCCGCACGTCGTGCCTCGGCGATGGCAGCGGAGCGTTCGCGGCTCCTCGAGCGGCTCGGGCCTCTCCCCGAAGCCGAGCGTGAGAAGGCGGTGCTCGACGCGGTGCGCTGGGAGCTCGCTGCGGTACTCGGGCTTTCCGAACCCGCGTCCGTCGCCGTCGACCGGCCCATCCAGGAGCTCGGACTCGACTCACTCATGGCGGTCGAGCTGCGAAACCGGTTGTCGGGTTTGGTCGGCGAGCGCCTGCCTGCCACCCTGCTGTTCGACCGGCCGGTGCCGCGCGCGCTCGCCGGCTATCTCACCTCGCTCGTCGGGACGCCGCAGGCTGCCCCCTCACCGATCGCCGAGGCGGTCGAGCTGCTCGAGCGGACACCACTCGCCGCCCTCGACGAGGACAGCGCGGTGGAACGGCTCCTCGATCTCGCCACGCGGCTGCGGGCGCAGCGAGAGGGGAACCAGGAGGCAGGTCGTGCTCTGGATGGTGTGGCCGACGAAGACCTCGACGACCTCCTCGACCAAGAGATCAGGAAGCTCGAATGAGCGCGCCGAAGGACGAAAAGCCGATGTCGTCAGTGACGGATCCGCAAGAAAGGGCGCGGCGCGCGGTCGCGGCGCTGCAGCAGGCCAACCAGAAACTCGGCGAGCTCAGATCG
Source organism: Haloactinomyces albus (assembly GCF_031458135.1). NCBI lineage: Bacteria > Bacillati > Actinomycetota > Actinomycetes > Actinopolysporales > Actinopolysporaceae > Haloactinomyces > Haloactinomyces albus. Next base: position 16,328 of record NZ_JAVDXW010000005.1, on the reverse strand, counting down.
CGGGCCAACGAGCCCATCGCCGTCGTGTCGATGGCCGGGCGCTACCCGGGTGGAGCGGACACGCCGGAGGCACTGTGGCAGCTCGTCGCGGAGGGAGACGACGCGGTCGGGGCGTTTCCGGAGAGCCGACCGGGGTGGAGCATCGACAGCCTCTACGATCCGGACCCGGACGCCCCGGGGCGCTCGCTCACCAAGGAGGGCGGCTTCCTCGACGACGTCGACCTGTTCGATCCGGCGTTCTTCGGGATCAGCCCGAAGGAGGCGGAGCGGATGGACCCGCAACAGCGGATCCTGCTGGAGACCTGCTGGGAGCTACTCGAGCGGGCGCGCGTGCCGGTCGCGTCGCTGCAGGGCAGTCTCACCGGCGTCTACGTCGGCGCGATGTACGACGACTACTTCGCCCGGCTCGGGCGTGACCTGGCGAACTTCGACGGGCACAACGGCACCGCAGGGGGGCACAGCATCCTGTCCGGCCGCGTCTCGTACACGCTCGGCCTGCAGGGGCCTGCGATCTCCGTCGACACGGCCTGCAGCTCGTCACTGGTGACGGTCCACATGGCGATGGAAGCACTCAGGAAGGGGGAATGCGACCTCGCTCTCGCCGGTGGTGTCGCGGTGATGGCGACCCCATTCGCGTTCGTCGAGTTCAGCAGGCAACGCGGGTTGGCGCCGGACGGACGCTGCAAACCGTTCTCGGAACAGGCCGACGGGGCGGGCTGGTCCGAGGGGTGCGGCATGCTGCTCCTCGAGCGGCTGTCCGACGCGCGGGCGAACGGACACGAGGTCCTTGCGGTACTGCGGTCGGGCGCGGTCAATCAGGACGGTCGCAGCCAGGGGCTGACGGCGCCCAACGGGCCGTCACAGGAGCGCGTCATTCGTGCCGCGCTCACGGCGGCCGACCTCGGCGCCGCCGACGTCGACGTGGTGGAGGCGCACGGCACCGGAACCCCCCTCGGCGACCCGATCGAGGCCAACGCGCTGCAGGCGACCTACGGTCAGGCGCACACCGCAGAGCGGCCACTCTGGGTCGGATCGATCAAGTCGAACCTGGGACATCCGCAGGCGGCTGCCGGTGCCGCCGGTTTGATCAAAATGGTGCAGGCGCTGCGGCACGAGGAGCTTCCCCGCTCCCTGTACACCGAGTCACCGACTCCGCACGTTGACTGGTCGGCGGGACACGTCCGGCTCCTCGAGAGTTCGGTGCCGTGGCCGCGCCGAGAAGGACACGTCCGTAGGGCCGCGGTGAGCTCGTTCGGCATCTCGGGGACGAACGCCCACGTCATCCTCGAAGAGGCACCACCTGCCGAGCAGGTCGAGCACGACGGCGGCGCCGAGCCCCGATCGGCTGCCTCGCCGTTCCCGATCGTGCTCAGCGGGCACACCGAAGCGGCGCTTCGGGCGAACGCGGCACGGCTCGCCGACCTCATGGAGCCGGACCCCATGGAGTCGGGCGGACCGGCCCGCGACGAGGCTCCGGTGCTTCGCGACATTGCCTACAGCACGGTCATGACCCGCACGCCGTCGACCGAACGGCTCTGCCTTCCGGCTCGGGATCGGGGCAACGCGGTCCCGGCACTCCGCTCCGTCGCCGAAGGGTCGCTGCCTTCCGGCGCGGTGCGGGCGACCGCCCACCGCGAGCGGACGATCTTCCTGTTCCCGGGGCAGGGCAGCCAGTACCCCGGCATGTGCCGTTCGCTTCTCGGGGACGAGACCTTCCGGGCCGCGCTCGTCGAGTGTGACGAGGCGTTGCGACCGCATGTCGGTTTCTCCGTGCTCGCGGTGCTCGAGCAGGACGATGACGCTCAGCAGGAGGCGCTGCGGAAGGTGGCGGTGGTTCAGCCGGTCCTCTTCGCGGTGGCGGTGGCGCTCGCACGGGTGTGGGCGCTATGGGGTGTCGTACCGGACGGCGTCGTCGGCCACAGCCAGGGCGAGGTGGCCGCCGCGGTGGCCGCAGGCGCGTTGAGTCTCGCCGACGGTGCACGGGTCGTCGGCGTACGCAGTCGGCTCATCGCCGGTCTCGACGGAGAAGGCGGGATGGGCAGTGTGGGGCTGCCGGTCGACGAGGTCGAACGGCGGCTCGCCGCGCGTGGCGATGACCTGTCGGTCGCGGTCGTCAACACCGCCGAGTCGACGGTCGTGGCAGGTGATTCCGCCGCGCTCGAGAGCTTCCTGACCGAGCTCGAAGCGGAGGGCATCCACTGCCGCCGGATCGCGGTCGACTACGCCTCGCACTCATCGCAGGTGGACCCGATTCTGGACGGGATTCGCGCCGAACTCGGCGGGCTGACCCCCCGTGCCGGCCACATCGCGATCTATTCAACGGTGCGGGGCGATGCCGTTGACGGACACGTCCTCGACGCGGACTACTGGGTCGACAACCTCCGCAGGCCGGTGCGCCTCGACCGGGCACTCGACGCGCTCGCGCCTGGAGAGGAAACGGCGTTCGTCGAGCTCGGTGCCCATCCGCTGCTTGTCGCAACGCTTCGCGCCGCGGGGCACGATGCAGTCGTCGGGTCGCTGCACCGGGACGAGGACAGTGCCTCCCGCCTGCGCCACGCCGCCGCGGAACTCTTCGCGCACGGGCGGCCAATCGACTGGGCCACCGTCTACACGAGCACCGGCGCGCGGCCGGTCGACCTGCCGACCTATGCGTTCCAGCGGCAGCACTACTGGCTGGAGCTTGCCGACGCGGGTCACGGGGACGCGTCGGCCTTCGGCCTCGATGCCGGAGAGCACCCGCTCCTCGCAGGCCGTACGGACCTCTCGGACGACACCGTCGTCTTCACGGGCAGCACCGCAGCGCTCGCTCGCCCGTGGCACGCGGAGCATCACGTCTTCGACACCGCACTCCTGCCTGCCGCGACGTTCGTCGACCTCGTGCTGCACGCGGCGGACCAGGTCGGTCTCGAACGGGTCGCCGACGCCTCGATCGAGGCACCGATCCCGCTCGACGCCGGTGCGCGGCGGTTGCAGCTGGTACTCGAACCCGAGCGGGGCGGCCACCGACGCTTCACGCTGCACAGTCGCCTCGCCGACGGGCCGTGGGTGCGGAACGCGACCGGAAAGCTCGCCGAACGAACGACCGAGGCGCCCGTCACCCCCGGCGGCGGGCCGCCGCCGGGGGCCACTCCCCTCGACGTCGACGGGCTCTACGCGTCGCTCGACGACGACGGACACGCGTACGGGCCGACCTTTCGGACGGTCACGCGGGGCTGGATCACCGACGACGAGGTCGTCGTCGAGGCGTCGCTGCCGGAGGAGGTTCAGGACGAGGCCGAGTCGTTCGGGGCGCACCCGGCGCTCGTCGAGGCGGCGCTCGCAGCCGCGACGCGAATCCTTCCCCGCTCCGACGAGGACGATACGGTGCACCTGCCGTGCACGGTCACGGACGCGATGCTCCACGCGGTCGGGGCGACGACGATCCGAGCGCGGGTGACGCGAGCAGCCGAGGGACGGGTTCGCCTCGCGCTCTTCGACCCCGCGGGCGATCCGGTCGCGACGATCGGCGCGGTGGCCACCGAGGCGGTCACGGAGGCGCGGATCCGGGAGGTGGCGGACTCGGCCGCGGCAACGGCGCCGTCGTCGCTCTATCACGTCGTCGGCGATCCCATCCCTGACGCCGTGGCGGACACGCCGACGGGACCGGCGACCGGCTACCTGGAGGTCGACGTTGCCGCGCCCGACTTCGCCGCGCTCGCGGATCGCGTGCGGGAGGAGGGGGCGTCCGCCCTGGTCGTCCGTTGGCCCGACACGGACGCGACACCCGCCGCCGTCCGCGACCTGACCCACCGCGCCCTCGCCTGGCTGAAAGGATGGCTGGCCGAGGACGATCTCGGCGATACCCGAGTCGTCTGGCTCACGCGCCGGGCCACCGAGGGCGGCTCGGCGGAAGCCTTGCCGTCTCCCGCCATGGGGGCGCTCTGGGGGATCGGGCGCGCGTTCCAGGAGGAACATCCGGATCGGCCACTCGTTCTGGTGGACACGGAGACGGAAACCGACGGACCTCCGGATGCGATCGACGACCTCGTGGCTCGGCTCCCGCACGACGAGCCTCAGCTCGTCCTGCGCGGCGGAATACTCGCCGCGCTCCGGCTGCTGCCCGTGGATCGCGCGGAAGAGCCGGCGGCGCCCACCTGGAACACCCACGGGACCGTGCTCATCACCGGCGGTACGGGCGGCCTTGCTCGCGTCCTCGCGCACCACCTCATCGCCGAGCACGGGATTCGGCACCTCGCTCTGGTGTCGCGGTCCGGGCCCGCGGCGAGTGGGGCCGCCGAGCTCGTGGCGGAGCTGGAAGCGGCGGGCGCGGCCACGGTGACGGTGCACGCCTGCGACGTGTCCGACCGGACAGCGCTCGCGGCCGTCCTTGATTCCGTGCCTGCGGAGCGTCCGCTGACGGCTGTGTTCCACACCGCGGCGGTCCTCGACGACGGGCTCCTCACGGATCTCACGCCGGAGCGAGTCGACACGGTGCTGCGCCCCAAGATCGACGCGGCGTTCCATCTGCACGAGCTCACGGCGGATCTGCCGTTGTCGGCTTTCGTCGTGTTCTCGTCCGCCGCAGGAACCCTCGGCAGTGCGGGACAGGCCAACTACGCCGCGGCGAACGCGGCCCTCGACTCGCTCGCGGCGCGGCGGCGACGCATGGGCTTGCCCGCGGTAAGTCTCGCCTGGGGCGTGTGGACCGAGGTGGGCCTCGCGACCAGCCTCGACGATCTGCTCCAGCACCGGCTGGGGCAGATGGGTGGCCTCCCGATCGACCCCGAGCTCGGCATGCGACTTCTCGACGAAGCCCTCGGACGGCCCGAAGCGCTCCTCGCCCCGATCCCGTTCGACCGCAGTCGGCTCGAACACCGGGCGAAGGAAGGCGCACTCCCCGCGCTCCTGCGGGGTCTCGTGCGCCGCCGCTTCCGGCGAGCCGCGGGGACGGTCAAGGGGTCGCAGCTCGCCGAGCGCCTCGCCGGCCTTTCCGAGTCCGAGCGCGAGGCAGTGTTGGTCGAGATGGTGCGCGGCGAACTCGCCACGGTCCTGGGTCTGCCGGAAGCGGCGGCTGTCCCGGTCGACGGACCGGTCCGCGATCTCGGCCTCGACTCGCTGATGGCCGTGGAATCCCGCAATCGTCTTGCGGCTCTCGTTGGCGAGAAGCTTCCGGCAAGTCTGTTGTTCGACCACCCCACTCCGAGGGAACTCACACGGTTCCTCGCGACCACGATGCGCGACACCGCGTCGGGGACGGCGCGGGTCGATGTCGTGGCCGCACGGCGCGCGCCGGACGAACCGATTGCGATCGTGTCGATGGCGGGGCGCTACCCGGGCGGGGTGGACACGCCGGAGGCGCTGTGGCGGCTCCTCGCGGAGGGGCGTGATGCGATCGCCGGCTTCCCGGATCGTCCCGGTTGGGAAATCGAGCGGCTCTACGACCCGGATCCGGATGCCGCCGGTCGATCAAGCACGAACCAGGGCGGCTTCCTCCGTGATGCGGGGTTGTTCGATCCGGAGTTTTTCGGGATCAGTCCGCGGGAGGCGGAGCGGCTTGATCCGCAGCAGCGGTTGTTGCTGGAGACGTCCTGGGAGGCCATCGAACGGGCGGGGCTGCCACCGTCGTCGCTCGACCGCAGCCTCACCGGGGTCTATCTCGGCATTCAGTCGAGTGGCTACATCATCCAGTCCGGCGAGCTCGATCAACTCGACGGTCACGTGGCGACCGGTGTCGCGAACAGCACGGCGTCCGGCCGCATTTCCTACACGCTGGGGCTGCAGGGACCTGCGGTGTCGGTGGACACGGCGTGCAGTTCCTCGCTGGTGAGTATCCATCAGGCGATGGAGGCCCTGCGGCGTGGTGAGTGCGATCTCGCCTTCGCGGGCGGAGTGACGGTGATGGCCACCCCCGTGCCGCTCGTCGCCTTCAGCCGCGAACGACTGGTCTCACCGGACGGTCGGTGCAAGCCGTTTGCGGACGCGGCGGACGGTGTGGGTTGGTCCGAGGGCTGCGGGATGGTGCTGCTGGAGCGACTGTCGGACGCGCGGGCCAACGACCACGACATCCTCGCCGTGCTGCGGTCGAGCGCGGTGAATCAGGACGGTCGCAGCCAGGGGCTCACGGCGCCGAACGGGCCGGCCCAGGAACGCGTCATTCGTTCCGCTCTCGCGGCGGGTGGGCTCGAGCCGTCGGAGGTGGATGCCGTCGAGGCACACGGCACCGGCACCACGCTCGGCGACCCGATCGAGACCAACGCACTACAGGCGACGTACGGCCGGGCACATACGGAAGACATGCCGCTGCATGTGGGCTCGATCAAGTCGAACCTGGGACACCCGCGCGGCGGCAGGGATCGCCGGGGTGATGAAGATGGTGCTCGCGCTCCAGCATGGAGAGTTGCCACGCTCGTTGTATGCCGACCAGCCCACCCCACATGTGGACTGGTCCTCGGGGCAGGTGCGACTTCTTGACGAAGCGGTGCCTTGGTGGGACGAGACGGACGTGCGCCGTGCGGGGGTGAGTTCGTTCGGGATCTCGGGTACGAACGCGCACGTGATCGTCGAAGAAGCGCCCGAGGTCGAAACTTCCGAGTCGGAAGCGCCCGAGGTGGGGGCGGCCGATTCGAGGTCTCAGTTGGCTGAGTGTGCGGTGCCGATTCTTGTTTCCGGTCGTAGTGAGTCGGCGCTGCGGGCGAATGCGGAGCGGTTGGCGGCGTACCTGGAGGAAGAGTCGGGTGTGTCGCTGGCGGATGTGGGGTGCACTCTGGCGACACGGCGCAAAACGTTCGAGCATCGCGGCTCGGTGGTGGCCTCCTCGCGAGGGGCGGCGGTGGCCGGCCTGCGCGCACTCGGCCAGGGTGCACGTTCTGCGGGTGTGCGTGTGTCTGCGGGATCCTCTGCGGGCGCGGTGGGGGTGCTGTTCACCGGCCAGGGCAGCCAACGCCTGGGCATGGGCCGCGAGCTGGCCGCCGTGGACGATGTCTTTCGCGCCGATCTGGAGGAGATCGCGTCGGCGTTCGACCGGTTTCTGGACCGGCCGTTGTTGTCGGTGCTGTGGGCCGAGCCGGACACCGAAGCGGCTGAGTACCTGGCGCGGACGGAGTACATCCAACCGGCGTTGTTCACCCTCGAAGTGGCGCTGTTCCACCGGCTCCAACGGTTGGGGATCACTCCCGGTGTGCTGGTGGGCCACTCGATTGGTGAGTTGTCGGCGGTGTACGCATCGGGGGCCGTGCCGCTGGCGGACGCGGCGAAACTGGTGGCCACTCGGGGGCGGACGATGCAGCAGTGCCGCACCGACGGAATCATGCTCTCGCTGCAAGCCTCCGAAGAGGAGATTCGGGCGATGGTGCCGGAGGGCGCGTGGTTGGCGGCGGTCAACGGGCCGGGGCAGTGCGTGGTCTCCGGCGACGCGCAGGCCGTCCACCAGGTGGCCGCCGAGTTCGAGGATCGTGGTCGGAAGACGCGGCGGTTGTCGGTCAGTCACGCGTTCCACAGCGGACACATGGACACCGCACTCCCGGAACTCGAACGAGTGGCCGCGGAGTGCGAGTTCGGTGAACCGAACATCCCGGTGATCAGCAACCGCACCGGCCAACCCCTGACCACCGAGGAACTCACCTCTTCCCACTACTGGGCCCGGCATGCCCGTGAAGCGGTGCGGTTCCACGACGGCATCGCAACAGCACTCGCCGCCGGGACGGACACCTTCGTGGAATGCGGGCCGGACAACACCGCCAGCGCCATGGCCGCACAATGCGTGCCCGACGAACAGCCTGCGACATTCGTCCCCACCCTGCACAGCCAGACCAGACAACCCGGCCAGTCCGGTAAGACCGATGAGCCCGCGGCGTTCGCCACCGCACTGGGCACACTGCACACCACCGGACACCAACCCGACTGGCACACCTTCTACACCGGCACGGACGCCCATCCTGTCCTACTGCCGACGTATGCGTTCCAACACCAGCACTACTGGATCGACGCGGCACCCACTTTGAACAACGGGCCGTCGCGCGGTAACGAGTTCGCGGACGATGCGCTCCGGAACGCCGTCACCGCCGAGAAAACCGATGAGGTCGCCGATCTCCTCGCGCTCCCGGCAGAGTTGCGGTCCAACCTGACCTCACTCGTGCCGCACATGGCCGCCTGGTATCGGCGCCACGAGGCAGAAGCCGCCCTGTCCGAGTGGCTCTACGACGAGCACTGGGAGCCGGCACCCCCGCCAACCGGGAGTTCGAGTTCCTCCGGCGATCGCTGGTTGTTGCTCGCGGCAAGCGACGACCCCGTGGTCGACGCGACTGCGCGGGCCCTGGAAGCGGCGGGCGTCGACGTCGAGCGCACCGCGGTGGCGACCGACCCGGCTCCGGCCGTGGCACGCATCGAGGCGGAACGGTGGGCGGGAGTGCTCCTGGCGGGAGCGTTCACCCACGAGGATTCGTGCGCCCCCTCGGAGCTCGCTGCCGAACTGTCCCGCATCGTCGGTCTCGTCGAGGTGCTGGAACGAACGCCGAGCACCACCCGGTTCTGGTGCGTGACACGCGGTGCGGTCTCGACGACCGATGAGGAGGTGGTGCATCATCCTCTCCAATCGTTGGTCTGGGGATTCGGCCGTGTCGTCGGTCTCGAACGTCCCGACCGTCTCGGTGCGCTCGTCGACGTGCCGGAGGACCTTGCTCCGGAGGCGCTCGCGGAGCTTCCGTCGGTGCTGACTGCCCACGACGACGAGGACCAGATCGCGCTGCGCCCGGACGAGGCGACCGGAGCCTGCCGCATGGTTCGGCGCCTCGGTCGCACTCGTCTGTCGCACGGTGGAGAGGACGTCGCCTTCGCGGGGACGGTGTTGATCACGGGTGGCACCGGTGGTCTCGGTGCGCATACCGCACGGTGGCTGGCCGGGCGTCGTCGTGGTCGCTTGCATCTGGTATTGCTCTCGCGGCGTGGTGAGCAGGCTCCGGGGGCCGGGGAGTTGCGGCAGGAGTTGGAAGAGCTCGGGGCACGGGTGACCATCGCGTGCTGCGATGTGGCCGAGCGGGACGAGCTCGAACGTCTGTTGAGCAGTCTCGACGAGCCGGTGCGCGCCGTGTTCCACGCCGCGGGCACGACCGAGTCGGTCCCGCTCACGGAGCTCGACGCCGAGGTCATCGAGCGCCAAATGGCGTCGAAGGTCACCGGCGCCGCGAATCTCCACGCACTCGTCGGCTCCGACGCGTTGGAGGCGTTCGTTCTCTACGGCAGCATCGCGGGTTTCTGGGGCTCCGGTGAACAGGGTGCTTATGCGGCGGCGAATGCATTCCTGGACGGACTGGCGCGGTGTCGACGAGGCGGGGGGCTGCCTGCCACGGTGATGCACTGGGGCCCGTGGGCCCGGGGTGGCATGGTGAGCGACGAAGTGGCGGTGCAGCTTCGTCGCCGCGGGGTGGAACCGATGGCTCCGGAGGTCGCCCTCCGTGGTCTCGAGATCGCGCTGCGGGACGATCGCGCCGCGCTCGCGGTCGCGAACGTCGACTGGTTCCGTTTCGCCCCGAGCTTCGCTTTCGCACACCCACGGCCCCTACTGCTCGGCGTCGAAGAGGCCCGGCACGCGCTCGCGGAGATCTCCTCGACCGAACACCACGACGGCAAGTCGCTTCTGCACACGCGGTTGCGGGACGCTGCGCCGGAGGAGCGCGCGGAGGTGGCGCTCAACGCGGTGTGCGAAGAGGTGGCGGCGGTGTTGGGGATGGCCGGAGCCGAAGCGGTCCCCGTCGACCGGCCCTTCCAGGAACTCGGCCTGGATTCGCTGATGGCGGTCGAAGTCCAGAAGCGGCTCTCCGCACTGGTGGATCAGAAGCTCTCGCCGAGTCTGCTGTTCGATTACCCGACGGCCCGTGCGCTCTCCGAGTTCGTCCTGGGACTCGTCCACCCCAAGCGGGATGAGCTCGCGGAGGCACGAGAAGCCCTCGAGGTGCTCCAGCGTATCCCCGCCGAGCGGCTCGAGCAGGAAGGGCTGATGAAGCAGCTCGTCGGACTGGTGTTCCACACCCAGGACGGTGCGGCGGCGAACGACGAGGGATCGTCCGATACCGCAGCAGATGCCGGTGACGAGCTGTTCGGTCGGCTCGATGCGCAGTTCTCGAAGCTGAGAGATCTCGGATGAATTCGTATCGCAAGGGTGCCGCGGAGCGTGGCGCCGTCGTCTCTTGTCGCGGTCGGAAGGTGTCGTCATGCCGACGGAAAACGAACTGAAGTCCTACCTGGAGCGTGCGAGCAAGGCACTCGACCTGACCACCGCGAAGCTGGAACGCGAGCAGGCGCGCAACGACGCTCCGATCGCGGTGGTGGCGATGGCTTGTCGTTATCCGGGGGGAGTTCGTTCGCCGGAGGGATTGTGGGATCTGGTGGTGGAGGGCCGGGATGCTGTCAGTGCGTTTCCGGATCGGCCGATGTGGAACGCCGAGGGTCTTTATGATCCGGATCCGGATGCGGTGGGTACGACGTATGCCCGCGAGGGTGGTTTCGTCGAGGACGCGGGGTTGTTCGATCCGGAGTTTTTCGGGATCAGCCCGCGGGAGGCGGAGCGGCTTGATCCGCAGCAGCGGTTGCTGCTGGAGACGTCCTGGGAGGCCATCGAACGGGCGGGGCTGCCACCGTCATCGCTCGACCGCAGCCTCACCGGCGTCTACGTCGGTTCGCAGGGAAGCGACTACCTGAACCACCACTCCGCGCACCTCGAACTTCTCGACGGCCACTTGGGCACCGGCAGCATGTCCAGCACGGCGTCCGGCCGCATTTCCTACACGCTGGGGCTGCAGGGGCCTGCGGTGTCGGTGGACACGGCGTGCAGTTCGTCGCTGGTGGCGCTGCACCTGGCGATGCAGGGGTTGCGGCGTGGTGAGTGCGATCTCGCCTTCGCGGGCGGGGTGACCGTGATGGCAACGCCGACGGCATTCGTCGAGTTCAGCAGGCAGCGTGGGATCGCCCCGGATGGTCGCTGCAAGCCGTTCTCCGATGCGGCGGACGGTGTGGGGTGGTCCGAGGGCTGTGGGGTGTTGCTTCTGGAGCGGTTGTCGGACGCGCGGGCCAATAGCCGTGAGGTGTTGGCGGTGTTGCGGTCGAGCGCGGTCAATCAGGACGGCCGCAGCCAGGGGCTCACGGCGCCGAACGGGCCGGCCCAGGAGCGGGTGATCGGCGCGGCGTTGGCGGCGGGTGGGCTCGAGCCATCGGAGGTGGATGCCGTCGAGGCGCACGGCACCGGCACCTCGCTGGGGGATCCGATGGAGGCTCATGCGCTGCTGTCGACCTACGGGAAGGCGCATTCCGAGCAGGCGCCGTTGTACGTGGGCTCGATCAAGTCGAACATTGGCCATCCGCAGGCGGCGGCGGGAGTCGCCGGAGTGATCAAGATGGTGCAAGCGCTGCAGCACGAGGAACTGCCGCGATCGTTGTATGCCGACGCGCCCACCTCGCACGTCGACTGGGCATCGGGCAATGTTCGCCTCCTCGACGAAACGGTGCCGTGGCCCCATCGGCACGAACACGTTCGACGTGCTGGGGTGAGCTCGTTCGGCATCTCGGGCACGAACGCCCACGTGATCGTCGAAGAAGCGCCCGAGGTCGAGATTTCCGAGTCGGAAACACCCGAGGTGGAGGCAACGCCCGAGGCTGAGGCGGCCAATTCGGGGCCTCGGTTGGCTGGGTGCGTGCTGCCGATTCTTGTGTCCGGTCGTAGTGAGTCGGCGTTGCGGGCGAATGCGGGGCGGTTGGCGGCGTACCTGGCGGAGGACTCGGGGGTCTCGCTGGTGGATGTGGGGCTCACCCTGGCGACGCGGCGCAAGGCCTTTGACTGTCGGGCATCGGTGATGGCTTCCTCGCGGGATCAGGCGATCTCCGGCCTGCGTGCACTTGAACGGGGTGCGCGCCCGCCGGACGTGACCGTGACAGCAGGAGAGCCGTCGCCGGGTGCACTGGGGATGCTGTTCACCGGGCAGGGCAGCCAACGCCTGGGCATGGGCCGTGGTTTGGCTACGGCAGATCCCGATTTTCGGGCTGATGTGCAGAAGATCGCTGCGGCCTTCGAGGAGCACTTGGCCCGACCTCTGTTATCGGTGATGTGGGCCGATGAGTCTTCCGAAGCGGCCGAATACCTGACACGGACGGAATACGCCCAACCGGCATTGTTCACTCTTGAGGTGGCACTGTTTCACCGGTTGCAGCGGTTGGGAATCAGCCCGGATGTGCTGGTGGGCCATTCCATCGGGGAGCTGGCCGCGGTACATGTGTCGGGGGGGCTGTCACTCCCTGACGCAGCAATGTTGGTCGCCGCCCGAGGTCGATTGATGCAACAGTGCCGCACCGATGGGGCAATGGCATCGCTACAAGCCAGCGAAGACGAAATCCGGGCGGTGTTGCCTGAAAGGGTGTGGCTGGCGGCAGTCAACGGGCCGTCGCAATGCGTGATCTCCGGGAACGCGGACGCTGTCGATCAGGTAGCCACCCGGTTCAAGCAAGAGGGACGGAAGACGCGGCGGTTATCGGTCAGTCACGCGTTCCACAGCGGACACATGGACACCGCACTCCCGGAACTCCAACAGACCGCAGCGAAATGCCGGTTCAGCGAACTGGAGATTCCGGTGATCAGCAACATCACCGGCCAACCGTTGACAACTGCGGAACTAAGCTCCCCGAACTACTGGGCCCGGCATACCCGCAAAACAGTGCGCTTCCAGGACGGAATCGACTCGGCGGTGGCCATCGGAGCCCGCACCTTCGTGGAATGCGGACCGGACAACACCGCCAGCACCATAGCCACACAATGCGTACCCGACCAACACCCGACCACATTCATCCCCACCCTGCACAGCCGACCCGGCCAATCCGGTGAGCCCGCGGCATTCACCACCGCACTGGGAACACTACACACCACCGGACACCAACCCGACTGGCACACCTTCTACGAACCCACCGAGGCGAGCCCCACCCAACTACCCACCTACGCCTTCCAACACGAACACTACTGGCTCGATACGCCTGTCACTGACAGTGGCACGGGGTTTGGTGAGGGCTTGGGTGAGACGTGTCGGTGGTCCTTGGCGGGGCAGCGGCTTGTGTTGCCTGATGGTGGGTGTGTGCACGCGTTGCGGGTGGGTCCTGGTGCGCAGTCGTATTTGGCCGACCATCGGGTGTTCGGGCGTGTGGTGGTGCCAGGAGCCTTCCACGCCTCGATACTGCTGGCCATCGCGGCGAGCCGCTGGCCGCACCGGCCGGTGGCGGTGGAGGATGTGCAGTTCGTGGAGGCGCTGACGTTCGACTCGGTCGATGGCAGCGTGCCGGTGCAGGTACACCTCATCCCCGAAGGCGATGCCCCCGATGCCACTGAGACGTTCCACGCCACCCTCGCCAGCAGGCAGCACGACCAGTGGACCACCCACGCACGCGCCCGACTCACCCCAGCCGACGAACCGGGAACAACGCCCGCTCTTCCCCCGTTGCCGGAAGCACTGACAAGGGAAGTCGCAGGCCGGGGCATGAACGAGGTTCTCGACGAGCTGAGCGCGCTCGAGATCGATTGGGGCTCACGCTGGCGCTGGCTTCGCGCCTTCGAAGGCACCGACGACGCACGACACGGAATCTTCGAAGCGCCAAGGGACATCGACGCACCCGGAAGCCCGATCCCCGCCGGACTTCTCGACAACGCCTTCGGCGTGGCGATGTCCCTTCTGGACCGGCTCGAACAGGGCACCCCACAGTTGCCGTTCCTCATCGAACGGCTCGTCTGGACCGGGAACCCTGCCCCGATCCAAAGCGCCACGAGCAGCGGTCTTCGGACCCAGGAGTCGATGACCCGGGCCGATGACCTCGTCGGCCGTGACGCTGCCGGAGAAACGGTATTTCACCTCCACGGATTCTCCGCGCACCGAGCGCCTCGCGAGCGATTTCTCCGGCAGGAGCGGCAACGGGATCTGTTTCACGTGGCATTCGAGCCGCGTTCGGCGGAACCGTCCGAGAGGCAGAACGGTAGCTCCCTTGTCTTCGTCGATACTTGTGAGCCCGACTTCGCCGGGCTGGCGGGCACGTCTCGGATGGACACAGCGCCCCCCGCTCCTCCGACGCTCGTGGTCCGCTGGCCCCGGCAGGAAGCGGCGGCGGAGGCGGTGCACGCGACCACGAAACGCGCCCTGACATGGCTCCAGCATTGGCTGGACACCGACACGCTCCGCGACGCGCGCGTGCTGTGGGTGACCCGCAACGCCTGCACGGTCGGCGACGGCGATCGCGCGGCCTCCCCGGCAGCGGCCGCCTTGTGGGGAATCGGGCGGACCCTGCAGGCGGAGCACCCGGACCGCTCCCTCGTTCTGCTCGACGTCGACGAAACCGCCGACGACCTTCTCGACCGGACACTCCGGACACTGCCCGCCGACGAGAGCCAGCTCGTCCTTCGCGCGGAGGAACTGTTCGTGCCCCGGCTCATCGCCGTCGAGGACGAGGACGATAGCGCGGACAGCTTCCCCATCGACCCGGACGCAACCGTGCTGGTCACCGGTGGGACCGGTGGGCTCGGTCGCATGATCGCCCACCATCTCGTCGCGACCCACGGGGTGCGTCACCTGCTGCTGCTGTCCCGGTCCGGGACGGAAGCGTCCGGAGCCGACGATCTCGTGCGTGAACTCCAGGCGGAGGGCGCAGAGACGGTGATGGTGCGCGGCTGCGATGTCTCGGTTCGAGTCGAACTGGACGAGGCGCTGGCCTCGGTTCCCGACACGCGGCCTCTCGGTGCGGTCGTGCACGCGGCCGGTGTCGTCGACGACGGTCTCCTCGGCGACCTGACACCGGAGCGCACGGATGCGGTGCTGCAGGCGAAGGTCGACGCGGCGTTGCACCTGCACGAGCTGACCGAGTCGATGCCCCTGTCGGCGTTCGTGCTGTTCTCATCGGCGTCGGGAACGTTCGGGAGTAGTGCCCAGGGGCATTACGCCGCTGCCAACGCCGCGCTCGATGCGTTGGCGCTGCGGCGAAAAGCCCTCGGGCTCGCGGCCACGAGTCTGGCGTGGGGACCGTGGGCCGAGACCGGGATGGCCGCCGACATGGACGAGGCGCTGCAGCGGCGGCTGCGGCGAGAGTGGCTGCGGTTCATCGAGCCGAAGACCGGGCTGCGTCTATTCGACGACGCGCTCGCGCGGCCGGAAGCAACCCTCACGCCGGTGTCCCTCGACCGGGCCGGGCTGACCTCGGCGACGACGGTTCCTGCAGTGCTCCGGACTCTTGTTGTCGAGCTCGGGGCGCGCCAGGGAGCCGTGCGGCCCAGCGCGAGCGCCCCCGCTTCGGGATTCGCGGAGCGGTTCGCCCGGACACCCGAATCCCAACGGGAGCGCATCGTCCTCGACGCGGTACGCGAGGAAGTGGCGGCGGTCCTGGGACTGCCGCACGGTTCATCGGTTCCCGACGCGCAACCGGTGCAGGATCTCGGTCTCGACTCGCTGATGGCGGTGGAGGCGCGGAATCGTCTGTCCGCGCTCGCCGGCGAAACACTGCCCGCGAGCCTGCTGTTCGACCACCCGTCGCCGACGGCTCTCGCGCGCTACCTCATCGATCACCTCGCCACTACGACGCGTCCGGAAACGTCGCGGGAGATCGGTGACGCCGACTCGGCAGCGTCCGCGCCCGCCGCGACGGACGAACCGATCGCGATCGTGTCGATGGCGTGCCGCTACCCGGGCGACGTGAACTCGCCGGAGGCGCTCTGGCAGCTGTTGACGAACGGCGGCGACGCGATCACGGGTTTTCCCGACCGGCCCGGCTGGAACACCGAACGACTCTACGACCCCGATCCGGAGGCCCCGGGTCGTTCGATGACGGGGGAGGGCGGGTTCCTTCATGACGCGGGCCTGTTCGACCCGGAATTCTTCGGGATCAGCCCGCGCGAAGCCGAACGACTCGACCCGCAACAGCGCATTCTCCTCGAGACGTGCTGGGAAGCGCTCGAACGGGGCCGCATTCCCGCCTCGCGCCTCGAGGGGAGCCTGACCGGCGCCTACATCGGCGTGATGTACGACGACTACTTCGGACGCCTCGGACAGGACCTCGCGAACTTCGACGGGCACAACAGCGCCGCGGGCGGCGGCAGCCTGCTGTCCGGTCGCATCGCCTACACCCTTGGATTACAAGGGCCTGCCGTCTCCCTCGACACCGCGTGCAGTTCGTCGCTGGTGACCATGCACATGGCGATGCAGGCACTGCGGCGCGGCGAGTGCGAGCTCGCCCTCGCGGGGGGCGTCACGGTGATGTCCACCCCGAACATGTTCGTCGAGTTCAGCCGACAGGGGGGCTTGGCACCCGACGGCCGCTGCAAGTCGTTTTCCCGGCACGCGGAC
>NZ_JAVDXW010000004.1 GCF_031458135.1 Haloactinomyces albus | reverse complement strand
TTTCATGGTCACGCTTGACCACCCCATGACTTCCATGACCGTGCGGTCAGGCACGCCGAGGATGAGCAGCACCGTCGCGGCGGTGTGCCGGGCATCGTGGAGCCGAGCCTCCGCCACTCCGGCCTCAGCCAAGAGCGCGTGCCATTCCGCGTAGTCCCGGCGGGGATCGAGTGCCTTCCCGTTGGGCTGGGTGAAGATCCGTCCGCTGTCGTGCCACTCACTCCCGGCGTGCTGGCGTTCGGCTTCCTGCTGGTCGCGGTGACGCTGTAGCAGCTCGAAGAGCTGATCGGGCAGCCCGATCAGGCGGCGGCCCGCCCGTGACTTCACGTCGACCTCGACCAGGCCCCCGCCGTGCCGCTGTGGACAGTTCCGGGCGTGCTCGGTGCAGTCCGGTGGGCACGGTGGCGGACACGGCCGGGTGTGCTGCTTACAACCGTCCTTGCATGGCTCGGTCTTGTGGTACTTCGCGCCGCAGGTGTGCGGGTCGGTGCAGCCGTGTTGCCACTTCTGCCGCTGTAGTGCCTTGCGGATACGCAAGGTGCGGTTCTGCTCGTTGAGGTTGTCCCACTTCAGCCCGAGCGCTTCACCTTGCCGACAACCGAGCGCGAGCGCGATCACGAACCGGACACCGTTACGGCGGTGCAGTGCGGCCCGGAGGATGCGCTTCACGTCATCGGAGTCGATAGGCTCGATCTCTTCCTCCTCGATGCGGGGAGGCTTGGCCAGAGACACGGGGTTGCGTCCGAGGTGGCCGCGCTTCTCGGCCTCACCGAGCGCGGTGCGGGCCGTGCGGTGCACCTGGTGAGCGGTGGCAGGTTTCAGACCGGACTTGGTGAGCTTCGTGTACAGCTTCTCGAAGTGCTCCGGCCGGATCTTGTCGAGTCGGTGAGCACCGATGCCGGGGATCAGGTGCCGGTAAACGGCCGTGCGGTAGCCCTCCAGAGCCTTGTACCGAATGGAGGGAGCCGCGATGTTCTCGACCCAGTGCTTCAGCCACGCCTCGACCGTCCACGGCTTACCGGGCTTGCGCACCGTCCCGGCTCGCCGCTGCTGTTCCAGCTCCTGGAGTGCGTCGACTACCTCTCCTTCGGTCTTGCGCTTGACGTGCCGGCGGTCGGGCCTGCCGTCGTCACGGACTCCGACGGTGATGCGGCCGTGCCATTTGCCGTCAGCTTCGCTGTAGTAGATGCTGCCTGCTCCGTTGGGAGCGCGGCCTTCGTCGCGGCGCTTGCGGGCCATCGTGCGGTTCCTCCCTTAGTTACTTTCTGTGTCTGGATGTGGGCGTGCGAGGGGAAGCTCCTAGCGGGTGTGCCGGGGGTCTGAACTGGCCTTTTTCGGTTCTTGTTCTGGATGTGGTGAGCTGCCTCGCTAGCCGCTAGTTCGCTGGTGTAGGTGGGTGCGATGTTGCTAGCGGGGTCGCTAGGTCTAGCGGGTGTGGGCGCTAGACCTAGCGACCGTGCTGGGCTGGTCGACTCCGACTTTTCGCTACGCTGCGTGCTGTTGAGTGCTCAGGAGCTGGACGTAGGCGTCGAGCGCTTCGATTGGGACACGACGGGCGCGGCCGATCTGTACGGAGTCGACGGCGCCGGTTTTGATGAGCTGGAACATGGTGGTCCGCCCGATGGACAGGCGGTGTGCGGCTTGTTCGACGGTCAGCAGGGAGCGGGGTTGTTCGTCGGTCAAGCGGTGGGTGGTCATGGTGGTGCCTCCTGGCTTGCGGCGACGAAGTACGAAGGAAACGAAGAAAACGAACTTGCTCGTCTGCGAGGCGACTCCGAAAGGTGCGGCGCAGTGCCCGAAGGGAGCGCCGAAGAGCGCGAAGGGGGCGAAGGGAGCGGCTATTTCGGGGTCCTGCTCCCTTCGCACTCTTCGGGCAGATACCAGGTCCAGCCGCCGCGCATTCCGTCCTTATCGGCACCGAGGCGGAGGCGTTTCTTGGCTCGCTTGAGCTGGTCTTTGCTGTAACCGCCCTCGTGGCCCTGCCCGAAGATGGTCTTGACCGGGGCGGAGCCGCCCTGATCGGCGAGGTAGTTGCGGAGCCAGGTGTCGAGTTCGTGGCGTTCGTCGGCTTCGTCGTCGTTCTGGCCGGTGTCGGACAGGATCGTTTCCACGTGGGCGGTGGTCTCGCCGAGGAAGCGCAGCCGTCCCCACTGGCCGGGGCCGTCGGTGGTGGGCAGGGTGACCGGCTCGACCAGATACCGCAGGGACGGTAGGTCGAGGCTGCCGAGGTTGTTTTTGACCTGTGAGAGCACACAGGACCCGTCGTCGGCCTCCGGGTCGCGGGCAAAGGCCACGGCTGCCCGGGCCACGGCGGAGAATGCCCGCGAGCCGGTCACGCGGGACAGGACGTCGGTGCCGCTGGCCTTGTTGAAATGGGCCAATCCGAACACCGCACACCCGGTCTCGTCGGCCAACCGGGCGAGTGGTTCAAGGGCGGTGCGGAGTTCTTCCTGGTTGACGTTGACTCGGCTGTCCACGGCTGAGATCAGCGGGTCGAGCACGAGTAGGCCCACGTCGGCGGCGGTGATTTCGGCGGCCAGCTCGTCGCAGTCGCGCGGCAGGGTCAACGGAAGGGTGGTGCCGCCAGCGGTGGTGACCTCGACTCGGTATACCCGGTCGAGGTCGGCTCCGGCGGCGTGCAGCCGCGGTGCGATGGTGGCTTCCCAGGAGTCCTCGGTGGCGGCATAGACCACGCCCTTCGGGGTTCCGTAGTCGACTCCGTCGAGGGTGCCGAGGGTGATCTGGGCGGCCAGCCAGGAGCAAAACAGCGACTTGCCGATGCCTTCCCGCCCGGGTCCGAGGGTGATCGCACCGCGCGGGATGCGCCCTTCCCAGGTCCAGTAGGTCGGCCGGATAGGGATCTGCGAGGCCCGAGTCAGGTGCAACCGCCGGACCGGGGTCGACTCGGCGGAGTCGGTCCGGTCCGGGGTCTCCGGGTGGGGGTCTCCGGCCCTATCCCGATGCTGCTCATCGGTGCTGTTCGTGCCGGTCGTGAGCCCGGGTTCGGGATCGGGGACGGCCCGCAGTCGGTGACCGGGCTCGCCCGGACTCGGCGCGGACGTGTGAGGCGTTGTCATGGGGTGTCGGCTCCGGTTCGTCGCGATGGTGACTCCGGTCCGGTCGTCCCCGTTCAGGCGGGGAGTAAGGCTCGGAGTAAGGGACGTGGTTCCGGTGGTGTCGGTGCTGTTCGGAGGGGCCGAAAGGGGAGCAGGGTGGGCCTGTCGGAACGGCTCTGACAGGCCCACCGGGTCGGTCAACCCTCGATCGGGGGTCGACTCAGTTGGGCCAGAGGTGGTCGGGTGCGGTCTCGATCGGGTGGACCTCGGCTCCGCCCTGGTGGGCCGTCAGAAACGGCACCAGGGCGGCCACGCGGGACTGGACCAGGGTGTAGCGCTGCCGGTCGAACATCGGTCCTTCGTTGTCGACGAGCCGGGTCATGCCGTGTTCCAGGTCTCGGAGGTCCTGTTCGGGCATCCGTCCGGCGACTCGGCCGATGTAGGTGGCCAGTTGCCGCAGCGAGGCCTCCCGCAGTTGGGCGTGGCTGATCGGCACCGCGTACAGCAGGGTCCGCATGGTCAGTTCGGTGATCTGGGTCTGAGTGCTCATGAGGCCACCCCCGTGGCGGTCGGTGCGGCGTGGTGCTGGGTGCGAAGCAGCCGCAACCACGTGCCGGTGCTGGTTTGCCGACGCGGACCCCGTTCGACGTGCGGGGCGCTGTCGTCGGCGGGTTCCTCGGGAGTGGTCCCGGTGAGTACGGCGCGGGCCTGCTCGATGAGCTGTGTGTCCGGTTCCGGGTGGCTGATGCCCAGTTCGGCGGCCGACAGGCCGTAGCACTGCTCCAGCAGGCCCACGGCCCAGCCGGGCACGTTCTGGTAACCGTTCTCCCAGCGGCGCAGACCCCGCTTGACCGTGTCGGCCCCGTAGGGGTGCTCGCCCCGGTCGGTGGCGATGCGGCGCAGCTCGCGGACCACGTGGGCAGCGCTCCACTCCTGGGCCAGCCGGGCGGCCTTGAGCCGGGTAAGAGTCTGCTCGGTCATGACCGCACACCTCCGGCCAGCTCGTAGCGCGTGGACGCCAGGGGCTGGCCGTAGAGTTTGTCGACCCGGGCGCGGAGCATGGCAGCAGTTTCGGCCCGTTCGCTGCCAGGGGGCAGGTCGTCCATGACCGCCAGGGCGGCGGCGATGGCCGTGCCGCCCTCGGCGAACAGTGTTTCGACGACCATCATGTGGGCGAACTCGTCGTCTTCGAGTTCCTCGATCGCCATTCCGCCGTCGACCAGGATCCACAGGGCGGCGGTGACATCTTCCAGCGAGACCGGCACGGTCATCGACACCCGCATGGTGGCGGGGCTGGTGTTGCCGTCGCGGTGGGTGGGGATGAACTCGACCGGGCGGCCATCAACGTGGCCGGTGGCCTTCCTCGACTGCGGCATCATCGTCAGGCCACCTCCCCGATCTGCTCGTCGCCCTCAGCGGCTGACGCGGTGCCGAGAACGTAGGAGTCGTAAGCAGCCTGCGAGCACGCTTCCTCATAGGCCCTCAGCGCGTGCTCGGGAATCCGCAAGGTGCCCTTACCAGTGCCCAGCTTCAACGCGTCCAACTGGCCGGACTCAATCGCCCGATAGATCGTGTCGACCGAGACGTCGTAGCGCTCGGCTACTGCCTTGACGCGGTACATGCGCGTACCCTTGTCCTGCATCGTTACTCCAGAAACTTCGATGTGCGCTCCGTCCGGTGTTGCCGCACCGGGCGGAGCTTTTCTTGCGGCTTCTACGTCTGCTGCGAAGTGAGCGACTGAAGCTGTCGCCAATACTATCGACGACATTGGCGATGTCAAGTCTTGTCCTGAGGTTTCTGCGAAAGCCCTGGTAGGGCTAGGATTGTCGACGAAACCAGCAACCCGGGGAGGGTCGATGCCGAAGGACTGGGCCGCCGTGTCCGAGGTGATCAAGCGCCGTATGGGCGAGCTCGACATGACACAGCAGGAACTCACGCGGCGGGCCGACGTCGCACCGATGACCGTGCGCGAGCTCCAGAACAACCTCAAGCCACGCAAGCGCAGTGCGCGCACCCTTGCGGCCATCTCGGAAGCGCTGGATTTGCCCTCGGACCATCTCTCGTCGGTGCTGGAGAGTGAAGAGCCCTCGGACTCCGGTGGTACGGATTCGCTCCGCGTGGAGCTGGAACAGGTCAAGCAAACGCTTGCTGACCTGGCAGAACGCCTTGAAATCGTCGAGCGTCGGCAAGCTGCTGACGACACTCGTCCTTGAGCCGTACTGCCCGCAGAAGCAGCACGCGGACAGTGGCAACGCTCTTCCCGCAGTGATCGCGGTTGCACCATGCTGGGCCTCCCGTGGTCCGTGCGTCTGTAGCGACATGAGCAGCATGGAGCGAAACGGGAGCCGGACCCCGGAAAAACTTTCCGGGGTCTACCCGCCGAGGGGTTGGAGCCTGGACTCATGCGCGGAATGACAAGCTCACTGACCATCGGAGAACGCATCGCGTGGTACCGGCGACGTCGAGGGATGCCGCAAGAAGTACTGGCCGGACGTATCGGCCGCACCGTCGACTGGCTGAGCAAGGTGGAGAACAACCGGATCGACCTGGACAGGCTGTCCGTCATCCGAACTCTCGCCGAAGCACTCGATGTCACCATCGGCGACCTCATCGGCGAGCCGACGCTACTCGAATGGAACAAGGAGAGCGGGACGAAGACAGTTCCCGCTCTGCGTGCTGCTCTGATGGACTATCGCCAGCTCACGCCCTTGCTCGGCGGAGCCGAGAACGACAGCGAGCCGCCCGAGCTGGAGACCCTTCGTCAGGGAGTCGGCGACGTATTCGCGGCGTACCAGGAATCGCGCTACGGCTTCGTGACCGGGCGTACTCCGCTGCTGCTGTCGGATGCCGCACTCGCAGCTCAAGCGCACGGCTCGGAGGGGCGCGAACTGCTCGCGCTCAGCTACCAAGCAGCCACGTCGGTTCTGACCAAGCTCGGTGAGGTCGATCTCGCTTGGATCGCTGCCGAGCGCGGGCTGAACGCTGCTCAGCAGGTCGGCAACCCGCTGATCCTTGGCTCGCTGTTCCGCTCGGTGACTCATGCGCTGCTGTCGACCGGTCGGTTCCCGGAAGCCGTGCAACTGACCAGGACGGCCGCCGATGTGCTCCA
Source organism: Haloactinomyces albus (assembly GCF_031458135.1). Lineage (NCBI taxonomy): Bacteria > Bacillati > Actinomycetota > Actinomycetes > Actinopolysporales > Actinopolysporaceae > Haloactinomyces > Haloactinomyces albus. Next base: position 12,612 of record NZ_JAVDXW010000004.1, on the reverse strand, counting down.
GCCCAGTGTCGGCGAAGCCGGTAGCGCGATGCTCTCCGTCTACGGTTCGCTCTTCCTCGCGGGCTCGATGGCAGCGGCACGTTGTGACGACCGGTCCAGTACGAGCGCCTTCCTGAGTGAGGCTCAGGAGTCCGCAGACCGGTTGGGCGGTGACGGTAACTACCTTTGGACAGCGTTCGGGCCGAGCAACGTCTCCATTCACAGGGTCGCGACCGCGATGGAGCTGGGAGACGTTCAGGTCGCGGTGGATGTCGGGCCGACCGTGGACACGTCGGCGCTTCCGCTCGAACGGCAGGTGCGTCATGCCCTGGAAACCGCCCGCGCTTTCAGCGCCTGGAACCGCACTGACGAAGCCCTATCCATCGTGCTCGATGCCGAGCAGCGCGCGCCTGAGCAGGTACGGCACCACTACCTGAGCAGACAACTCGTCCTGACGTGGATGCGTCAGCAGCGCGGTAAACCGTCGCCCGCACTCGCTGACCTGGCGCGGCGTCTCAAGCTCTCATGAACGTAGCTGGATAGGGTCGCAATATGGAGTCCGTAACACAGAGGTTCGCCACTCCTCGCGTGGCCGCCGGTGCGCTGTTCGTCAGCGCCTCCGGAAAGGTCTTGCTCGTGCGCAAGACCTACGGCAATCGTTGGGACATTCCCGGAGGCTACGTGGACGGTGGCGAGTCACCGGCCCAAGCCTGTAGCCGAGAGCTGGCCGAAGAAATCGGACTCCAGCGCCAACCGCGCCGAGTCCTGGCCGTCGACTGGGCACCGACCGAGCACGACGGCGACAAGCTGCTGTGGGTGTTCGACTGCGGCGATCTCGCGGACGACGAACACCGTATTCAGCTCGACTCGAACGAGCTGGACTCGTGGGATTGGGTACCTGTCCACGAACTTGACGACTATCTGATCCCTCGCTTGGCTCGCCGCTTGAAGCAGGCTCACGCTGCCCATGAGAAGGGATGCATGGTCTACCTCGAACACGGCGAGCCAACGATGGAGTGAGCGAAGGTATCGAGTGCACGTTTCATCGAAGGGTGCGAAGGGGGTAGGCCCCTGTGTAAGCCGCTCCCTTCGCACTCTTCGCTCCCTTCGGCGCTCCCTTCGGGAACTTCACTTGCTGCGCGCTGTGAGGGAGGGAGTGCCTCGTCGGGATGTGCGCCCCTGGCTGGCAGGCCCCGCACCGGGGTGGTTCCCTGCCTTCCCTCGTTCCCTGTCCGGGGTGTTGCCGCAGCTCATCCCGAGGGAGTCGGCCCAGGGAACCGGACAGGGAAAATTCCCTTACCGACGTGTGATTCCCGTACCGGTTCCCTGTCTCCTCGGGGTCTCAGTTCGGGTCTCAGTCCACTCCAGTACGGACCCGTTCACCAATGTTCCAGCCATACCGATGACCAGCACGAACGGACCTGAACGGCCCACGGTGAACTGACTACCCGGGAACTTGTAAGCGGAAGGTCAGGGGTTCGAGTCCCCTCAGCGGCTCCAGGGTTGACCAGCGAGAACGCCGCTCCGAGCACTTTGGAGCGGCGTTCTCGCTTTACCGGGGGCTCAGTTCGGGTCTCAGTTGCCCTCCCAGAAGTAGGAATTCAGGCGCTCGGCCACGTCGCGCCGGACGGTCTCGGTGACGTGCATGTAGCGGTGTTTCATGGTCACGCTTGACCACCCCATGACTTCCATGACCGTGCGGTCAGGCACGCCGAGGATGAGCAGCACCGTCGCGGCGGTGTGCCGGGCATCGTGGAGCCGAGCCTCCGCCACTCCGGCCTCAGCCAAGAGCGCGTGCCATTCCGCGTAGTCCCGGCGGGGATCGAGTGCCTTCCCGTTGGGCTGGGTGAAGATCCGTCCGCTGTCGTGCCACTCACTCCCGGCGTGCTGGCGTTCGGCTTCCTGCTGGTCGCGGTGACGCTGTAGCAGCTCGAAGAGCTGATCGGGCAGCCCGATCAGGCGGCGGCCCGCCCGTGACTTCACGTCGACCTCGACCAGGCCCCCGCCGTGCCGCTGTGGACAGTTCCGGGCGTGCTCGGTGCAGTCCGGTGGGCACGGTGGCGGACACGGCCGGGTGTGCTGCTTACAACCGTCCTTGCATGGCTCGGTCTTGTGGTACTTCGCGCCGCAGGTGTGCGGGTCGGTGCAGCCGTGTTGCCACTTCTGCCGCTGTAGTGCCTTGCGGATACGCAAGGTGCGGTTCTGCTCGTTGAGGTTGTCCCACTTCAGCCCGAGCGCTTCACCTTGCCGACAACCGAGCGCGAGCGCGATCACGAACCGGACACCGTTACGGCGGTGCAGTGCGGCCCGGAGGATGCGCTTCACGTCATCGGAGTCGATAGGCTCGATCTCTTCCTCCTCGATGCGGGGAGGCTTGGCCAGAGACACGGGGTTGCGTCCGAGGTGGCCGCGCTTCTCGGCCTCACCGAGCGCGGTGCGGGCCGTGCGGTGCACCTGGTGAGCGGTGGCAGGTTTCAGACCGGACTTGGTGAGCTTCGTGTACAGCTTCTCGAAGTGCTCCGGCCGGATCTTGTCGAGTCGGTGAGCACCGATGCCGGGGATCAGGTGCCGGTAAACGGCCGTGCGGTAGCCCTCCAGAGCCTTGTACCGAATGGAGGGAGCCGCGATGTTCTCGACCCAGTGCTTCAGCCACGCCTCGACCGTCCACGGCTTACCGGGCTTGCGCACCGTCCCGGCTCGCCGCTGCTGTTCCAGCTCCTGGAGTGCGTCGACTACCTCTCCTTCGGTCTTGCGCTTGACGTGCCGGCGGTCGGGCCTGCCGTCGTCACGGACTCCGACGGTGATGCGGCCGTGCCATTTGCCGTCAGCTTCGCTGTAGTAGATGCTGCCTGCTCCGTTGGGAGCGCGGCCTTCGTCGCGGCGCTTGCGGGCCATCGTGCGGTTCCTCCCTTAGTTACTTTCTGTGTCTGGATGTGGGCGTGCGAGGGGAAGCTCCTAGCGGGTGTGCCGGGGGTCTGAACTGGCCTTTTTCGGTTCTTGTTCTGGATGTGGTGAGCTGCCTCGCTAGCCGCTAGTTCGCTGGTGTAGGTGGGTGCGATGTTGCTAGCGGGGTCGCTAGGTCTAGCGGGTGTGGGCGCTAGACCTAGCGACCGTGCTGGGCTGGTCGACTCCGACTTTTCGCTACGCTGCGTGCTGTTGAGTGCTCAGGAGCTGGACGTAGGCGTCGAGCGCTTCGATTGGGACACGACGGGCGCGGCCGATCTGTACGGAGTCGACGGCGCCGGTTTTGATGAGCTGGAACATGGTGGTCCGCCCGATGGACAGGCGGTGTGCGGCTTGTTCGACGGTCAGCAGGGAGCGGGGTTGTTCGTCGGTCAAGCGGTGGGTGGTCATGGTGGTGCCTCCTGGCTTGCGGCGACGAAGTACGAAGGAAACGAAGAAAACGAACTTGCTCGTCTGCGAGGCGACTCCGAAAGGTGCGGCGCAGTGCCCGAAGGGAGCGCCGAAGAGCGCGAAGGGGGCGAAGGGAGCGGCTATTTCGGGGTCCTGCTCCCTTCGCACTCTTCGGGCAGATACCAGGTCCAGCCGCCGCGCATTCCGTCCTTATCGGCACCGAGGCGGAGGCGTTTCTTGGCTCGCTTGAGCTGGTCTTTGCTGTAACCGCCCTCGTGGCCCTGCCCGAAGATGGTCTTGACCGGGGCGGAGCCGCCCTGATCGGCGAGGTAGTTGCGGAGCCAGGTGTCGAGTTCGTGGCGTTCGTCGGCTTCGTCGTCGTTCTGGCCGGTGTCGGACAGGATCGTTTCCACGTGGGCGGTGGTCTCGCCGAGGAAGCGCAGCCGTCCCCACTGGCCGGGGCCGTCGGTGGTGGGCAGGGTGACCGGCTCGACCAGATACCGCAGGGACGGTAGGTCGAGGCTGCCGAGGTTGTTTTTGACCTGTGAGAGCACACAGGACCCGTCGTCGGCCTCCGGGTCGCGGGCAAAGGCCACGGCTGCCCGGGCCACGGCGGAGAATGCCCGCGAGCCGGTCACGCGGGACAGGACGTCGGTGCCGCTGGCCTTGTTGAAATGGGCCAATCCGAACACCGCACACCCGGTCTCGTCGGCCAACCGGGCGAGTGGTTCAAGGGCGGTGCGGAGTTCTTCCTGGTTGACGTTGACTCGGCTGTCCACGGCTGAGATCAGCGGGTCGAGCACGAGTAGGCCCACGTCGGCGGCGGTGATTTCGGCGGCCAGCTCGTCGCAGTCGCGCGGCAGGGTCAACGGAAGGGTGGTGCCGCCAGCGGTGGTGACCTCGACTCGGTATACCCGGTCGAGGTCGGCTCCGGCGGCGTGCAGCCGCGGTGCGATGGTGGCTTCCCAGGAGTCCTCGGTGGCGGCATAGACCACGCCCTTCGGGGTTCCGTAGTCGACTCCGTCGAGGGTGCCGAGGGTGATCTGGGCGGCCAGCCAGGAGCAAAACAGCGACTTGCCGATGCCTTCCCGCCCGGGTCCGAGGGTGATCGCACCGCGCGGGATGCGCCCTTCCCAGGTCCAGTAGGTCGGCCGGATAGGGATCTGCGAGGCCCGAGTCAGGTGCAACCGCCGGACCGGGGTCGACTCGGCGGAGTCGGTCCGGTCCGGGGTCTCCGGGTGGGGGTCTCCGGCCCTATCCCGATGCTGCTCATCGGTGCTGTTCGTGCCGGTCGTGAGCCCGGGTTCGGGATCGGGGACGGCCCGCAGTCGGTGACCGGGCTCGCCCGGACTCGGCGCGGACGTGTGAGGCGTTGTCATGGGGTGTCGGCTCCGGTTCGTCGCGATGGTGACTCCGGTCCGGTCGTCCCCGTTCAGGCGGGGAGTAAGGCTCGGAGTAAGGGACGTGGTTCCGGTGGTGTCGGTGCTGTTCGGAGGGGCCGAAAGGGGAGCAGGGTGGGCCTGTCGGAACGGCTCTGACAGGCCCACCGGGTCGGTCAACCCTCGATCGGGGGTCGACTCAGTTGGGCCAGAGGTGGTCGGGTGCGGTCTCGATCGGGTGGACCTCGGCTCCGCCCTGGTGGGCCGTCAGAAACGGCACCAGGGCGGCCACGCGGGACTGGACCAGGGTGTAGCGCTGCCGGTCGAACATCGGTCCTTCGTTGTCGACGAGCCGGGTCATGCCGTGTTCCAGGTCTCGGAGGTCCTGTTCGGGCATCCGTCCGGCGACTCGGCCGATGTAGGTGGCCAGTTGCCGCAGCGAGGCCTCCCGCAGTTGGGCGTGGCTGATCGGCACCGCGTACAGCAGGGTCCGCATGGTCAGTTCGGTGATCTGGGTCTGAGTGCTCATGAGGCCACCCCCGTGGCGGTCGGTGCGGCGTGGTGCTGGGTGCGAAGCAGCCGCAACCACGTGCCGGTGCTGGTTTGCCGACGCGGACCCCGTTCGACGTGCGGGGCGCTGTCGTCGGCGGGTTCCTCGGGAGTGGTCCCGGTGAGTACGGCGCGGGCCTGCTCGATGAGCTGTGTGTCCGGTTCCGGGTGGCTGATGCCCAGTTCGGCGGCCGACAGGCCGTAGCACTGCTCCAGCAGGCCCACGGCCCAGCCGGGCACGTTCTGGTAACCGTTCTCCCAGCGGCGCAGACCCCGCTTGACCGTGTCGGCCCCGTAGGGGTGCTCGCCCCGGTCGGTGGCGATGCGGCGCAGCTCGCGGACCACGTGGGCAGCGCTCCACTCCTGGGCCAGCCGGGCGGCCTTGAGCCGGGTAAGAGTCTGCTCGGTCATGACCGCACACCTCCGGCCAGCTCGTAGCGCGTGGACGCCAGGGGCTGGCCGTAGAGTTTGTCGACCCGGGCGCGGAGCATGGCAGCAGTTTCGGCCCGTTCGCTGCCAGGGGGCAGGTCGTCCATGACCGCCAGGGCGGCGGCGATGGCCGTGCCGCCCTCGGCGAACAGTGTTTCGACGACCATCATGTGGGCGAACTCGTCGTCTTCGAGTTCCTCGATCGCCATTCCGCCGTCGACCAGGATCCACAGGGCGGCGGTGACATCTTCCAGCGAGACCGGCACGGTCATCGACACCCGCATGGTGGCGGGGCTGGTGTTGCCGTCGCGGTGGGTGGGGATGAACTCGACCGGGCGGCCATCAACGTGGCCGGTGGCCTTCCTCGACTGCGGCATCATCGTCAGGCCACCTCCCCGATCTGCTCGTCGCCCTCAGCGGCTGACGCGGTGCCGAGAACGTAGGAGTCGTAAGCAGCCTGCGAGCACGCTTCCTCATAGGCCCTCAGCGCGTGCTCGGGAATCCGCAAGGTGCCCTTACCAGTGCCCAGCTTCAACGCGTCCAACTGGCCGGACTCAATCGCCCGATAGATCGTGTCGACCGAGACGTCGTAGCGCTCGGCTACTGCCTTGACGCGGTACATGCGCGTACCCTTGTCCTGCATCGTTACTCCAGAAACTTCGATGTGCGCTCCGTCCGGTGTTGCCGCACCGGGCGGAGCTTTTCTTGCGGCTTCTACGTCTGCTGCGAAGTGAGCGACTGAAGCTGTCGCCAATACTATCGACGACATTGGCGATGTCAAGTCTTGTCCTGAGGTTTCTGCGAAAGCCCTGGTAGGGCTAGGATTGTCGACGAAACCAGCAACCCGGGGAGGGTCGATGCCGAAGGACTGGGCCGCCGTGTCCGAGGTGATCAAGCGCCGTATGGGCGAGCTCGACATGACACAGCAGGAACTCACGCGGCGGGCCGACGTCGCACCGATGACCGTGCGCGAGCTCCAGAACAACCTCAAGCCACGCAAGCGCAGTGCGCGCACCCTTGCGGCCATCTCGGAAGCGCTGGATTTGCCCTCGGACCATCTCTCGTCGGTGCTGGAGAGTGAAGAGCCCTCGGACTCCGGTGGTACGGATTCGCTCCGCGTGGAGCTGGAACAGGTCAAGCAAACGCTTGCTGACCTGGCAGAACGCCTTGAAATCGTCGAGCGTCGGCAAGCTGCTGACGACACTCGTCCTTGAGCCGTACTGCCCGCAGAAGCAGCACGCGGACAGTGGCAACGCTCTTCCCGCAGTGATCGCGGTTGCACCATGCTGGGCCTCCCGTGGTCCGTGCGTCTGTAGCGACATGAGCAGCATGGAGCGAAACGGGAGCCGGACCCCGGAAAAACTTTCCGGGGTCTACCCGCCGAGGGGTTGGAGCCTGGACTCATGCGCGGAATGACAAGCTCACTGACCATCGGAGAACGCATCGCGTGGTACCGGCGACGTCGAGGGATGCCGCAAGAAGTACTGGCCGGACGTATCGGCCGCACCGTCGACTGGCTGAGCAAGGTGGAGAACAACCGGATCGACCTGGACAGGCTGTCCGTCATCCGAACTCTCGCCGAAGCACTCGATGTCACCATCGGCGACCTCATCGGCGAGCCGACGCTACTCGAATGGAACAAGGAGAGCGGGACGAAGACAGTTCCCGCTCTGCGTGCTGCTCTGATGGACTATCGCCAGCTCACGCCCTTGCTCGGCGGAGCCGAGAACGACAGCGAGCCGCCCGAGCTGGAGACCCTTCGTCAGGGAGTCGGCGACGTATTCGCGGCGTACCAGGAATCGCGCTACGGCTTCGTGACCGGGCGTACTCCGCTGCTGCTGTCGGATGCCGCACTCGCAGCTCAAGCGCACGGCTCGGAGGGGCGCGAACTGCTCGCGCTCAGCTACCAAGCAGCCACGTCGGTTCTGACCAAGCTCGGTGAGGTCGATCTCGCTTGGATCGCTGCCGAGCGCGGGCTGAACGCTGCTCAGCAGGTCGGCAACCCGCTGATCCTTGGCTCGCTGTTCCGCTCGGTGACTCATGCGCTGCTGTCGACCGGTCGGTTCCCGGAAGCCGTGCAACTGACCAGGACGGCCGCCGATGTGCTCCAGCCCAGTGTCGGCGAAGCCGGTAGCGCGATGCTCTCCGTCTACGGTTCGCTCTTCCTCGCGGGCTCGATGGCAGCGGCACGTTGTGACGACCGGTCCAGTACGAGCGCCTTCCTGAGTGAGGCTCAGGAGTCCGCAGACCGGTTGGGCGGTGACGGTAACTACCTTTGGACAGCGTTCGGGCCGAGCAACGTCTCCATTCACAGGGTCGCGACCGCGATGGAGCTGGGAGACGTTCAGGTCGCGGTGGATGTCGGGCCGACCGTGGACACGTCGGCGCTTCCGCTCGAACGGCAGGTGCGTCATGCCCTGGAAACCGCCCGCGCTTTCAGCGCCTGGAACCGCACTGACGAAGCCCTATCCATCGTGCTCGATGCCGAGCAGCGCGCGCCTGAGCAGGTACGGCACCACTACCTGAGCAGACAACTCGTCCTGACGTGGATGCGTCAGCAGCGCGGTAAACCGTCGCCCGCACTCGCTGACCTGGCGCGGCGTCTCAAGCTCTCATGAACGTAGCTGGATAGGGTCGCAATATGGAGTCCGTAACACAGAGGTTCGCCACTCCTCGCGTGGCCGCCGGTGCGCTGTTCGTCAGCGCCTCCGGAAAGGTCTTGCTCGTGCGCAAGACCTACGGCAATCGTTGGGACATTCCCGGAGGCTACGTGGACGGTGGCGAGTCACCGGCCCAAGCCTGTAGCCGAGAGCTGGCCGAAGAAATCGGACTCCAGCGCCAACCGCGCCGAGTCCTGGCCGTCGACTGGGCACCGACCGAGCACGACGGCGACAAGCTGCTGTGGGTGTTCGACTGCGGCGATCTCGCGGACGACGAACACCGTATTCAGCTCGACTCGAACGAGCTGGACTCGTGGGATTGGGTACCTGTCCACGAACTTGACGACTATCTGATCCCTCGCTTGGCTCGCCGCTTGAAGCAGGCTCACGCTGCCCATGAGAAGGGATGCATGGTCTACCTCGAACACGGCGAGCCAACGATGGAGTGAGCGAAGGTATCGAGTGCACGTTTCATCGAAGGGTGCGAAGGGGGTAGGCCCCTGTGTAAGCCGCTCCCTTCGCACTCTTCGCTCCCTTCGGCGCTCCCTTCGGGAACTTCACTTGCTGCGCGCTGTGAGGGAGGGAGTGCCTCGTCGGGATGTGCGCCCCTGGCTGGCAGGCCCCGCACCGGGGTGGTTCCCTGCCTTCCCTCGTTCCCTGTCCGGGGTGTTGCCGCAGCTCATCCCGAGGGAGTCGGCCCAGGGAACCGGACAGGGAAAATTCCCTTACCGACGTGTGATTCCCGTACCGGTTCCCTGTCTCCTCGGGGTCTCAGTTCGGGTCTCAGTCCACTCCAGTACGGACCCGTTCACCAATGTTCCAGCCATACCGATGACCAGCACGAACGGACCTGAACGGCCCACGGTGAACTGACTACCCGGGAACTTGTAAGCGGAAGGTCAGGGGTTCGAGTCCCCTCAGCGGCTCCAGGGTTGACCAGCGAGAACGCCGCTCCGAGCACTTTGGAGCGGCGTTCTCGCTTTACCGGGGGCTCAGTTCGGGTCTCAGTTGCCCTCCCAGAAGTAGGAATTCAGGCGCTCGGCCACGTCGCGCCGGACGGTCTCGGTGACGTGCATGTAGCGGTGTTTCATGGTCACGCTTGACCACCCCATGACTTCCATGACCGTGCGGTCAGGCACGCCGAGGATGAGCAGCACCGTCGCGGCGGTGTGCCGGGCATCGTGGAGCCGAGCCTCCGCCACTCCGGCCTCAGCCAAGAGCGCGTGCCATTCCGCGTAGTCCCGGCGGGGATCGAGTGCCTTCCCGTTGGGCTGGGTGAAGATCCGTCCGCTGTCGTGCCACTCACTCCCGGCGTGCTGGCGTTCGGCTTCCTGCTGGTCGCGGTGACGCTGTAGCAGCTCGAAGAGCTGATCGGGCAGCCCGATCAGGCGGCGGCCCGCCCGTGACTTCACGTCGACCTCGACCAGGCCCCCGCCGTGCCGCTGTGGACAGTTCCGGGCGTGCTCGGTGCAGTCCGGTGGGCACGGTGGCGGACACGGCCGGGTGTGCTGCTTACAACCGTCCTTGCATGGCTCGGTCTTGTGGTACTTCGCGCCGCAGGTGTGCGGGTCGGTGCAGCCGTGTTGCCACTTCTGCCGCTGTAGTGCCTTGCGGATACGCAAGGTGCGGTTCTGCTCGTTGAGGTTGTCCCACTTCAGCCCGAGCGCTTCACCTTGCCGACAACCGAGCGCGAGCGCGATCACGAACCGGACACCGTTACGGCGGTGCAGTGCGGCCCGGAGGATGCGCTTCACGTCATCGGAGTCGATAGGCTCGATCTCTTCCTCCTCGATGCGGGGAGGCTTGGCCAGAGACACGGGGTTGCGTCCGAGGTGGCCGCGCTTCTCGGCCTCACCGAGCGCGGTGCGGGCCGTGCGGTGCACCTGGTGAGCGGTGGCAGGTTTCAGACCGGACTTGGTGAGCTTCGTGTACAGCTTCTCGAAGTGCTCCGGCCGGATCTTGTCGAGTCGGTGAGCACCGATGCCGGGGATCAGGTGCCGGTAAACGGCCGTGCGGTAGCCCTCCAGAGCCTTGTACCGAATGGAGGGAGCCGCGATGTTCTCGACCCAGTGCTTCAGCCACGCCTCGACCGTCCACGGCTTACCGGGCTTGCGCACCGTCCCGGCTCGCCGCTGCTGTTCCAGCTCCTGGAGTGCGTCGACTACCTCTCCTTCGGTCTTGCGCTTGACGTGCCGGCGGTCGGGCCTGCCGTCGTCACGGACTCCGACGGTGATGCGGCCGTGCCATTTGCCGTCAGCTTCGCTGTAGTAGATGCTGCCTGCTCCGTTGGGAGCGCGGCCTTCGTCGCGGCGCTTGCGGGCCATCGTGCGGTTCCTCCCTTAGTTACTTTCTGTGTCTGGATGTGGGCGTGCGAGGGGAAGCTCCTAGCGGGTGTGCCGGGGGTCTGAACTGGCCTTTTTCGGTTCTTGTTCTGGATGTGGTGAGCTGCCTCGCTAGCCGCTAGTTCGCTGGTGTAGGTGGGTGCGATGTTGCTAGCGGGGTCGCTAGGTCTAGCGGGTGTGGGCGCTAGACCTAGCGACCGTGCTGGGCTGGTCGACTCCGACTTTTCGCTACGCTGCGTGCTGTTGAGTGCTCAGGAGCTGGACGTAGGCGTCGAGCGCTTCGATTGGGACACGACGGGCGCGGCCGATCTGTACGGAGTCGACGGCGCCGGTTTTGATGAGCTGGAACATGGTGGTCCGCCCGATGGACAGGCGGTGTGCGGCTTGTTCGACGGTCAGCAGGGAGCGGGGTTGTTCGTCGGTCAAGCGGTGGGTGGTCATGGTGGTGCCTCCTGGCTTGCGGCGACGAAGTACGAAGGAAACGAAGAAAACGAACTTGCTCGTCTGCGAGGCGACTCCGAAAGGTGCGGCGCAGTGCCCGAAGGGAGCGCCGAAGAGCGCGAAGGGGGCGAAGGGAGCGGCTATTTCGGGGTCCTGCTCCCTTCGCACTCTTCGGGCAGATACCAGGTCCAGCCGCCGCGCATTCCGTCCTTATCGGCACCGAGGCGGAGGCGTTTCTTGGCTCGCTTGAGCTGGTCTTTGCTGTAACCGCCCTCGTGGCCCTGCCCGAAGATGGTCTTGACCGGGGCGGAGCCGCCCTGATCGGCGAGGTAGTTGCGGAGCCAGGTGTCGAGTTCGTGGCGTTCGTCGGCTTCGTCGTCGTTCTGGCCGGTGTCGGACAGGATCGTTTCCACGTGGGCGGTGGTCTCGCCGAGGAAGCGCAGCCGTCCCCACTGGCCGGGGCCGTCGGTGGTGGGCAGGGTGACCGGCTCGACCAGATACCGCAGGGACGGTAGGTCGAGGCTGCCGAGGTTGTTTTTGACCTGTGAGAGCACACAGGACCCGTCGTCGGCCTCCGGGTCGCGGGCAAAGGCCACGGCTGCCCGGGCCACGGCGGAGAATGCCCGCGAGCCGGTCACGCGGGACAGGACGTCGGTGCCGCTGGCCTTGTTGAAATGGGCCAATCCGAACACCGCACACCCGGTCTCGTCGGCCAACCGGGCGAGTGGTTCAAGGGCGGTGCGGAGTTCTTCCTGGTTGACGTTGACTCGGCTGTCCACGGCTGAGATCAGCGGGTCGAGCACGAGTAGGCCCACGTCGGCGGCGGTGATTTCGGCGGCCAGCTCGTCGCAGTCGCGCGGCAGGGTCAACGGAAGGGTGGTGCCGCCAGCGGTGGTGACCTCGACTCGGTATACCCGGTCGAGGTCGGCTCCGGCGGCGTGCAGCCGCGGTGCGATGGTGGCTTCCCAGGAGTCCTCGGTGGCGGCATAGACCACGCCCTTCGGGGTTCCGTAGTCGACTCCGTCGAGGGTGCCGAGGGTGATCTGGGCGGCCAGCCAGGAGCAAAACAGCGACTTGCCGATGCCTTCCCGCCCGGGTCCGAGGGTGATCGCACCGCGCGGGATGCGCCCTTCCCAGGTCCAGTAGGTCGGCCGGATAGGGATCTGCGAGGCCCGAGTCAGGTGCAACCGCCGGACCGGGGTCGACTCGGCGGAGTCGGTCCGGTCCGGGTCTCCGGGTGGGGGTCTCCGGCCCTATCCCGATGCTGCTCATCGGTGCTGTTCGTGCCGGTCGTGAGCCCGGGTTCGGGATCGGGGACGGCCCGCAGTCGGTGACCGGGCTCGCCCGGACTCGGCGCGGACGTGTGAGGCGTTGTCATGGGGTGTCGGCTCCGGTTCGTCGCGATGGTGACTCCGGTCCGGTCCCCCGTTCAGGCGGGGAGTAAGGCTCGGAGTAAGGGACGTGGTTCCGTGGTGTCGT
>NZ_JAVDXW010000003.1 GCF_031458135.1 Haloactinomyces albus | reverse complement strand
CGCGCGCTGCTCGGCATCGAGCACGATGGATAGGGCTTCGTCAGTGCGGTTCCAGGCGCTGAAAGCGCGGGCGGTTTCCAGGGCATGACGCACCTGCCGTTCGAGCGGAAGCGCCGACGTGTCCACGGTCGGCCCGACATCCACCGCGACCTGAACGTCTCCCAGCTCCATCGCGGTCGCGACCCTGTGAATGGAGACGTTGCTCGGCCCGAACGCTGTCCAAAGGTAGTTACCGTCACCGCCCAACCGGTCTGCGGACTCCTGAGCCTCACTCAGGAAGGCGCTCGTACTGGACCGGTCGTCACAACGTGCCGCTGCCATCGAGCCCGCGAGGAAGAGCGAACCGTAGACGGAGAGCATCGCGCTACCGGCTTCGCCGACACTGGGCTGGAGCACATCGGCGGCCGTCCTGGTCAGTTGCACGGCTTCCGGGAACCGACCGGTCGACAGCAGCGCATGAGTCACCGAGCGGAACAGCGAGCCAAGGATCAGCGGGTTGCCGACCTGCTGAGCAGCGTTCAGCCCGCGCTCGGCAGCGATCCAAGCGAGATCGACCTCACCGAGCTTGGTCAGAACCGACGTGGCTGCTTGGTAGCTGAGCGCGAGCAGTTCGCGCCCCTCCGAGCCGTGCGCTTGAGCTGCGAGTGCGGCATCCGACAGCAGCAGCGGAGTACGCCCGGTCACGAAGCCGTAGCGCGATTCCTGGTACGCCGCGAATACGTCGCCGACTCCCTGACGAAGGGTCTCCAGCTCGGGCGGCTCGCTGTCGTTCTCGGCTCCGCCGAGCAAGGGCGTGAGCTGGCGATAGTCCATCAGAGCAGCACGCAGAGCGGGAACTGTCTTCGTCCCGCTCTCCTTGTTCCATTCGAGTAGCGTCGGCTCGCCGATGAGGTCGCCGATGGTGACATCGAGTGCTTCGGCGAGAGTTCGGATGACGGACAGCCTGTCCAGGTCGATCCGGTTGTTCTCCACCTTGCTCAGCCAGTCGACGGTGCGGCCGATACGTCCGGCCAGTACTTCTTGCGGCATCCCTCGACGTCGCCGGTACCACGCGATGCGTTCTCCGATGGTCAGTGAGCTTGTCATTCCGCGCATGAGTCCAGGCTCCAACCCCTCGGCGGGTAGACCCCGGAAAGTTTTTCCGGGGTCCGGCTCCCGTTTCGCTCCATGCTGCTCATGTCGCTACAGACGCACGGACCACGGGAGGCCCAGCATGGTGCAACCGCGATCACTGCGGGAAGAGCGTTGCCACTGTCCGCGTGCTGCTTCTGCGGGCAGTACGGCTCAAGGACGAGTGTCGTCAGCAGCTTGCCGACGCTCGACGATTTCAAGGCGTTCTGCCAGGTCAGCAAGCGTTTGCTTGACCTGTTCCAGCTCCACGCGGAGCGAATCCGTACCACCGGAGTCCGAGGGCTCTTCACTCTCCAGCACCGACGAGAGATGGTCCGAGGGCAAATCCAGCGCTTCCGAGATGGCCGCAAGGGTGCGCGCACTGCGCTTGCGTGGCTTGAGGTTGTTCTGGAGCTCGCGCACGGTCATCGGTGCGACGTCGGCCCGCCGCGTGAGTTCCTGCTGTGTCATGTCGAGCTCGCCCATACGGCGCTTGATCACCTCGGACACGGCGGCCCAGTCCTTCGGCATCGACCCTCCCCGGGTTGCTGGTTTCGTCGACAATCCTAGCCCTACCAGGGCTTTCGCAGAAACCTCAGGACAAGACTTGACATCGCCAATGTCGTCGATAGTATTGGCGACAGCTTCAGTCGCTCACTTCGCAGCAGACGTAGAAGCCGCAAGAAAAGCTCCGCCCGGTGCGGCAACACCGGACGGAGCGCACATCGAAGTTTCTGGAGTAACGATGCAGGACAAGGGTACGCGCATGTACCGCGTCAAGGCAGTAGCCGAGCGCTACGACGTCTCGGTCGACACGATCTATCGGGCGATTGAGTCCGGCCAGTTGGACGCGTTGAAGCTGGGCACTGGTAAGGGCACCTTGCGGATTCCCGAGCACGCGCTGAGGGCCTATGAGGAAGCGTGCTCGCAGGCTGCTTACGACTCCTACGTTCTCGGCACCGCGTCAGCCGCTGAGGGCGACGAGCAGATCGGGGAGGTGGCCTGACGATGATGCCGCAGTCGAGGAAGGCCACCGGCCACGTTGATGGCCGCCCGGTCGAGTTCATCCCCACCCACCGCGACGGCAACACCAGCCCCGCCACCATGCGGGTGTCGATGACCGTGCCGGTCTCGCTGGAAGATGTCACCGCCGCCCTGTGGATCCTGGTCGACGGCGGAATGGCGATCGAGGAACTCGAAGACGACGAGTTCGCCCACATGATGGTCGTCGAAACACTGTTCGCCGAGGGCGGCACGGCCATCGCCGCCGCCCTGGCGGTCATGGACGACCTGCCCCCTGGCAGCGAACGGGCCGAAACTGCTGCCATGCTCCGCGCCCGGGTCGACAAACTCTACGGCCAGCCCCTGGCGTCCACGCGCTACGAGCTGGCCGGAGGTGTGCGGTCATGACCGAGCAGACTCTTACCCGGCTCAAGGCCGCCCGGCTGGCCCAGGAGTGGAGCGCTGCCCACGTGGTCCGCGAGCTGCGCCGCATCGCCACCGACCGGGGCGAGCACCCCTACGGGGCCGACACGGTCAAGCGGGGTCTGCGCCGCTGGGAGAACGGTTACCAGAACGTGCCCGGCTGGGCCGTGGGCCTGCTGGAGCAGTGCTACGGCCTGTCGGCCGCCGAACTGGGCATCAGCCACCCGGAACCGGACACACAGCTCATCGAGCAGGCCCGCGCCGTACTCACCGGGACCACTCCCGAGGAACCCGCCGACGACAGCGCCCCGCACGTCGAACGGGGTCCGCGTCGGCAAACCAGCACCGGCACGTGGTTGCGGCTGCTTCGCACCCAGCACCACGCCGCACCGACCGCCACGGGGGTGGCCTCATGAGCACTCAGACCCAGATCACCGAACTGACCATGCGGACCCTGCTGTACGCGGTGCCGATCAGCCACGCCCAACTGCGGGAGGCCTCGCTGCGGCAACTGGCCACCTACATCGGCCGAGTCGCCGGACGGATGCCCGAACAGGACCTCCGAGACCTGGAACACGGCATGACCCGGCTCGTCGACAACGAAGGACCGATGTTCGACCGGCAGCGCTACACCCTGGTCCAGTCCCGCGTGGCCGCCCTGGTGCCGTTTCTGACGGCCCACCAGGGCGGAGCCGAGGTCCACCCGATCGAGACCGCACCCGACCACCTCTGGCCCAACTGAGTCGACCCCCGATCGAGGGTTGACCGACCCGGTGGGCCTGTCAGAGCCGTTCCGACAGGCCCACCCTGCTCCCCTTTCGGCCCCTCCGAACAGCACCGACACCACCGGAACCACGTCCCTTACTCCGAGCCTTACTCCCCGCCTGAACGGGGACGACCGGACCGGAGTCACCATCGCGACGAACCGGAGCCGACACCCCATGACAACGCCTCACACGTCCGCGCCGAGTCCGGGCGAGCCCGGTCACCGACTGCGGGCCGTCCCCGATCCCGAACCCGGGCTCACGACCGGCACGAACAGCACCGATGAGCAGCATCGGGATAGGGCCGGAGACCCCCACCCGGAGACCCCGGACCGGACCGACTCCGCCGAGTCGACCCCGGTCCGGCGGTTGCACCTGACTCGGGCCTCGCAGATCCCTATCCGGCCGACCTACTGGACCTGGGAAGGGCGCATCCCGCGCGGTGCGATCACCCTCGGACCCGGGCGGGAAGGCATCGGCAAGTCGCTGTTTTGCTCCTGGCTGGCCGCCCAGATCACCCTCGGCACCCTCGACGGAGTCGACTACGGAACCCCGAAGGGCGTGGTCTATGCCGCCACCGAGGACTCCTGGGAAGCCACCATCGCACCGCGGCTGCACGCCGCCGGAGCCGACCTCGACCGGGTATACCGAGTCGAGGTCACCACCGCTGGCGGCACCACCCTTCCGTTGACCCTGCCGCGCGACTGCGACGAGCTGGCCGCCGAAATCACCGCCGCCGACGTGGGCCTACTCGTGCTCGACCCGCTGATCTCAGCCGTGGACAGCCGAGTCAACGTCAACCAGGAAGAACTCCGCACCGCCCTTGAACCACTCGCCCGGTTGGCCGACGAGACCGGGTGTGCGGTGTTCGGATTGGCCCATTTCAACAAGGCCAGCGGCACCGACGTCCTGTCCCGCGTGACCGGCTCGCGGGCATTCTCCGCCGTGGCCCGGGCAGCCGTGGCCTTTGCCCGCGACCCGGAGGCCGACGACGGGTCCTGTGTGCTCTCACAGGTCAAAAACAACCTCGGCAGCCTCGACCTACCGTCCCTGCGGTATCTGGTCGAGCCGGTCACCCTGCCCACCACCGACGGCCCCGGCCAGTGGGGACGGCTGCGCTTCCTCGGCGAGACCACCGCCCACGTGGAAACGATCCTGTCCGACACCGGCCAGAACGACGACGAAGCCGACGAACGCCACGAACTCGACACCTGGCTCCGCAACTACCTCGCCGATCAGGGCGGCTCCGCCCCGGTCAAGACCATCTTCGGGCAGGGCCACGAGGGCGGTTACAGCAAAGACCAGCTCAAGCGAGCCAAGAAACGCCTCCGCCTCGGTGCCGATAAGGACGGAATGCGCGGCGGCTGGACCTGGTATCTGCCCGAAGAGTGCGAAGGGAGCAGGACCCCGAAATAGCCGCTCCCTTCGCCCCCTTCGCGCTCTTCGGCGCTCCCTTCGGGCACTGCGCCGCACCTTTCGGAGTCGCCTCGCAGACGAGCAAGTTCGTTTTCTTCGTTTCCTTCGTACTTCGTCGCCGCAAGCCAGGAGGCACCACCATGACCACCCACCGCTTGACCGACGAACAACCCCGCTCCCTGCTGACCGTCGAACAAGCCGCACACCGCCTGTCCATCGGGCGGACCACCATGTTCCAGCTCATCAAAACCGGCGCCGTCGACTCCGTACAGATCGGCCGCGCCCGTCGTGTCCCAATCGAAGCGCTCGACGCCTACGTCCAGCTCCTGAGCACTCAACAGCACGCAGCGTAGCGAAAAGTCGGAGTCGACCAGCCCAGCACGGTCGCTAGGTCTAGCGCCCACACCCGCTAGACCTAGCGACCCCGCTAGCAACATCGCACCCACCTACACCAGCGAACTAGCGGCTAGCGAGGCAGCTCACCACATCCAGAACAAGAACCGAAAAAGGCCAGTTCAGACCCCCGGCACACCCGCTAGGAGCTTCCCCTCGCACGCCCACATCCAGACACAGAAAGTAACTAAGGGAGGAACCGCACGATGGCCCGCAAGCGCCGCGACGAAGGCCGCGCTCCCAACGGAGCAGGCAGCATCTACTACAGCGAAGCTGACGGCAAATGGCACGGCCGCATCACCGTCGGAGTCCGTGACGACGGCAGGCCCGACCGCCGGCACGTCAAGCGCAAGACCGAAGGAGAGGTAGTCGACGCACTCCAGGAGCTGGAACAGCAGCGGCGAGCCGGGACGGTGCGCAAGCCCGGTAAGCCGTGGACGGTCGAGGCGTGGCTGAAGCACTGGGTCGAGAACATCGCGGCTCCCTCCATTCGGTACAAGGCTCTGGAGGGCTACCGCACGGCCGTTTACCGGCACCTGATCCCCGGCATCGGTGCTCACCGACTCGACAAGATCCGGCCGGAGCACTTCGAGAAGCTGTACACGAAGCTCACCAAGTCCGGTCTGAAACCTGCCACCGCTCACCAGGTGCACCGCACGGCCCGCACCGCGCTCGGTGAGGCCGAGAAGCGCGGCCACCTCGGACGCAACCCCGTGTCTCTGGCCAAGCCTCCCCGCATCGAGGAGGAAGAGATCGAGCCTATCGACTCCGATGACGTGAAGCGCATCCTCCGGGCCGCACTGCACCGCCGTAACGGTGTCCGGTTCGTGATCGCGCTCGCGCTCGGTTGTCGGCAAGGTGAAGCGCTCGGGCTGAAGTGGGACAACCTCAACGAGCAGAACCGCACCTTGCGTATCCGCAAGGCACTACAGCGGCAGAAGTGGCAACACGGCTGCACCGACCCGCACACCTGCGGCGCGAAGTACCACAAGACCGAGCCATGCAAGGACGGTTGTAAGCAGCACACCCGGCCGTGTCCGCCACCGTGCCCACCGGACTGCACCGAGCACGCCCGGAACTGTCCACAGCGGCACGGCGGGGGCCTGGTCGAGGTCGACGTGAAGTCACGGGCGGGCCGCCGCCTGATCGGGCTGCCCGATCAGCTCTTCGAGCTGCTACAGCGTCACCGCGACCAGCAGGAAGCCGAACGCCAGCACGCCGGGAGTGAGTGGCACGACAGCGGACGGATCTTCACCCAGCCCAACGGGAAGGCACTCGATCCCCGCCGGGACTACGCGGAATGGCACGCGCTCTTGGCTGAGGCCGGAGTGGCGGAGGCTCGGCTCCACGATGCCCGGCACACCGCCGCGACGGTGCTGCTCATCCTCGGCGTGCCTGACCGCACGGTCATGGAAGTCATGGGGTGGTCAAGCGTGACCATGAAACACCGCTACATGCACGTCACCGAGACCGTCCGGCGCGACGTGGCCGAGCGCCTGAATTCCTACTTCTGGGAGGGCAACTGAGACCCGAACTGAGCCCCCGGTAAAGCGAGAACGCCGCTCCAAAGTGCTCGGAGCGGCGTTCTCGCTGGTCAACCCTGGAGCCGCTGAGGGGACTCGAACCCCTGACCTTCCGCTTACAAGTTCCCGGGTAGTCAGTTCACCGTGGGCCGTTCAGGTCCGTTCGTGCTGGTCATCGGTATGGCTGGAACATTGGTGAACGGGTCCGTACTGGAGTGGACTGAGACCCGAACTGAGACCCCGAGGAGACAGGGAACCGGTACGGGAATCACACGTCGGTAAGGGAATTTTCCCTGTCCGGTTCCCTGGGCCGACTCCCTCGGGATGAGCTGCGGCAACACCCCGGACAGGGAACGAGGGAAGGCAGGGAACCACCCCGGTGCGGGGCCTGCCAGCCAGGGGCGCACATCCCGACGAGGCACTCCCTCCCTCACAGCGCGCAGCAAGTGAAGTTCCCGAAGGGAGCGCCGAAGGGAGCGAAGAGTGCGAAGGGAGCGGCTTACACAGGGGCCTACCCCCTTCGCACCCTTCGATGAAACGTGCACTCGATACCTTCGCTCACTCCATCGTTGGCTCGCCGTGTTCGAGGTAGACCATGCATCCCTTCTCATGGGCAGCGTGAGCCTGCTTCAAGCGGCGAGCCAAGCGAGGGATCAGATAGTCGTCAAGTTCGTGGACAGGTACCCAATCCCACGAGTCCAGCTCGTTCGAGTCGAGCTGAATACGGTGTTCGTCGTCCGCGAGATCGCCGCAGTCGAACACCCACAGCAGCTTGTCGCCGTCGTGCTCGGTCGGTGCCCAGTCGACGGCCAGGACTCGGCGCGGTTGGCGCTGGAGTCCGATTTCTTCGGCCAGCTCTCGGCTACAGGCTTGGGCCGGTGACTCGCCACCGTCCACGTAGCCTCCGGGAATGTCCCAACGATTGCCGTAGGTCTTGCGCACGAGCAAGACCTTTCCGGAGGCGCTGACGAACAGCGCACCGGCGGCCACGCGAGGAGTGGCGAACCTCTGTGTTACGGACTCCATATTGCGACCCTATCCAGCTACGTTCATGAGAGCTTGAGACGCCGCGCCAGGTCAGCGAGTGCGGGCGACGGTTTACCGCGCTGCTGACGCATCCACGTCAGGACGAGTTGTCTGCTCAGGTAGTGGTGCCGTACCTGCTCAGGCGCGCGCTGCTCGGCATCGAGCACGATGGATAGGGCTTCGTCAGTGCGGTTCCAGGCGCTGAAAGCGCGGGCGGTTTCCAGGGCATGACGCACCTGCCGTTCGAGCGGAAGCGCCGACGTGTCCACGGTCGGCCCGACATCCACCGCGACCTGAACGTCTCCCAGCTCCATCGCGGTCGCGACCCTGTGAATGGAGACGTTGCTCGGCCCGAACGCTGTCCAAAGGTAGTTACCGTCACCGCCCAACCGGTCTGCGGACTCCTGAGCCTCACTCAGGAAGGCGCTCGTACTGGACCGGTCGTCACAACGTGCCGCTGCCATCGAGCCCGCGAGGAAGAGCGAACCGTAGACGGAGAGCATCGCGCTACCGGCTTCGCCGACACTGGGCTGGAGCACATCGGCGGCCGTCCTGGTCAGTTGCACGGCTTCCGGGAACCGACCGGTCGACAGCAGCGCATGAGTCACCGAGCGGAACAGCGAGCCAAGGATCAGCGGGTTGCCGACCTGCTGAGCAGCGTTCAGCCCGCGCTCGGCAGCGATCCAAGCGAGATCGACCTCACCGAGCTTGGTCAGAACCGACGTGGCTGCTTGGTAGCTGAGCGCGAGCAGTTCGCGCCCCTCCGAGCCGTGCGCTTGAGCTGCGAGTGCGGCATCCGACAGCAGCAGCGGAGTACGCCCGGTCACGAAGCCGTAGCGCGATTCCTGGTACGCCGCGAATACGTCGCCGACTCCCTGACGAAGGGTCTCCAGCTCGGGCGGCTCGCTGTCGTTCTCGGCTCCGCCGAGCAAGGGCGTGAGCTGGCGATAGTCCATCAGAGCAGCACGCAGAGCGGGAACTGTCTTCGTCCCGCTCTCCTTGTTCCATTCGAGTAGCGTCGGCTCGCCGATGAGGTCGCCGATGGTGACATCGAGTGCTTCGGCGAGAGTTCGGATGACGGACAGCCTGTCCAGGTCGATCCGGTTGTTCTCCACCTTGCTCAGCCAGTCGACGGTGCGGCCGATACGTCCGGCCAGTACTTCTTGCGGCATCCCTCGACGTCGCCGGTACCACGCGATGCGTTCTCCGATGGTCAGTGAGCTTGTCATTCCGCGCATGAGTCCAGGCTCCAACCCCTCGGCGGGTAGACCCCGGAAAGTTTTTCCGGGGTCCGGCTCCCGTTTCGCTCCATGCTGCTCATGTCGCTACAGACGCACGGACCACGGGAGGCCCAGCATGGTGCAACCGCGATCACTGCGGGAAGAGCGTTGCCACTGTCCGCGTGCTGCTTCTGCGGGCAGTACGGCTCAAGGACGAGTGTCGTCAGCAGCTTGCCGACGCTCGACGATTTCAAGGCGTTCTGCCAGGTCAGCAAGCGTTTGCTTGACCTGTTCCAGCTCCACGCGGAGCGAATCCGTACCACCGGAGTCCGAGGGCTCTTCACTCTCCAGCACCGACGAGAGATGGTCCGAGGGCAAATCCAGCGCTTCCGAGATGGCCGCAAGGGTGCGCGCACTGCGCTTGCGTGGCTTGAGGTTGTTCTGGAGCTCGCGCACGGTCATCGGTGCGACGTCGGCCCGCCGCGTGAGTTCCTGCTGTGTCATGTCGAGCTCGCCCATACGGCGCTTGATCACCTCGGACACGGCGGCCCAGTCCTTCGGCATCGACCCTCCCCGGGTTGCTGGTTTCGTCGACAATCCTAGCCCTACCAGGGCTTTCGCAGAAACCTCAGGACAAGACTTGACATCGCCAATGTCGTCGATAGTATTGGCGACAGCTTCAGTCGCTCACTTCGCAGCAGACGTAGAAGCCGCAAGAAAAGCTCCGCCCGGTGCGGCAACACCGGACGGAGCGCACATCGAAGTTTCTGGAGTAACGATGCAGGACAAGGGTACGCGCATGTACCGCGTCAAGGCAGTAGCCGAGCGCTACGACGTCTCGGTCGACACGATCTATCGGGCGATTGAGTCCGGCCAGTTGGACGCGTTGAAGCTGGGCACTGGTAAGGGCACCTTGCGGATTCCCGAGCACGCGCTGAGGGCCTATGAGGAAGCGTGCTCGCAGGCTGCTTACGACTCCTACGTTCTCGGCACCGCGTCAGCCGCTGAGGGCGACGAGCAGATCGGGGAGGTGGCCTGACGATGATGCCGCAGTCGAGGAAGGCCACCGGCCACGTTGATGGCCGCCCGGTCGAGTTCATCCCCACCCACCGCGACGGCAACACCAGCCCCGCCACCATGCGGGTGTCGATGACCGTGCCGGTCTCGCTGGAAGATGTCACCGCCGCCCTGTGGATCCTGGTCGACGGCGGAATGGCGATCGAGGAACTCGAAGACGACGAGTTCGCCCACATGATGGTCGTCGAAACACTGTTCGCCGAGGGCGGCACGGCCATCGCCGCCGCCCTGGCGGTCATGGACGACCTGCCCCCTGGCAGCGAACGGGCCGAAACTGCTGCCATGCTCCGCGCCCGGGTCGACAAACTCTACGGCCAGCCCCTGGCGTCCACGCGCTACGAGCTGGCCGGAGGTGTGCGGTCATGACCGAGCAGACTCTTACCCGGCTCAAGGCCGCCCGGCTGGCCCAGGAGTGGAGCGCTGCCCACGTGGTCCGCGAGCTGCGCCGCATCGCCACCGACCGGGGCGAGCACCCCTACGGGGCCGACACGGTCAAGCGGGGTCTGCGCCGCTGGGAGAACGGTTACCAGAACGTGCCCGGCTGGGCCGTGGGCCTGCTGGAGCAGTGCTACGGCCTGTCGGCCGCCGAACTGGGCATCAGCCACCCGGAACCGGACACACAGCTCATCGAGCAGGCCCGCGCCGTACTCACCGGGACCACTCCCGAGGAACCCGCCGACGACAGCGCCCCGCACGTCGAACGGGGTCCGCGTCGGCAAACCAGCACCGGCACGTGGTTGCGGCTGCTTCGCACCCAGCACCACGCCGCACCGACCGCCACGGGGGTGGCCTCATGAGCACTCAGACCCAGATCACCGAACTGACCATGCGGACCCTGCTGTACGCGGTGCCGATCAGCCACGCCCAACTGCGGGAGGCCTCGCTGCGGCAACTGGCCACCTACATCGGCCGAGTCGCCGGACGGATGCCCGAACAGGACCTCCGAGACCTGGAACACGGCATGACCCGGCTCGTCGACAACGAAGGACCGATGTTCGACCGGCAGCGCTACACCCTGGTCCAGTCCCGCGTGGCCGCCCTGGTGCCGTTTCTGACGGCCCACCAGGGCGGAGCCGAGGTCCACCCGATCGAGACCGCACCCGACCACCTCTGGCCCAACTGAGTCGACCCCCGATCGAGGGTTGACCGACCCGGTGGGCCTGTCAGAGCCGTTCCGACAGGCCCACCCTGCTCCCCTTTCGGCCCCTCCGAACAGCACCGACACCACCGGAACCACGTCCCTTACTCCGAGCCTTACTCCCCGCCTGAACGGGGACGACCGGACCGGAGTCACCATCGCGACGAACCGGAGCCGACACCCCATGACAACGCCTCACACGTCCGCGCCGAGTCCGGGCGAGCCCGGTCACCGACTGCGGGCCGTCCCCGATCCCGAACCCGGGCTCACGACCGGCACGAACAGCACCGATGAGCAGCATCGGGATAGGGCCGGAGACCCCCACCCGGAGACCCCGGACCGGACCGACTCCGCCGAGTCGACCCCGGTCCGGCGGTTGCACCTGACTCGGGCCTCGCAGATCCCTATCCGGCCGACCTACTGGACCTGGGAAGGGCGCATCCCGCGCGGTGCGATCACCCTCGGACCCGGGCGGGAAGGCATCGGCAAGTCGCTGTTTTGCTCCTGGCTGGCCGCCCAGATCACCCTCGGCACCCTCGACGGAGTCGACTACGGAACCCCGAAGGGCGTGGTCTATGCCGCCACCGAGGACTCCTGGGAAGCCACCATCGCACCGCGGCTGCACGCCGCCGGAGCCGACCTCGACCGGGTATACCGAGTCGAGGTCACCACCGCTGGCGGCACCACCCTTCCGTTGACCCTGCCGCGCGACTGCGACGAGCTGGCCGCCGAAATCACCGCCGCCGACGTGGGCCTACTCGTGCTCGACCCGCTGATCTCAGCCGTGGACAGCCGAGTCAACGTCAACCAGGAAGAACTCCGCACCGCCCTTGAACCACTCGCCCGGTTGGCCGACGAGACCGGGTGTGCGGTGTTCGGATTGGCCCATTTCAACAAGGCCAGCGGCACCGACGTCCTGTCCCGCGTGACCGGCTCGCGGGCATTCTCCGCCGTGGCCCGGGCAGCCGTGGCCTTTGCCCGCGACCCGGAGGCCGACGACGGGTCCTGTGTGCTCTCACAGGTCAAAAACAACCTCGGCAGCCTCGACCTACCGTCCCTGCGGTATCTGGTCGAGCCGGTCACCCTGCCCACCACCGACGGCCCCGGCCAGTGGGGACGGCTGCGCTTCCTCGGCGAGACCACCGCCCACGTGGAAACGATCCTGTCCGACACCGGCCAGAACGACGACGAAGCCGACGAACGCCACGAACTCGACACCTGGCTCCGCAACTACCTCGCCGATCAGGGCGGCTCCGCCCCGGTCAAGACCATCTTCGGGCAGGGCCACGAGGGCGGTTACAGCAAAGACCAGCTCAAGCGAGCCAAGAAACGCCTCCGCCTCGGTGCCGATAAGGACGGAATGCGCGGCGGCTGGACCTGGTATCTGCCCGAAGAGTGCGAAGGGAGCAGGACCCCGAAATAGCCGCTCCCTTCGCCCCCTTCGCGCTCTTCGGCGCTCCCTTCGGGCACTGCGCCGCACCTTTCGGAGTCGCCTCGCAGACGAGCAAGTTCGTTTTCTTCGTTTCCTTCGTACTTCGTCGCCGCAAGCCAGGAGGCACCACCATGACCACCCACCGCTTGACCGACGAACAACCCCGCTCCCTGCTGACCGTCGAACAAGCCGCACACCGCCTGTCCATCGGGCGGACCACCATGTTCCAGCTCATCAAAACCGGCGCCGTCGACTCCGTACAGATCGGCCGCGCCCGTCGTGTCCCAATCGAAGCGCTCGACGCCTACGTCCAGCTCCTGAGCACTCAACAGCACGCAGCGTAGCGAAAAGTCGGAGTCGACCAGCCCAGCACGGTCGCTAGGTCTAGCGCCCACACCCGCTAGACCTAGCGACCCCGCTAGCAACATCGCACCCACCTACACCAGCGAACTAGCGGCTAGCGAGGCAGCTCACCACATCCAGAACAAGAACCGAAAAAGGCCAGTTCAGACCCCCGGCACACCCGCTAGGAGCTTCCCCTCGCACGCCCACATCCAGACACAGAAAGTAACTAAGGGAGGAACCGCACGATGGCCCGCAAGCGCCGCGACGAAGGCCGCGCTCCCAACGGAGCAGGCAGCATCTACTACAGCGAAGCTGACGGCAAATGGCACGGCCGCATCACCGTCGGAGTCCGTGACGACGGCAGGCCCGACCGCCGGCACGTCAAGCGCAAGACCGAAGGAGAGGTAGTCGACGCACTCCAGGAGCTGGAACAGCAGCGGCGAGCCGGGACGGTGCGCAAGCCCGGTAAGCCGTGGACGGTCGAGGCGTGGCTGAAGCACTGGGTCGAGAACATCGCGGCTCCCTCCATTCGGTACAAGGCTCTGGAGGGCTACCGCACGGCCGTTTACCGGCACCTGATCCCCGGCATCGGTGCTCACCGACTCGACAAGATCCGGCCGGAGCACTTCGAGAAGCTGTACACGAAGCTCACCAAGTCCGGTCTGAAACCTGCCACCGCTCACCAGGTGCACCGCACGGCCCGCACCGCGCTCGGTGAGGCCGAGAAGCGCGGCCACCTCGGACGCAACCCCGTGTCTCTGGCCAAGCCTCCCCGCATCGAGGAGGAAGAGATCGAGCCTATCGACTCCGATGACGTGAAGCGCATCCTCCGGGCCGCACTGCACCGCCGTAACGGTGTCCGGTTCGTGATCGCGCTCGCGCTCGGTTGTCGGCAAGGTGAAGCGCTCGGGCTGAAGTGGGACAACCTCAACGAGCAGAACCGCACCTTGCGTATCCGCAAGGCACTACAGCGGCAGAAGTGGCAACACGGCTGCACCGACCCGCACACCTGCGGCGCGAAGTACCACAAGACCGAGCCATGCAAGGACGGTTGTAAGCAGCACACCCGGCCGTGTCCGCCACCGTGCCCACCGGACTGCACCGAGCACGCCCGGAACTGTCCACAGCGGCACGGCGGGGGCCTGGTCGAGGTCGACGTGAAGTCACGGGCGGGCCGCCGCCTGATCGGGCTGCCCGATCAGCTCTTCGAGCTGCTACAGCGTCACCGCGACCAGCAGGAAGCCGAACGCCAGCACGCCGGGAGTGAGTGGCACGACAGCGGACGGATCTTCACCCAGCCCAACGGGAAGGCACTCGATCCCCGCCGGGACTACGCGGAATGGCACGCGCTCTTGGCTGAGGCCGGAGTGGCGGAGGCTCGGCTCCACGATGCCCGGCACACCGCCGCGACGGTGCTGCTCATCCTCGGCGTGCCTGACCGCACGGTCATGGAAGTCATGGGGTGGTCAAGCGTGACCATGAAACACCGCTACATGCACGTCACCGAGACCGTCCGGCGCGACGTGGCCGAGCGCCTGAATTCCTACTTCTGGGAGGGCAACTGAGACCCGAACTGAGCCCCCGGTAAAGCGAGAACGCCGCTCCAAAGTGCTCGGAGCGGCGTTCTCGCTGGTCAACCCTGGAGCCGCTGAGGGGACTCGAACCCCTGACCTTCCGCTTACAAGTTCCCGGGTAGTCAGTTCACCGTGGGCCGTTCAGGTCCGTTCGTGCTGGTCATCGGTATGGCTGGAACATTGGTGAACGGGTCCGTACTGGAGTGGACTGAGACCCGAACTGAGACCCCGAGGAGACAGGGAACCGGTACGGGAATCACACGTCGGTAAGGGAATTTTCCCTGTCCGGTTCCCTGGGCCGACTCCCTCGGGATGAGCTGCGGCAACACCCCGGACAGGGAACGAGGGAAGGCAGGGAACCACCCCGGTGCGGGGCCTGCCAGCCAGGGGCGCACATCCCGACGAGGCACTCCCTCCCTCACAGCGCGCAGCAAGTGAAGTTCCCGAAGGGAGCGCCGAAGGGAGCGAAGAGTGCGAAGGGAGCGGCTTACACAGGGGCCTACCCCCTTCGCACCCTTCGATGAAACGTGCACTCGATACCTTCGCTCACTCCATCGTTGGCTCGCCGTGTTCGAGGTAGACCATGCATCCCTTCTCATGGGCAGCGTGAGCCTGCTTCAAGCGGCGAGCCAAGCGAGGGATCAGATAGTCGTCAAGTTCGTGGACAGGTACCCAATCCCACGAGTCCAGCTCGTTCGAGTCGAGCTGAATACGGTGTTCGTCGTCCGCGAGATCGCCGCAGTCGAACACCCACAGCAGCTTGTCGCCGTCGTGCTCGGTCGGTGCCCAGTCGACGGCCAGGACTCGGCGCGGTTGGCGCTGGAGTCCGATTTCTTCGGCCAGCTCTCGGCTACAGGCTTGGGCCGGTGACTCGCCACCGTCCACGTAGCCTCCGGGAATGTCCCAACGATTGCCGTAGGTCTTGCGCACGAGCAAGACCTTTCCGGAGGCGCTGACGAACAGCGCACCGGCGGCCACGCGAGGAGTGGCGAACCTCTGTGTTACGGACTCCATATTGCGACCCTATCCAGCTACGTTCATGAGAGCTTGAGACGCCGCGCCAGGTCAGCGAGTGCGGGCGACGGTTTACCGCGCTGCTGACGCATCCACGTCAGGACGAGTTGTCTGCTCAGGTAGTGGTGCCGTACCTGCTCAGGCGCGCGCTGCTCGGCATCGAGCACGATGGATAGGGCTTCGTCAGTGCGGTTCCAGGCGCTGAAAGCGCGGGCGGTTTCCAGGGCATGACGCACCTGCCGTTCGAGCGGAAGCGCCGACGTGTCCACGGTCGGCCCGACATCCACCGCGACCTGAACGTCTCCCAGCTCCATCGCGGTCGCGACCCTGTGAATGGAGACGTTGCTCGGCCCGAACGCTGTCCAAAGGTAGTTACCGTCACCGCCCAACCGGTCTGCGGACTCCTGAGCCTCACTCAGGAAGGCGCTCGTACTGGACCGGTCGTCACAACGTGCCGCTGCCATCGAGCCCGCGAGGAAGAGCGAACCGTAGACGGAGAGCATCGCGCTACCGGCTTCGCCGACACTGGGCTGGAGCACATCGGCGGCCGTCCTGGTCAGTTGCACGGCTTCCGGGAACCGACCGGTCGACAGCAGCGCATGAGTCACCGAGCGGAACAGCGAGCCAAGGATCAGCGGGTTGCCGACCTGCTGAGCAGCGTTCAGCCCGCGCTCGGCAGCGATCCAAGCGAGATCGACCTCACCGAGCTTGGTCAGAACCGACGTGGCTGCTTGGTAGCTGAGCGCGAGCAGTTCGCGCCCCTCCGAGCCGTGCGCTTGAGCTGCGAGTGCGGCATCCGACAGCAGCAGCGGAGTACGCCCGGTCACGAAGCCGTAGCGCGATTCCTGGTACGCCGCGAATACGTCGCCGACTCCCTGACGAAGGGTCTCCAGCTCGGGCGGCTCGCTGTCGTTCTCGGCTCCGCCGAGCAAGGGCGTGAGCTGGCGATAGTCCATCAGAGCAGCACGCAGAGCGGGAACTGTCTTCGTCCCGCTCTCCTTGTTCCATTCGAGTAGCGTCGGCTCGCCGATGAGGTCGCCGATGGTGACATCGAGTGCTTCGGCGAGAGTTCGGATGACGGACAGCCTGTCCAGGTCGATCCGGTTGTTCTCCACCTTGCTCAGCCAGTCGACGGTGCGGCCGATACGTCCGGCCAGTACTTCTTGCGGCATCCCTCGACGTCGCCGGTACCACGCGATGCGTTCTCCGATGGTCAGTGAGCTTGTCATTCCGCGCATGAGTCCAGGCTCCAACCCCTCGGCGGGTAGACCCCGGAAAGTTTTTCCGGGGTCCGGCTCCCGTTTCGCTCCATGCTGCTCATGTCGCTACAGACGCACGGACCACGGGAGGCCCAGCATGGTGCAACCGCGATCACTGCGGGAAGAGCGTTGCCACTGTCCGCGTGCTGCTTCTGCGGGCAGTACGGCTCAAGGACGAGTGTCGTCAGCAGCTTGCCGACGCTCGACGATTTCAAGGCGTTCTGCCAGGTCAGCAAGCGTTTGCTTGACCTGTTCCAGCTCCACGCGGAGCGAATCCGTACCACCGGAGTCCGAGGGCTCTTCACTCTCCAGCACCGACGAGAGATGGTCCGAGGGCAAATCCAGCGCTTCCGAGATGGCCGCAAGGGTGCGCGCACTGCGCTTGCGTGGCTTGAGGTTGTTCTGGAGCTCGCGCACGGTCATCGGTGCGACGTCGGCCCGCCGCGTGAGTTCCTGCTGTGTCATGTCGAGCTCGCCCATACGGCGCTTGATCACCTCGGACACGGCGGCCCAGTCCTTCGGCATCGACCCTCCCCGGGTTGCTGGTTTCGTCGACAATCCTAGCCCTACCAGGGCTTTCGCAGAAACCTCAGGACAAGACTTGACATCGCCAATGTCGTCGATAGTATTGGCGACAGCTTCAGTCGCTCACTTCGCAGCAGACGTAGAAGCCGCAAGAAAAGCTCCGCCCGGTGCGGCAACACCGGACGGAGCGCACATCGAAGTTTCTGGAGTAACGATGCAGGACAAGGGTACGCGCATGTACCGCGTCAAGGCAGTAGCCGAGCGCTACGACGTCTCGGTCGACACGATCTATCGGGCGATTGAGTCCGGCCAGTTGGACGCGTTGAAGCTGGGCACTGGTAAGGGCACCTTGCGGATTCCCGAGCACGCGCTGAGGGCCTATGAGGAAGCGTGCTCGCAGGCTGCTTACGACTCCTACGTTCTCGGCACCGCGTCAGCCGCTGAGGGCGACGAGCAGATCGGGGAGGTGGCCTGACGATGATGCCGCAGTCGAGGAAGGCCACCGGCCACGTTGATGGCCGCCCGGTCGAGTTCATCCCCACCCACCGCGACGGCAACACCAGCCCCGCCACCATGCGGGTGTCGATGACCGTGCCGGTCTCGCTGGAAGATGTCACCGCCGCCCTGTGGATCCTGGTCGACGGCGGAATGGCGATCGAGGAACTCGAAGACGACGAGTTCGCCCACATGATGGTCGTCGAAACACTGTTCGCCGAGGGCGGCACGGCCATCGCCGCCGCCCTGGCGGTCATGGACGACCTGCCCCCTGGCAGCGAACGGGCCGAAACTGCTGCCATGCTCCGCGCCCGGGTCGACAAACTCTACGGCCAGCCCCTGGCGTCCACGCGCTACGAGCTGGCCGGAGGTGTGCGGTCATGACCGAGCAGACTCTTACCCGGCTCAAGGCCGCCCGGCTGGCCCAGGAGTGGAGCGCTGCCCACGTGGTCCGCGAGCTGCGCCGCATCGCCACCGACCGGGGCGAGCACCCCTACGGGGCCGACACGGTCAAGCGGGGTCTGCGCCGCTGGGAGAACGGTTACCAGAACGTGCCCGGCTGGGCCGTGGGCCTGCTGGAGCAGTGCTACGGCCTGTCGGCCGCCGAACTGGGCATCAGCCACCCGGAACCGGACACACAGCTCATCGAGCAGGCCCGCGCCGTACTCACCGGGACCACTCCCGAGGAACCCGCCGACGACAGCGCCCCGCACGTCGAACGGGGTCCGCGTCGGCAAACCAGCACCGGCACGTGGTTGCGGCTGCTTCGCACCCAGCACCACGCCGCACCGACCGCCACGGGGGTGGCCTCATGAGCACTCAGACCCAGATCACCGAACTGACCATGCGGACCCTGCTGTACGCGGTGCCGATCAGCCACGCCCAACTGCGGGAGGCCTCGCTGCGGCAACTGGCCACCTACATCGGCCGAGTCGCCGGACGGATGCCCGAACAGGACCTCCGAGACCTGGAACACGGCATGACCCGGCTCGTCGACAACGAAGGACCGATGTTCGACCGGCAGCGCTACACCCTGGTCCAGTCCCGCGTGGCCGCCCTGGTGCCGTTTCTGACGGCCCACCAGGGCGGAGCCGAGGTCCACCCGATCGAGACCGCACCCGACCACCTCTGGCCCAACTGAGTCGACCCCCGATCGAGGGTTGACCGACCCGGTGGGCCTGTCAGAGCCGTTCCGACAGGCCCACCCTGCTCCCCTTTCGGCCCCTCCGAACAGCACCGACACCACCGGAACCACGTCCCTTACTCCGAGCCTTACTCCCCGCCTGAACGGGGACGACCGGACCGGAGTCACCATCGCGACGAACCGGAGCCGACACCCCATGACAACGCCTCACACGTCCGCGCCGAGTCCGGGCGAGCCCGGTCACCGACTGCGGGCCGTCCCCGATCCCGAACCCGGGCTCACGACCGGCACGAACAGCACCGATGAGCAGCATCGGGATAGGGCCGGAGACCCCCACCCGGAGAC
This sequence comes from Haloactinomyces albus, assembly GCF_031458135.1. Lineage (NCBI taxonomy): Bacteria > Bacillati > Actinomycetota > Actinomycetes > Actinopolysporales > Actinopolysporaceae > Haloactinomyces > Haloactinomyces albus. The sequence goes on along the minus strand of NZ_JAVDXW010000003.1, from coordinate 2,326 downwards.
CCCGGACCGGACCGACTCCGCCGAGTCGACCCCGGTCCGGCGGTTGCACCTGACTCGGGCCTCGCAGATCCCTATCCGGCCGACCTACTGGACCTGGGAAGGGCGCATCCCGCGCGGTGCGATCACCCTCGGACCCGGGCGGGAAGGCATCGGCAAGTCGCTGTTTTGCTCCTGGCTGGCCGCCCAGATCACCCTCGGCACCCTCGACGGAGTCGACTACGGAACCCCGAAGGGCGTGGTCTATGCCGCCACCGAGGACTCCTGGGAAGCCACCATCGCACCGCGGCTGCACGCCGCCGGAGCCGACCTCGACCGGGTATACCGAGTCGAGGTCACCACCGCTGGCGGCACCACCCTTCCGTTGACCCTGCCGCGCGACTGCGACGAGCTGGCCGCCGAAATCACCGCCGCCGACGTGGGCCTACTCGTGCTCGACCCGCTGATCTCAGCCGTGGACAGCCGAGTCAACGTCAACCAGGAAGAACTCCGCACCGCCCTTGAACCACTCGCCCGGTTGGCCGACGAGACCGGGTGTGCGGTGTTCGGATTGGCCCATTTCAACAAGGCCAGCGGCACCGACGTCCTGTCCCGCGTGACCGGCTCGCGGGCATTCTCCGCCGTGGCCCGGGCAGCCGTGGCCTTTGCCCGCGACCCGGAGGCCGACGACGGGTCCTGTGTGCTCTCACAGGTCAAAAACAACCTCGGCAGCCTCGACCTACCGTCCCTGCGGTATCTGGTCGAGCCGGTCACCCTGCCCACCACCGACGGCCCCGGCCAGTGGGGACGGCTGCGCTTCCTCGGCGAGACCACCGCCCACGTGGAAACGATCCTGTCCGACACCGGCCAGAACGACGACGAAGCCGACGAACGCCACGAACTCGACACCTGGCTCCGCAACTACCTCGCCGATCAGGGCGGCTCCGCCCCGGTCAAGACCATCTTCGGGCAGGGCCACGAGGGCGGTTACAGCAAAGACCAGCTCAAGCGAGCCAAGAAACGCCTCCGCCTCGGTGCCGATAAGGACGGAATGCGCGGCGGCTGGACCTGGTATCTGCCCGAAGAGTGCGAAGGGAGCAGGACCCCGAAATAGCCGCTCCCTTCGCCCCCTTCGCGCTCTTCGGCGCTCCCTTCGGGCACTGCGCCGCACCTTTCGGAGTCGCCTCGCAGACGAGCAAGTTCGTTTTCTTCGTTTCCTTCGTACTTCGTCGCCGCAAGCCAGGAGGCACCACCATGACCACCCACCGCTTGACCGACGAACAACCCCGCTCCCTGCTGACCGTCGAACAAGCCGCACACCGCCTGTCCATCGGGCGGACCACCATGTTCCAGCTCATCAAAACCGGCGCCGTCGACTCCGTACAGATCGGCCGCGCCCGTCGTGTCCCAATCGAAGCGCTCGACGCCTACGTCCAGCTCCTGAGCACTCAACAGCACGCAGCGTAGCGAAAAGTCGGAGTCGACCAGCCCAGCACGGTCGCTAGGTCTAGCGCCCACACCCGCTAGACCTAGCGACCCCGCTAGCAACATCGCACCCACCTACACCAGCGAACTAGCGGCTAGCGAGGCAGCTCACCACATCCAGAACAAGAACCGAAAAAGGCCAGTTCAGACCCCCGGCACACCCGCTAGGAGCTTCCCCTCGCACGCCCACATCCAGACACAGAAAGTAACTAAGGGAGGAACCGCACGATGGCCCGCAAGCGCCGCGACGAAGGCCGCGCTCCCAACGGAGCAGGCAGCATCTACTACAGCGAAGCTGACGGCAAATGGCACGGCCGCATCACCGTCGGAGTCCGTGACGACGGCAGGCCCGACCGCCGGCACGTCAAGCGCAAGACCGAAGGAGAGGTAGTCGACGCACTCCAGGAGCTGGAACAGCAGCGGCGAGCCGGGACGGTGCGCAAGCCCGGTAAGCCGTGGACGGTCGAGGCGTGGCTGAAGCACTGGGTCGAGAACATCGCGGCTCCCTCCATTCGGTACAAGGCTCTGGAGGGCTACCGCACGGCCGTTTACCGGCACCTGATCCCCGGCATCGGTGCTCACCGACTCGACAAGATCCGGCCGGAGCACTTCGAGAAGCTGTACACGAAGCTCACCAAGTCCGGTCTGAAACCTGCCACCGCTCACCAGGTGCACCGCACGGCCCGCACCGCGCTCGGTGAGGCCGAGAAGCGCGGCCACCTCGGACGCAACCCCGTGTCTCTGGCCAAGCCTCCCCGCATCGAGGAGGAAGAGATCGAGCCTATCGACTCCGATGACGTGAAGCGCATCCTCCGGGCCGCACTGCACCGCCGTAACGGTGTCCGGTTCGTGATCGCGCTCGCGT
>NZ_JAVDXW010000002.1 GCF_031458135.1 Haloactinomyces albus | reverse complement strand
TCCGGGTCGTAGAGCCGCTCGATTTCCCAACCGGGACGATCCGGGAAGCCGGCGATCGCATCACGCCCCTCCGCGAGGAGCCGCCACAGCGCCTCCGGCGTGTCCACCCCGCCCGGGTAGCGCCCCGCATCGACACGATCGCAATCGGTTCGTCCGGCGCGCGCCGTGCGGCCACGACATCGACCCGCGCCGTCCCCGACGCGGTGTCGCGCATCGTGGTCGCGAGGAACCGTGTGAGTTCCCTCGGAGTGGGGTGGTCGAACAACAGACTTGCCGGAAGCTTCTCGCCAACGAGAGCCGCAAGACGATTGCGGGATTCCACGGCCATCAGCGAGTCGAGGCCGAGATCGCGGACCGGTCCGTCGACCGGGACAGCCGCCGCTTCCGGCAGACCCAGGACCGTGGCGAGTTCGCCGCGCACCATCTCGACCAACACTGCCTCGCGCTCGGACTCGGAAAGGCCGGCGAGGCGCTCGGCGAGCTGCGACCCCTTGACCGTCCCCGCGGCTCGCCGGAAGCGGCGGCGCACGAGACCCCGCAGGAGCGCGGGGAGTGCGCCTTCCTTCGCCCGGTGTTCGAGCCGACTGCGGTCGAACGGGATCGGGGCGAGGAGCGCTTCGGGCCGTCCGAGGGCTTCGTCGAGAAGTCGCATGCCGAGCTCGGGGTCGATCGGGAGGCCACCCATCTGCCCCAGCCGGTGCTGGAGCAGATCGTCGAGGCTGGTCGCGAGGCCCACCTCGGTCCACACGCCCCAGGCGAGACTTACCGCGGGCAAGCCCATGCGTCGCCGCCGCGCCGCGAGCGAGTCGAGGGCCGCGTTCGCCGCGGCGTAGTTGGCCTGTCCCGCACTGCCGAGGGTTCCTGCGGCGGACGAGAACACGACGAAAGCCGACAACGGCAGATCCGCCGTGAGCTCGTGCAGATGGAACGCCGCGTCGATCTTGGGGCGCAGCACCGTGTCGACTCGCTCCGGCGTGAGATCCGTGAGGAGCCCGTCGTCGAGGACCGCCGCGGTGTGGAACACAGCCGTCAGCGGACGCTCCGCAGGCACGGAATCAAGGACGGCCGCGAGCGCTGTCCGGTCGGACACGTCGCAGGCGTGCACCGTCACCGTGGCCGCGCCCGCCGCTTCCAGCTCCGCCACGAGCTCGGCGGCCCCACTCGCCGCGGGCCCGGACCGCGACACCAGAGCGAGGTGCCGAATCCCGTGCTCGGCGATGAGGTGGTGCGCGAGGACGCGAGCAAGGCCGCCCGTACCGCCGGTGATGAGCACGGTCCCGTGGGTGTTCCAGGTGGGCGCCGCCGGCTCTTCCGCGCGATCCACGGGCAGCAGCCGGAGCGCGGCGAGTATTCCGCCGCGCAGGACGAGCTGAGGCTCGTCGTGCGGGAGCCGAGCCACGAGGTCGTCGATCGCATCCGGAGGTCCGTCGGTTTCCGTCTCCGTGTCCACCAGAACGAGTGGCCGATCCGGATGTTCCTCCTGGAACGCGCGCCCGATCCCCCAGAGCGCCCCCATGGCGGGAGACGGCAAGGCTTCCGCCGAGCCGCCCTCGGTGGCCCGGCGCGTGAGCCAGACGACTCGGGTATCGCCGAGATCGTCCTCGGCCAGCCATCCTTTCAGCCAGGCGAGGGCGCGGTGGGTCAGGTCGCGGACGGCGGCGGGTGTCGCGTCCGTGTCGGGCCAACGGACGACCAGGGCGGACGCCCCCTCCTCCCGCACGCGATCCGCGAGCGCGGCGAAGTCGGGCGCGGCAACGTCGACCTCCAGGTAGCCGGTCGCCGGTCCCGTCGGCGTGTCCGCCACGGCGTCAGGGATGGGATCGCCGACGACGTGATAGAGCGACGACGGCGCCGTTGCCGCGGCCGAGTCCGCCACCTCCCGGATCCGCGCCTCCGTGACCGCCTCGGTGGCCACCGCGCCGATCGTCGCGACCGGATCGCCCGCGGGGTCGAAGAGCGCGAGGCGAACCCGTCCCTCGGCTGCTCGCGTCACCCGCGCTCGGATCGTCGTCGCCCCGACCGCGTGGAGCATCGCGTCCGTGACCGTGCACGGCAGGTGCACCGTATCGTCCTCGTCGGAGCGGGGAAGGATTCGCGTCGCGGCTGCGAGCGCCGCCTCGACGAGCGCCGGGTGCGCCCCGAACGACTCGGCCTCGTCCTGAACCTCCTCCGGCAGCGACGCCTCGACGACGACCTCGTCGTCGGTGATCCAGCCCCGCGTGACCGTCCGAAAGGTCGGCCCGTACGCGTGTCCGTCGTCGTCGAGCGACGCGTAGAGCCCGTCGACGTCGAGGGGAGTGGCCCCCGGCGGCGGCCCGCCGCCGGGGGTGACGGGCGCCTCGGTCGTTCGTTCGGCGAGCTTTCCGGTCGCGTTCCGCACCCACGGCCCGTCGGCGAGGCGACTGTGCAGCGTGAAGCGTCGGTGGCCGCCCCGCTCGGGTTCGAGTACCAGCTGCAACCGCCGCGCACCGGCGTCGAGCGGGATCGGTGCCTCGATCGAGGCGTCGGCGACCCGTTCGAGACCGACCTGGTCCGCCGCGTGCAGCACGAGGTCGACGAACGTCGCGGCAGGCAGGAGTGCGGTGTCGAAGACGTGATGCTCCGCGTGCCACGGGCGAGCGAGCGCTGCGGTGCTGCCCGTGAAGACGACGGTGTCGTCCGAGAGGTCCGTACGGCCTGCGAGGAGCGGGTGCTCTCCGGCATCGAGGCCGAAGGCCGACGCGTCCCCGTGACCCGCGTCGGCAAGCTCCAGCCAGTAGTGCTGCCGCTGGAACGCATAGGTCGGCAGGTCGACCGGCCGCGCGCCGGTGCTCGTGTAGACGGTGGCCCAGTCGATTGGCCGCCCGTGCGCGAAGAGTTCCGCGGCGGCGTGGCGCAGGCGGGAGGCACTGTCCTCGTCCCGGTGCAGCGACCCGACGACTGCATCGTGCCCCGCGGCGCGAAGCGTTGCGACAAGCAGCGGATGGGCACCGAGCTCGACGAACGCCGTTTCCTCTCCAGGCGCGAGCGCGTCGAGTGCCCGGTCGAGGCGCACCGGCCTGCGGAGGTTGTCGACCCAGTAGTCCGCGTCGAGGACGTGTCCGTCAACGGCATCGCCCCGCACCGTTGAATAGATCGCGATGTGGCCGGCACGGGGGGTCAGCCCGCCGAGTTCGGCGCGAATCCCGTCCAGAATCGGGTCCACCTGCGATGAGTGCGAGGCGTAGTCGACCGCGATCCGGCGGCAGTGGATGCCCTCCGCTTCGAGCTCGGTCAGGAAGCTCTCGAGCGCGGCGGAATCACCTGCCACGACCGTCGACTCGGCGGTGTTGACGACCGCGACCGACAGGTCATCGCCACGCGCGGCGAGCCGCCGTTCGACCTCGTCGACCGGCAGCCCCACACTGCCCATCCCGCCTTCTCCGTCGAGACCGGCGATGAGCCGACTGCGTACGCCGACGACCCGTGCACCGTCGGCGAGACTCAACGCGCCTGCGGCCACCGCGGCGGCCACCTCGCCCTGGCTGTGGCCGACGACGCCGTCCGGTACGACACCCCATAGCGCCCACACCCGTGCGAGCGCCACCGCCACCGCGAAGAGGACCGGCTGAACCACCGCCACCTTCCGCAGCGCCTCCTGCTGAGCGTCATCGTCCTGCTCGAGCACCGCGAGCACGGAGAAACCGACATGCGGTCGCAACGCCTCGTCACACTCGACGAGCGCGGCCCGGAAGGTCTCGTCCCCGAGAAGCGAACGGCACATGCCGGGGTACTGGCTGCCCTGCCCCGGGAACAGGAAGATCGTCCGCTCGCGGTGGGCGGTCGCCCGCACCGCGCCGGAAGGCAGCGACCCTTCGGCGACGGAGCGGAGTGCCGGGACCGCGTTGCCCCGATCCCGAGCCGGAAGGCAGAGCCGTTCGGTCGACGGCGTGCGGGTCATGACCGTGCTGTAGGCAATGTCGCGAAGCACCGGAGCCTCGTCGCGGGCCGGTCCGCCCGACTCCATGGGGTCCGGCTCCATGAGGTCGGCGAGCCGTGCCGCGTTCGCCCGAAGCGCCGCTTCGGTGTGCCCGCTGAGCACGATCGGGAACGGCGAGGCAGCCGATCGGGGCTCGGCGCCGCCGTCGTGCTCGACCTGCTCGGCAGGTGGTGCCTCTTCGAGGATGACGTGGGCGTTCGTCCCCGAGATGCCGAACGAGCTCACCGCGGCCCTACGGACGTGTCCTTCTCGGCGCGGCCACGGCACCGAACTCTCGAGGAGCCGGACGTGTCCCGCCGACCAGTCAACGTGCGGAGTCGGTGACTCGGTGTACAGGGAGCGGGGAAGCTCCTCGTGCCGCAGCGCCTGCACCATTTTGATCAAACCGGCGGCACCGGCAGCCGCCTGCGGATGTCCCAGGTTCGACTTGATCGATCCGACCCAGAGTGGCCGCTCTGCGGTGTGCGCCTGACCGTAGGTCGCCTGCAGCGCGTTGGCCTCGATCGGGTCGCCGAGGGGGGTTCCGGTGCCGTGCGCCTCCACCACGTCGACGTCGGCGGCGCCGAGGTCGGCCGCCGTGAGCGCGGCACGAATGACGCGCTCCTGTGACGGCCCGTTGGGCGCCGTCAGCCCCTGGCTGCGACCGTCCTGATTGACCGCGCCCGACCGCAGTACCGCAAGGACCTCGTGTCCGTTCGCCCGCGCGTCGGACAGCCGCTCGAGGAGCAGCATGCCGCACCCCTCGGACCAGCCCGCCCCGTCGGCCTGTTCCGAGAACGGTTTGCAGCGTCCGTCCGGCGCCAACCCGCGTTGCCTGCTGAACTCGACGAACGCGAATGGGGTCGCCATCACCGCGACACCACCGGCGAGAGCGAGGTCGCATTCCCCCTTCCTGAGTGCTTCCATCGCCATGTGGACCGTCACCAGTGACGAGCTGCAGGCCGTGTCGACGGAGATCGCAGGCCCCTGCAGGCCGAGCGTGTACGAGACGCGGCCGGACAGGATGCTGTGCCCCCCTGCGGTGCCGTTGTGCCCGTCGAAGTTCGCCAGGTCACGCCCGAGCCGGGCGAAGTAGTCGTCGTACATCGCGCCGACGTAGACGCCGGTGAGACTGCCCTGCAGCGACGCGACCGGCACGCGCGCCCGCTCGAGTAGCTCCCAGCAGGTCTCCAGCAGGATCCGCTGTTGCGGGTCCATCCGCTCCGCCTCCTTCGGGCTGATCCCGAAGAACGCCGGATCGAACAGGTCGACGTCGTCGAGGAAGCCGCCCTCCTTGGTGAGCGAGCGCCCCGGGGCGTCCGGGTCCGGATCGTAGAGGCTGTCGATGCTCCACCCCGGTCGGCTCTCCGGAAACGCCCCGACCGCGTCGTCTCCCTCCGCGACGAGCTGCCACAGTGCCTCCGGCGTGTCCGCTCCACCCGGGTAGCGCCCGGCCATCGACACGACGGCGATGGGCTCGTTGGCCCGCGATCTGAGCTCGCCGAGTTTCTGGTTGGCCTGCTGCAGCGCCGCGACCGCGCGCCGCGCCCTTTCTTGCGGATCCGTCACTGACGACATCGGCTTTTCGTCCTTCGGCGCGCTCATTCGAGCTTCCTGATCTCTTGGTCGAGGAGGTCGTCGAGGTCTTCGTCGGCCACACCATCCAGAGCACGACCTGCCTCCTGGTTCCCCTCTCGCTGCGCCCGCAGCCGCGTGGCGAGATCGAGGAGCCGTTCCACCGCGCTGTCCTCGTCGAGGGCGGCGAGTGGTGTCCGCTCGAGCAGCTCGACCGCCTCGGCGATCGGTGAGGGGGCAGCCTGCGGCGTCCCGACGAGCGAGGTGAGATAGCCGGCGAGCGCGCGCGGCACCGGCCGGTCGAACAGCAGGGTGGCAGGCAGGCGCTCGCCGACCAAACCCGACAACCGGTTTCGCAGCTCGACCGCCATGAGTGAGTCGAGTCCGAGCTCCTGGATGGGCCGGTCGACGGCGACGGACGCGGGTTCGGAAAGCCCGAGTACCGCAGCGAGCTCCCAGCGCACCGCGTCGAGCACCGCCTTCTCACGCTCGGCTTCGGGGAGAGGCCCGAGCCGCTCGAGGAGCCGCGAACGCTCCGCTGCCATCGCCGAGGCACGACGTGCGGGGGGTCGCACGAGTCCGCGAAGCATCGGCGCCGGCGCGCTCTGCTCCGTGTTCGCGGCCCGCTGCAGCGCTGCACGGTCCAGCCGCACCGGAGCGAGGTATGCGTCGTGCCTGGCGAGCGCTTCGTCCAGCAGCGCCACTCCGGTCTCCGGGTCGAGGGGGACGAACCCGGAGCGCCGGATCCGGCGCTGGAACGTCTCGTCCATGACCGCAACGAGGCCCACCTCGGCCCAGCTGCCCCAGGCGAGGCTGGTCGCGGGGAGACCGCGATGCCTGCGCAGCGCAGCGAGGGCGTCGATGGCGGCATTCGCGGCCGCGTAGTTGGCCTGTGCGGCGCCGCCGAGGGTGCCTGCCATCGACGAGAACAGCATGAACGCACGCAGGTCCATGCCTTCGGTCAGTTCGTGCAGGTGCACCGCCGCGTCGACCTTCGGCCGGAGGACCGCGTCGACCCGCGCCTGCGTCAGGTCGGGGAGGAGACCGTCGTCCAGGACGGTGGCCGTGTGCACCACCGCGGTCAGTGGATGTGCCTTGTCGATCGACGCGAGGGCCGCCTCCAGCTGCCCGCGATCGGAGACGTCGCAGGAGACAGCGGTGACTTTCTCGGCGCCGAGCGCTTCGAGTTCCTCGACGAGCGCCGAGGCGCCCGGCGAGTTCGGACCCGAACGCGACAGCAGGAGCAGGTGCCGAGCACCGTGGCGGGTGACGAGATGCCTGCTCGTCACCCGCGCCAACCCGCCGGTGCCGCCCGTGACGAGCACCGTGCCGTCAGGGTGCAGGGCGGGGACGAGCGCGTCCCCGTCGTCGACATCCGGTTCCCTCGGCTCGACCGGAGCGAGCCTCGGCATCGCGAGTTCTCCGTCTCGGAGGAGGAACTCGGTCTCGCCGTCCGGTAGGCGGCCGAGCAGGGCCGACAGAGCCTCGTCGCTCGGCATCTCGTCGACGTCGAGGTGCACGAGGAGGCGTTCGGGGTGCTCCTCCCGGAACGTCCGTCCGAGACCCCAGAGGGTCGCCGCGCCCGGATCTGCGGATTCGTCCCCGTCGCGAGCGACCGCACGGCGCGTGATCCAGACGACCCTTGCTTCCGCAAGCACCTCGGCCGCGAGCCAGTGCTGCAGCCAGGCAAGACCACGATGCGCCGCCTCGCGGATGTCATCGGCGCTCGCCTCTTCTCCGGGGTTCGGCACGGAATCCCACCGGGCGACGAGCGTGGGCCGAGCCGCTTCCGTGTCCGTGTCCTCGACGACACGATCCAGATCCGGTTCGCGCGGATCGACGTCGACGAACGCGATGGGACCGCCGAATCCTTCGGCCAGTACCTGCGGCGCGGTCATCCGGTACAGATGGGTTGCCTGGCCGCGGAGAGAGCGCCGGATTCCCGTCGCGCTCGTCGGCTGCCCGGAGACGGCGCCCACGGACGCGACCGGCGCTCCAGCGGGATCGAAGAGCGCGAGAGTCACCTCGCTCGTGCCGTCGTCGGCCCCGGTCACCGGGGCGATGCGGGCCCGGAGCGCGGTCGCCCCAACCGCGTGCAGCCGCACGTCCCGCCATGCGAACGGGAGGGATACGCCGCCGCCGTCACGTGCGGGTTCGGCAACCGCGTGCAGCGCCGCGTCGAACAGCACAGGGTGCATACCGAAGGCGTCGGCCTCCGCACTCACCTCGTCCGGCAGGTCCACATCCGCGAAGAGCACGCCGTCTCGTTTCCACAGCCTGCGCAAGCCACGGAAATTCGGCCCGTAGGACAGGCCGCGTCCCTCGAGACGCTCGTAGAGTGCCTCGACGTCGACCGGCTCGGCGCCGGCAGGCGGCCACGATTCGAGCCTGTCGGGCTGCTGCTCCGCGGGCCCCAGCACACCGGACGCGTGCTGAACCCACGGCTCGTCCGGGGCCGCCTCGATGGTCGGCCCCTTACCCCTGCTCCGGAGAACGTAGGAACGGGTCCCGCCGTCCTCGGGTGCGCCGACAGCGAGCTGGATCCGCCGAGGTCGTCCGGCCTCGAGAGCGAGCGGTGCCTCGAGGACGGTGTCGACGACGCCATCAAGGTCGACGCGCCGCGCCGCGTGCAGCGCCATGTCCACGATCGCGACACCGGGGACCAGCGTCGTGTCGAAGACGCGGTGCTCGGTGAGCCAGGAGTGCGTCTCGACGTCGATGCTTCCGGTGAAGACCACGCTTCCATCGGGGAGATCCGTCCGCCCCCCGAGGAACGGGTGCTCACCCGCGTCGAGACCGAATGCGGCGGCGTCACCGCGTCCCGTCGCCGCGAGCCGAAGCCAGTAGTGCTGCCGCTGGAAGGCATAGGTGGGTAGCGCGACCGATCGCGCCCCCGTGCCGTCGAAGACCGCCCCCCAATCGACGGTGAGGCCGTGGGCGAATGTTTCGGCAACCGCACGGCGGAAGCGTGCCGCCGCGTCGCCGTCCCGGTGGAGCGAGCCGACCACCGCGTCGTGTCCTGCGCTCCGCAGCGGCGCGACCAGCAGAGGATGCGCGCTCAGCTCGACGAAGGCCGTCTCCGCGCCGGACGTCACCGATTCGAGGGCCAGGTCGAGCCGTACCGGCCGACGCAGGTTGTCGGCCCAGTAATCGGCATCGAGTTCGGGGCCGTCGAGCGGTCGGCCGAGCACCGTCGAGTAGAGCGGAAAGCGGGCCCTCCGCGGTGAGACCGCCGCGAGCTCGTGCCTGATGGCGGGGAGTATCGGATCGACCTGCGGCGAGTGGGAGGCGTAGTCGACCGCGATCCTGCGGCAGTACACCCCTTCTGCTTCGAGCTCGGCGAGGAACGCCTCCAGCTCTTCCCGATCTCCTGCGACCACCGTGGACTCCGCGGTGTTCACGACCGCGACCGAGAGCGCGCCGCCCCGGTCGCGAAGCCGTCGCTGAATCTCCTCGACCGGGAGACCGACGCTGCCCATGCCGCTGTCGCCGGCCAAACCGTCGACGAGCCGGCTACGGACGTGGACTATGCGGGCGCCGTCCTCGAGGCTGAGGGCCCCGGCCACGACAGCGGCCGCCACCTCCCCCTGGCTGTGTCCGATGACTCCGGCGGGTTCGATTCCGACGTGTTCCCAGAGTCGACCGAGCGCGACCGCCACGGCGAACAGCAACGGCTGGACCACTGTCACCCGGGTCATCGCCTCGCGTTGCGACTCGTCGTCGGCCTCGAGGAGCTCGAGCACGGAGAACCCGGTGTGCGGGCGAAGTGCGTCGTCACAGCCGGCTAGCGCCGCCCGGAACGTCGGGTCGTCGAGCAGTGCTCGGCACATCCCCGGGTACTGGCTGCCTTGCCCGGGGAACACGAAGATCGCCTGCGTGCTGGTGGCGGTCACTCGCACGGCGCCCGACGGGAGCGTGCCATCGGCCACGGCGCGCAGCGCCTCGATCGCCTCCTCGTTGCCCGACACCGGGACGACCGCACGATGCAGGAAGGCATCGCGCGTGCGCACCAGGCTGGCGGCGACGTCGAGTGCGACAGCGGTCTCCTGGGAGGTGTCGATGTGGGCGGCGAGCCGCGCCGCGTTCGCCCGAAGTGCCTCGTCACTGTGCCCGGTCACGACGAACGGGACCGGGGCGAGCGAGGCGCTCTCGCCCGCACGCGAGCGGGAGGAGGGAACGGTGTCGAGGCCGGTGCCGTCCTCCGGTGCCTCCTCCACGATCACGTGGGCGTTCGTCCCGGAGATCCCGAAGGAACTCACACCGGCGCGGCGGACGTGCCCGGACCGTCGCGGCCAGGACATCGGCTCCGAGAGAAGCAGCATGTGGCCCGCGGTCCAGTCGACGTGTTCGGTCGGCTCGTCGGCGTGCAGGGTCCGAGGCAGCTGCTCGTGCTGGAGCGCCGAGACCATCTTGATCACACCGGCGACGCCGGCCGCAGCCTGCGTGTGACCGAGGTTGGACTTGACCGATCCCAGGGCAAAGAGCGCCTCGTCCGTGCGCGCCCGGCCGTACGTCGCGGCGAGCGCGTTCGCCTCGATCGGGTCGCCGAGCGTCGTGCCGGTCCCGTGCGCCTCCACCGCGTCGATGTCGGATGGAGCCAGGTCGCCGGCGGCGAGGGCCGCGCGGATCACCCGCTGCTGCGAGGGTCCGTTCGGTGCGGTGAGTCCCTGGCTGCGGCCGTCCTGGTTGATCGCGCCCGACCGGAGCACCGCCAGCACGTCGTGCCCGTTCTTCCGCGCGTCGGACAGCCGTTCGAGCAACAGGATGCCGCACCCTTCTGACCACGCGACCCCGTCCGCGTGCCGGGAAAACGACTTGCAGCGGCCGTCGGGTGCCAAGCCCCCCTGTCGGCTGAACTCGACGAACATGTTCGGGGTGGACATCACCGTGACGCCCCCCGCGAGGGCGAGCTCGCACTCGCCGCGCCGCAGTGCCTGCATCGCCATGTGCATGGTCACCAGCGACGAACTGCACGCGGTGTCGAGGGAGACGGCAGGCCCTTGTAATCCAAGGGTGTAGGCGATGCGACCGGACAGCAGGCTGCCGCCGCCCGCGGCGCTGTTGTGCCCGTCGAAGTTCGCGAGGTCCTGTCCGAGGCGTCCGAAGTAGTCGTCGTACATCACGCCGATGTAGGCGCCGGTCAGGCTCCCCTCGAGGCGCGAGGCGGGAATGCGGCCCCGTTCGAGCGCTTCCCAGCACGTCTCGAGGAGAATGCGCTGTTGCGGGTCGAGTCGTTCGGCTTCGCGCGGGCTGATCCCGAAGAATTCCGGGTCGAACAGGCCCGCGTCATGAAGGAACCCGCCCTCCCCCGTCATCGAACGACCCGGGGCCTCCGGATCGGGGTCGTAGAGTCGTTCGGTGTTCCAGCCGGGCCGGTCGGGAAAACCCGTGATCGCGTCGCCGCCGTTCGTCAACAGCTGCCAGAGCGCCTCCGGCGAGTTCACGTCGCCCGGGTAGCGGCACGCCATCGACACGATCGCGATCGGTTCGTCCGTCGCGGCGGGCGCGGACGCTGCCGAGTCGGCGTCACCGATCTCCCGCGACGTTTCCGGACGCGTCGTAGTGGCGAGGTGATCGATGAGGTAGCGCGCGAGAGCCGTCGGCGACGGGTGGTCGAACAGCAGGCTCGCGGGCAGTGTTTCGCCGGCGAGCGCGGACAGACGATTCCGCGCCTCCACCGCCATCAGCGAGTCGAGACCGAGATCCTGCACCGGTTGCGCGTCGGGAACCGATGAACCGTGCGGCAGTCCCAGGACCGCCGCCACTTCCTCGCGTACCGCGTCGAGGACGATGCGCTCCCGTTGGGATTCGGGTGTCCGGGCGAACCGCTCCGCGAATCCCGAAGCGGGGGCGCTCGCGCTGGGCCGCACGGCTCCCTGGCGCGCCCCGAGCTCGACAACAAGAGTCCGGAGCACTGCAGGAACCGTCGTCGCCGAGGTCAGCCCGGCCCGGTCGAGGGACACCGGCGTGAGGGTTGCTTCCGGCCGCGCGAGCGCGTCGTCGAATAGACGCAGCCCGGTCTTCGGCTCGATGAACCGCAGCCACTCTCGCCGCAGCCGCCGCTGCAGCGCCTCGTCCATGTCGGCGGCCATCCCGGTCTCGGCCCACGGTCCCCACGCCAGACTCGTGGCCGCGAGCCCGAGGGCTTTTCGCCGCAGCGCCAACGCATCGAGCGCGGCGTTGGCAGCGGCGTAATGCCCCTGGGCACTACTCCCGAACGTTCCCGACGCCGATGAGAACAGCACGAACGCCGACAGGGGCATCGACTCGGTCAGCTCGTGCAGGTGCAACGCCGCGTCGACCTTCGCCTGCAGCACCGCATCCGTGCGCTCCGGTGTCAGGTCGCCGAGGAGACCGTCGTCGACGACACCGGCCGCGTGCACGACCGCACCGAGAGGCCGCGTGTCGGGAACCGAGGCCAGCGCCTCGTCCAGTTCGACTCGAACCGAGACATCGCAGCCGCGCACCATCACCGTCTCTGCGCCCTCCGCCTGGAGTTCACGCACGAGATCGTCGGCTCCGGACGCTTCCGTCCCGGACCGGGACAGCAGCAGCAGGTGACGCACCCCGTGGGTCGCGACGAGATGGTGGGCGATCATGCGACCGAGCCCACCGGTCCCACCGGTGACCAGCACGGTTGCGTCCGGGTCGATGGGGAAGCTGTCCGCGCTATCGTCCTCGTCCTCGACGGCGATGAGCCGGGGCACGAACAGTTCCTCCGCGCGAAGGACGAGCTGGCTCTCGTCGGCGGGCAGTGTCCGGAGTGTCCGGTCGAGAAGGTCGTCGGCGGTTTCGTCGACGTCGAGCAGAACGAGGGAGCGGTCCGGGTGCTCCGCCTGCAGGGTCCGCCCGATTCCCCACAAGGCGGCCGCTGCCGGGGAGGCCGCGCGATCGCCGTCGCCGACCGTGCAGGCGTTGCGGGTCACCCACAGCACGCGCGCGTCGCGGAGCGTGTCGGTGTCCAGCCAATGCTGGAGCCATGTCAGGGCGCGTTTCGTGGTCGCGTGCACCGCCTCCGCCGCCGCTTCCTGCCGGGGCCAGCGGACCACGAGCGTCGGAGGAGCGGGGGGCGCTGTGTCCATCCGAGACGTGCCCGCCAGCCCGGCGAAGTCGGGCTCACAAGTATCGACGAAGACAAGGGAGCTACCGTTCTGCCTCTCGGACGGTTCCGCCGAACGCGGCTCGAATGCCACGTGAAACAGATCCCGTTGCCGCTCCTGCCGGAGAAATCGCTCGCGAGGCGCTCGGTGCGCGGAGAATCCGTGGAGGTGAAATACCGTTTCTCCGGCAGCGTCACGGCCGACGAGGTCATCGGCCCGGGTCATCGACTCCTGGGTCCGAAGACCGCTGCTCGTGGCGCTTTGGATCGGGGCAGGGTTCCCGGTCCAGACGAGCCGTTCGATGAGGAACGGCAACTGTGGGGTGCCCTGTTCGAGCCGGTCCAGAAGGGACATCGCCACGCCGAAGGCGTTGTCGAGAAGTCCGGCGGGGATCGGGCTTCCGGGTGCGTCGATGTCCCTTGGCGCTTCGAAGATTCCGTGTCGTGCGTCGTCGGTGCCTTCGAAGGCGCGAAGCCAGCGCCAGCGTGAGCCCCAATCGATCTCGAGCGCGCTCAGCTCGTCGAGAACCTCGTTCATGCCCCGGCCTGCGACTTCCCTTGTCAGTGCTTCCGGCAACGGGGGAAGAGCGGGCGTTGTTCCCGGTTCGTCGGCTGGGGTGAGTCGGGCGCGTGCGTGGGTGGTCCACTGGTCGTGCTGCCTGCTGGCGAGGGTGGCGTGGAACGTCTCAGTGGCATCGGGGGCATCGCCTTCGGGGATGAGGTGTACCTGCACCGGCACGCTGCCATCGACCGAGTCGAACGTCAGCGCCTCCACGAACTGCACATCCTCCACCGCCACCGGCCGGTGCGGCCAGCGGCTCGCCGCGATGGCCAGCAGTATCGAGGCGTGGAAGGCTCCTGGCACCACCACACGCCCGAACACCCGATGGTCGGCCAAATACGACTGCGCACCAGGACCCACCCGCAACGCGTGCACACACCCACCATCAGGCAACACAAGCCGCTGCCCCGCCAAGGACCACCGACACGTCTCACCCAAGCCCTCACCAAACCCCGTGCCACTGTCAGTGACAGGCGTATCGAGCCAGTAGTGTTCGTGTTGGAAGGCGTAGGTGGGTAGTTGGGTGGGGCTCGCCTCGGTGGGTTCGTAGAAGGTGTGCCAGTCGGGTTGGTGTCCGGTGGTGTGTAGTGTTCCCAGTGCGGTGGTGAATGCCGCGGGCTCACCGGATTGGCCGGGTCGGCTGTGCAGGGTGGGGATGAATGTGGTCGGGTGTTGGTCGGGTACGCATTGTGTGGCTATGGTGCTGGCGGTGTTGTCCGGTCCGCATTCCACGAAGGTGCGGGCTCCGATGGCCACCGCCGAGTCGATTCCGTCCTGGAAGCGCACTGTTTTGCGGGTATGCCGGGCCCAGTAGTTCGGGGAGCTTAGTTCCGCAGTTGTCAACGGTTGGCCGGTGATGTTGCTGATCACCGGAATCTCCAGTTCGCTGAACCGGCATTTCGCTGCGGTCTGTTGGAGTTCCGGGAGTGCGGTGTCCATGTGTCCGCTGTGGAACGCGTGACTGACCGATAACCGCCGCGTCTTCCGTCCCTCTTGCTTGAACCGGGTGGCTACCTGATCGACAGCGTCCGCGTTCCCGGAGATCACGCATTGCGACGGCCCGTTGACTGCCGCCAGCCACACCCTTTCAGGCAACACCGCCCGGATTTCGTCTTCGCTGGCTTGTAGCGATGCCATTGCCCCATCGGTGCGGCACTGTTGCATCAATCGACCTCGGGCGGCGACCAACATTGCTGCGTCAGGGAGTGACAGCCCCCCCGACACATGTACCGCGGCCAGCTCCCCGATGGAATGGCCCACCAGCACATCCGGGCTGATTCCCAACCGCTGCAACCGGTGAAACAGTGCCACCTCAAGAGTGAACAATGCCGGTTGGGCGTATTCCGTCCGTGTCAGGTATTCGGCCGCTTCGGAAGACTCATCGGCCCACATCACCGATAACAGAGGTCGGGCCAAGTGCTCCTCGAAGGCCGCAGCGATCTTCTGCACATCAGCCCGAAAATCGGGATCTGCCGTAGCCAAACCACGGCCCATGCCCAGGCGTTGGCTGCCCTGCCCGGTGAACAGCATCCCCAGTGCACCCGGCGACGGCTCTCCTGCTGTCACGGTCACGTCCGGCGGGCGCGCACCCCGTTCAAGTGCACGCAGGCCGGAGATCGCCTGATCCCGCGAGGAAGCCATCACCGATGCCCGACAGTCAAAGGCCTTGCGCCGCGTCGCCAGGGTGAGCCCCACATCCACCAGCGAGACCCCCGAGTCCTCCGCCAGGTACGCCGCCAACCGCCCCGCATTCGCCCGCAACGCCGACTCACTACGACCGGACACAAGAATCGGCAGCACAGAATCCGACAACAAATGCTCAGACTCGGCCCCGATTGCCCGCACCGCCCCGACCTCGGGCGTCGCGTTTTCCACGACCGCGGGCTCAACCGGGCACTCGTCGGCAGCACCGCTCAACGCGTCCGCTTCCGCACCCTCAACTCTCGACGTCTCCACACCACCCGGGGTGGATGCCTCTTCGACGATCACGTGGGCGTTCGTGCCCGAGATGCCGAACGAGCTCACCCCAGCACGTCGAACGTGTTCGTGCCGATGGGGCCACGGCACCGTTTCGTCGAGGAGGCGAACATTGCCCGATGCCCAGTCGACGTGCGAGGTGGGCGCGTCGGCATACAACGATCGCGGCAGTTCCTCGTGCTGCAGCGCTTGCACCATCTTGATCACTCCGGCGACTCCCGCCGCCGCCTGCGGATGGCCAATGTTCGACTTGATCGAGCCCACGTACAACGGCGCCTGCTCGGAATGCGCCTTCCCGTAGGTCGACAGCAGCGCATGAGCCTCCATCGGATCCCCCAGCGAGGTGCCGGTGCCGTGCGCCTCGACGGCATCCACCTCCGATGGCTCGAGCCCACCCGCCGCCAACGCCGCGCCGATCACCCGCTCCTGGGCCGGCCCGTTCGGCGCCGTGAGCCCCTGGCTGCGGCCGTCCTGATTGACCGCGCTCGACCGCAACACCGCCAACACCTCACGGCTATTGGCCCGCGCGTCCGACAACCGCTCCAGAAGCAACACCCCACAGCCCTCGGACCACCCCACACCGTCCGCCGCATCGGAGAACGGCTTGCAGCGACCATCCGGGGCGGTGAGCTTCTGGCGGCTGAACTCGACCATGGCCCAGGGCGTTGCCATCACCGTCACTCCGCCCGCGAAGGCGAGATCGCACTCACCACGCCGCAACCCCTGCATCGCCAGGTGCAGCGCCACCAGCGACGAACTGCACGCCGTGTCCACCGACACCGCAGGCCCCTGCAGCCCCAGCGTGTAGGAAATGCGGCCGGACGCCGTGCTCCCGAGCATGCCGGTGGCGATATGTCCGTCGAGGGAGTCGAGCTTGGCGAGGTGCTGGTGCGCGTAATCGCTGTGTTGGATACCGACGTAGACGCCGGTCGAATTACGCTCGAGCGAGTCCGGCGTGATGGCACCGCGCTCGATCGCCTCCCAGGACGTCTCCAGCAGCAACCGCTGCTGCGGATCAAGTCGCTCCGCCTCCCGCGGGCTGATCCCGAAAAACTCCGGATCGAACAACCCCGCGTCCTCGACGAAACCACCCTCGCGGGCATACGTCGTACCCACCGCATCCGGATCCGGATCATAAAGACCCTCGGCGTTCCACATCGGCCGATCCGGAAACGCACTGACAGCATCCCGGCCCTCCACCACCAGATCCCACAATCCCTCCGGCGAACGAACTCCCCCCGGATAACGACAAGCCATCGCCACCACCGCGATCGGCTCGTCGATGCGATGCCGGAGCTCCTCCGAGCGGCTCCTTTCCTTCTGGAGTGCGGCGGTGACACGACGCAGATAGGCGCGGAGATCGGATTCTTCAGGCATGACCTAACAATCGTTGAGGGGAATGAGGTTCATCGGGAACGTGCACGTCACATGTCCTCGATCTCCTGGTCGATGAAGGTCAGGAGCTCGTCGTCGGACACGTCTTCCACGCGCATGCGGCTTTCGGAAGAAGACCGGGGCGGGGTGGACGCCTCGTGGGGCGCTATACGCTGCGCGAGGGCGACGATGCGATGCCCGAGCCGAGTCTCCTGAAGGGCCTCTTCCGACACGTGTTCGAGACGCTCAAGCACGCTCTCGACCTGCGCGAGATCGCCGAGGTCGTCGCACATCAGGGATGTGAGATACGCGGCGAGTTCCTCGGCCGTCGGATGATCGAAGAGCAGGCTCGGTGAGAGCTTCCTTCCGCACAATACCGTCAGGCGATCGCGAGCCTGCACCGCCATCATCGAATCGAGGCCCAACTCCCTGAGGGGACGTTCGGGCGGCACGGAGGCTGCGTCGGGCATGCCGAATACAGTCGCGATTTCCGCGCGAACTGCCTCGAGGACAGCCTCCTCGCGCTTGTCGACCGGCAGCCCCTCAAGTCGTTCGCCGAGCTGTGGAGCGGCTCCGTTCACGTCTTCCCGAGTGTTGTTCCCCTCGAGAACGCGCTTGGCGTCGTCGACGCCGAGCAGGAGCGGTCTCGGATGGCCGGCTGCGTAGCTCGATGCGAAACTCGGCCATTCGATGTCCGCGACCGCGAGCGCGGGGCGATCGTCCCGCAGTGCGAGTTCGAGACCACGGATGGCGACCTCCGGCGCCATCGGTTTCAAACCGCGGCGACGCAGCTGGGCGTCCGTTTCCGCGGTGACCATGCCACCTTCCCCCCAGGAACCCCAGTGGAGAACGGTGGCAGGCACACCGCGGGCGCGGCGTCGCCGCGCCAGGCCGTCGAGGAACGCGTTGGCCGCGGCGTAGGCACCCTGGTCGCCGGAGCCCCAGAAACCGGCCAGGCTTCCATAGAGGACGAACGACTCCAGCGTGTCGGAGCCGAGGAGCGCGTCGAGGTGCTGTGCTCCCGCCACCTTCGCCGAGAGTTCCCGCTCGACGTACGGCGCGTCATGCGACGCGAGGGGACGCAGTTCCGTCGTGCCCGCGGCGTGGAACACGCCGCGAACCGGTTCGTCGAGACCCTTCAACAAGCGTTCGAGCTCGTCTCGCTTCGTCACATCACAACACGCGATGGTCACCGCCGCCCCGAGCCCTTCCAGCTCCTCCCGCAACCCCACAGCACCCGGCGTCTGCTCACCACGACGCGAGATCAGCACCAGATGCAGCCGACCACGACACTCCGCAGCCAACCACCGCGCGGTACGCGCACCAAGACCACCAGTGCCGCCAGTGATCAGCACCGTCCCCGCGAGAGCGATGTCCTCATCGACCCCTCCAGTCTCCGACCGGGCCCGAACGACGCGTCGGACGAGCCGAACGACAGATCCCGACTGGCGAAGACGCAACGCGACCTGGTCTTCATCGTCCTCGTTCGCCATGGTCGCGATCAGGGCATCGGTGATCGCCCTACCGGGTGTCCCGTACGGAAGATCGACAAGGCCACCGAGACGACCGGGATGTTCGAGGCCGATGACCCTTCCGAGTCCCCACAGCGCCGATTGACTCGGAGCGTGGAGCACGTCTTCGGATGCCGTGGCTATCGCTCCGCTGGTCAGCAGCCAGAGCGGCGCGTCGCTCGCCACGCGGTCGAGGGATCGGACCACCGCGAGGATCCGCATGAGCCGCCGCGCGAGCTCCGGTACCGCCGAGCAGTGCACGGGCTCGAAGCCCGGTTCGGGGCCTGCACCGGGCTCTTCGCTGAAGACCATCAGGATTCCCGAGAGGGACGTGTCCGCGGTGGCCGAGGCCAACTGTGCGGCGGCCTCGTCCGGGTCGCTCGGGAGCTCAAGCCGCAGGACGATGGCGCCCGCTTCCTCGACAGCGGTGACGATGGGTTCGGATTGTTGCGTTCGCGTCGCCTCGGTGAGCAGCACCCAGGTTCCGGCGAGCCGGGGTACGCCGTCGTGGCTCGGCGCCGGAATCCACTGCTCGTCGTAGAGCCAGTTCGCAAGCTCGGCGTCGGCGGCACGACGGGCTCGCCATCGCGCGAGAGGCGGCAGGAGCGCCGCGAGATCCGCGTGTCGCTGGTCCGGAATCTCCAACATGCCGGCCACCGTCTCGACTTCGTGTGCCCGGATCGCGTCCCAGAGAGCGTCGTCTACGACCCGAGTGCCGTCGGACGCGCCATCCCCTGTGGGCGGCGCCGCGTCGAGCCAGTAGTGCTGACGTTGGAATGCGTAGGTGGGCAGGTCCACGGCATGTGCGCTGGAACCTGCCCAGACCGTCTCCCAATCCACCGGAACACCGTGGGCGAACAGCTCAGCGGCGGCACTCCGGATCCGCGCGTTCGCATCCTGCTCCTGATGCAGCGACCCGACCACTACGTGCCCGGCACCACCCAGCGGCCCCACCAACAGCGGATGCGCACTGAGCTCCACAAATGCCGTCTCTTCTCCCGATCCCAGCGCCTCGAGAGCCCGATCCAACCGCACCGGCCTGCGAAGATTGTCGACCCAGTAATCCGCGTCCACAACACGTCCGTCGACCGCTTCGCCCCGCACCGTCGAATACATCGGCACACGACCGGTCCCCGGCGCCAGATCCGACAACTCCGACCGAATCTCCCCCAGAATCGGATCCACTTGTGCCGAATGAGACGCATAATCCACCGCGATACGCCGGCAATGCATCCCCTCCGCTTCCAGCTCCGAAAGGAACTCCTCCAGCTCTTCCGACGCACCCGCCACAACCGTCGACTCGCCGGTGTTCACCACCGCCACCGACAGCTCCCCACCACGCTCAGCGAGCCGCCGCTCAACGTCGGCCACCGGCAGCCCCACACTGCCCATACCGCCATGTCCGTCCAGCCCGGCGATCAGCCGACTGCGCACACCAACAACTCGCGCCCCCTCCTCAACGGTCAAGACGCCGGCAACAACCGCAGCCGCGACCTCACCCTGGCTATGGCCAACCACAGCCGACGGCACCACCCCCCACCGCGCCCACACGCGCGCGAGCGCCACCGCCACCGCGAAGAGGACCGGCTGCACCACGGTCACCCGCCGCAACGCCTCCCGCTGAGACTCCTCATCCCCCGACAAAAACTCAACAACGGAAAAGTCCACATGCGGCCACAGCGCCTCGTCGCACTCGGCCAAAGCGGCCCGGAAAGTCGTATCCCCCAAGAGCGAACGACACATTCCCGGATACTGGCTGCCCTGCCCAGGAAAAACGAACACCGCCCGCGAACAATTCGCAGCCCCGCGCACCGCTCCGGCCGGCAACGACCCACCGGCCAGCGCCCGAAGCCGCTCAACCGTCTCCCCGCAATCCGAAACCGACAACGCCACACGCTCAGCAAAGGCCGTCCGCCTCGTCACCAATCCATAGGCCACATCAGGCAAGACGTCCCCGGGCCGCGAACCACCGCACACGGACTCCACAAACGTCGCCAGACGCGCCGCGTTCGCCCGAAGCGCCGACTCGGTGTGGCCGCTGATCACCAACGGCACCGACACGGGAGCCGAATCCGCTTTGTCCTCGGTGACCGCTTCCCCAACGGCATTCGCCGGAACTTCCTCCAGGATCACGTGGGCGTTCGTGCCCGAGATGCCGAACGAGCTCACCCCAGCACGTCGAACGTGTTCGTGCCGATGGGGCCACGGCACCGTTTCGTCGAGGAGGCGAACATTGCCCGATGCCCAGTCGACGTGCGAGGTGGGCGCGTCGGCATACAACGATCGCGGCAGTTCCTCGTGCTGCAGCGCTTGCACCATCTTGATCACTCCGGCGACTCCCGCCGCCGCCTGCGGATGGCCAATGTTCGACTTGATCGAGCCCACGTACAACGGCGCCTGCTCGGAATGCGCCTTCCCGTAGGTCGACAGCAGCGCGTTCGCCTCGATCGGATCCCCCAGCGAGGTGCCGGTGCCGTGCGCCTCGACCGCGTCCACATCGGAGGTTCCGATTCCTCCCGCAGCAAGTGCCTGCTGAATCACCCGTTCCTGCGAAGGACCATTCGGTGCTGTCAATCCCTGGCTGCGGCCGTCCTGATTGACCGCGCTCGACCGCAACACCGCCAACACCTCACGGCTATTGGCCCGCGCGTCCGACAACCGCTCCAGAAGCAACACCCCACAGCCCTCGGACCAGCCGGCACCGTCCGCCGCATCGGAGAACGGCTTGCAGCGACCATCCGGGGCGATCCCACGCTGCCTGCTGAACTCGATGAACATCGACGGTGTGGCCATCACCGTCACCCCGCCCGCGAAGGCGAGATCGCACTCACCACGCCGCAACCCCTGCATCGCCTGATGGATACTCACCAGCGACGAACTGCACGCCGTGTCCACCGACACCGCAGGCCCCTGCAGCCCCAGCGTGTAAGCCAACCGCCCCGATGCGGCGCTCTGCAGACTGCCGACGGTCACATAACCGTCGAGGGACTCCCGCCGGCCAAGGAGTCGGCCTCCGTAGTCGTTGTACATCAGGCCGAAGTAGACGCCGGTCGAGCTGCCTTCGAGGGAGGCAGGAATGACACCCATGCGCTCGAGCGCTTCCCAGCTCACCTCGAGCAGGAGACGTTGCTGCGGGTCGATGCGCTCCGCTTCCCGCGGACTGATGCCGAAGAAGGAAGCGTCGAACCAGCCCGCGTCGTGCAGGAACCCGCCTTCGCGCGTCATCGAGCGCCCCGGCTCGTCGGGGTCCGGGCTGTAGAGGGTGTCGACGTCCCAACCCGGACGCTCGGGAAACGGCGTGATGCCCTCCCCGCCGTCCGCGAGGAGGCCCCACAGCTGTTCAGGGGTGCGGACCTCTCCCGGGAAGCGGCACGCCATCGACACGATCGCGATCGGCTCGTCGTGTCGTTCGTCCCGCTCCGTGGCCTTGCTCGCGACGATCGGCGCCCGCCGCACGGGTTCGCCGAGTTTCTCCGCGAGGAAGCGCGTGAGCGCATCGGCCGTCGGATGGTCGAACAGCAGCGTCGCCGGAAGCGCCTCGCCGATCAGCTTCGACAGGCGATTGCGGATCTCGACCGCCATGAGCGAGTCGACTCCCAGCTCGCGCAGCGCCGGAGCGCCCTGTCCGCCGCCGACCGGGATGCTCTCGGCACCCGCCATCCCCATCACGGCAGCGATCTCCGCACGCACGACCTCGAGAAGCGCCTCGTGCCGCGCCTCGGGGGCGTCCAACGCCGCCAGCCGTTCCGCCAGCCCACCCGTCGCCGCCGTGGCGGCGTCCGCGGCGCGGCGAACGGGAGCCCGAACGAACCCACGCAGCACCGAAGGAACCGCCAGAACGTCGTCCTCCGCCGCACGCTGCAGCGCCCGTTGATCGACCTGTACCGCGATCGCGCTCGTGCGACCACCGGCAAGGACCTCGTCGAAGAGGCGAAGCCCCTGCTCGGCCCGGAGCGGGACAAGACCGCCGCGACGCAACCGCTGCTGGAGTGCTGCTTCCAGACGGGTGACCATGCCCACGTCCGCCCAAGTGCCCCAGGCGATGCTGGTCGCGGCGAGCCCCGTCGCACGACGGCGTGTCGCGAGCGCGTCCAGTGCCGCGTTCGCCGCCGCATAGGGCCCCTGGGAGGCGTTTCCGAAGGTGCCGACCACCGACGAGAACAGCACGAACGCGGACAGATCCTGCTCGCGCGTCAGCTCGTGAAGATGCCAGGCCGCGTCGATCTTGGGGCCGAGGACGGTGTCCACGCGTTCGGGAGACAGGTCGGCAAGCAACCCGTCGTCGAGGATCCCGGCCGCGTGCACGACGGCGGTGAGCGGGTGCGCCGAGGGGACGGTCTCGAGAACGTCCGCGAGGGCTTTCCGGTCGGACACGTCGCAGGCCTCGACCCGCACCGTCTCGGCGCCCGCGGCGAGCAGCTTCGCGACGCGGTCATCGGCCCCGGGGGCCGCATTCCCCGACCGGGAGAGCAACAGCAGGTGGCGCACACCGTGCACCGTCACCAGATGCTCCGCGAGGGCACCGGCGAGTCCTCCGGTGCCACCCGTGATCAGTACCGTTCCCTCCGGGGCGAGTTCCCGGTGCAGCGGTCGAAGCGGGGGCTGAAAGACGAGCTTGCCGGTGTGCCGCCCCTGCGCCATGGCTCGGAACGCGTCACGTGCGTTCCGCAGATCCACGGCGTGGTACGGCAACGGCCGAAGCGACCCCTGCTCCATCCCCGCGAGGACCGAATCCAGCATTGCCCCGATCCCTTCGGGAGCGACCTCGTCGATGAGGTCGAAGGCGCGATAGAACACGCCCGGGTACCGCTCCCGCAGAGTTTCGGTGTCGCGGATGTCGGTCTTGCCCATCTCGATGAACCGGCCGCCAGGAGAGAGCAGCCGCAGCGACGCGTCGATCTTCTCGTCCGTCAGGCTGTTCAGTACGACGTCGACGCCCGCGCCCCCGGTCACCCGCGCGAAGGCGGCTTCGAAATCCGTGTCCCGTGACGAGGCGATGTGATCGTCGGGGAGGCCGAGCGCTCGAAGGTCGTCCCACTTCGCCGGGCTCGCGGTGGCGAACACTTCGACTCCCCGCAGTCGCGCGAGCTGGATGGTCGCATGCCCGACGCCGCCTGCCGCCGAGTGGAGCAACAGCCGCTCCCCGCTCGCCAGTTGCGCCAGGTGGTCGAGTGCGTAGAGCGCGGTCAGGAACACGACCGGAACCGTCGCCGCTTCGGTGAACGAGACAGCAGCGGGGATCGGTCGGACCTTCCGCGCGTCCACGATGGCCAGCGACGCGAATGCGGAGGCGAAGAGCCCGACGACCCGGTCGCCGGGCACGAGATCGGTGACGTCGTCGGCGACCTCGACCACGACCCCGGCCCCCTCGAAGCCGAGTGGCTCTGGCGCACCGGGATACATGTCCATCGCGGTGAGGACGTCGCGGAAGTTGATGCCACTGGCCCGGACGGCGATGCGGACACATCCCGACGCGAGCGTGTCCGCTGCCTCCGGGTGCGGCGCGAGACGAAGCGTCGAGAGGTCACCCTGCTCGCCGATGTCGAGTCGCCACGCGTCGGCCGCGGGGGGCTCGAGGCCGTCGGAACGTTCCGCGGACTCGAGGCGCAGGTGGCTCAGCTCACCCTGGCGCGCCACCAGCTGCGGCTCGCCCGCGGGGATTCGCGCGAGGACGTCGGCAAGGGGCGGGTCGACCGTGTCGTCGACATCGAGCAGCACGAGGTCGCGATCCGGGTGTTCGAGCTGTGCCGTCCGGCCGAGGCCCCACAGTGCCGCCGCGGCCGGATTCACGTCGGTGTCCGTAACGCGGCAGGCGAGCGCGCCCCTGGTCATCCAGACGACCCGGGCCGCGCTCGCGCGGTCGGCCCGGAGCCAATGCTGAAGCCACGCCAGACCTCGCTGCGTCGCCTCGTGAACTCCCTCAGCGCTGGGGCCGGAGCCGGACCAGTCGACGACGATCGTCGGGGGCGGAGCTTCGGCTCCGTCCTCCCCGGCGTCGTCGGTGGCGACCAGCGTGTTCTCGAGCTCGGCGAAGGCAGACTCGACGTCGGTGGTGAGCCCTTCGACGAAGCACGGTTTCGACGTGCCCATCGCTTCGGTGTCCCGCAGCGGAATCGCGTGCAGCCGGTAGAGCTGCTGTGGGACCTCGGTGAGCGCCGCGTTCAGCTGCGCTTCCGTCGTGGACCGCGCCGCGAAGGCCTCGATCGTCGCGAGTGGTTGCCCGGCGAGGTCGAACGCGTCGATGCGGAACTCGCGCCCGGTGCGTTCGATGCGGGCACGCAGCGCCGTGGCCCCGATCGCGTGCAGCGCCACGCCCCGCCACTCGAAGGGCAGGATCACGCCCTCGTCGTCGGCCGCCGTCTCCAGGACGCCGTGCAGCATCGCGTCCAGCAGCGCCGGGTGGACACCGAAGCCCTCGTCCTCCGGGATCTTCGAGGGAAGCGTCACCTCGGCGAAGGTTGTCGTGCCGTGGCGCCATGCCGCCGCGAGGCCCCGGAAAGCAGGCCCGTAGCCGTACCCGCGTGCTGCGAGTCGCTCGTACAGCCCGGTCAGGTCGACGGGTGTGGCCTCGGCGGGCGGCCACGCGGCGACCGGGGTGGGCGCGGGGACGTCGCGGGCCGCCAGCGTCCCCGTGACGTGCTGCACCCACGCAGCGTCGGCCGCACCTCCCTCGACGCGGCTGTGGATCGTGAACGTGCGATTTCCCTCGTCGTCCGGCGGGGCGGCGACCAGCTGCACCCGTCGGAGTTCCTCCGCCGCGAGGGCGAGCGGGCCCTCGAGCAGCACTTCGCCGACCCCGGCGAGTCCGACCGCCCGTGCGGCGTGCAGCGCCATCTCGACGAGCGCCGTGCCCGGCACGAGCACTGTCTCGAAGACCCGATGGTCGTCGAGCCACTGCTGGGCCGTCCGGTCGAGCGAGCCGGTGAACAGCACCGATCCGTCCGACAGATCGGTGCGTGCGGGCAGCAACGGATGTTCGCCGCTGTCGAGACCGAGACGGGCCGCGTCGACGGGTCCCGTCTTCGGAAGCCGTAACCAGTACGAGTCACGCTGGAACGCGTAGGTGGGGAGGTCAACGGCCTGCGCGTCGGCTCCGTGCCAGACCGCCTCCCAGTCCACCGGAACACCGTGGGCGAACAGCTCAGCGGCTGCACTTCTGACCCGCGCGCTCGCCTGGTGGTCCTGGTGCAGCGACCCGACCGCCACATGCCCGG
This sequence comes from Haloactinomyces albus, assembly GCF_031458135.1. Classification (NCBI taxonomy): domain Bacteria; kingdom Bacillati; phylum Actinomycetota; class Actinomycetes; order Actinopolysporales; family Actinopolysporaceae; genus Haloactinomyces; species Haloactinomyces albus. Next base: position 226,533 of record NZ_JAVDXW010000002.1, on the reverse strand, counting down.
CACCACCGAGCGGTCCCACCAACAGCGGATGCGCACCGAGCTCGAGAAACGCCGTCTCTTCCCCCGGCGCGAGCGCCTCGAGCGCGCGATCGAGCCGCACCGGCTCGCGGAGGTTGTCCGCCCAGTACGCCCCGTCGAGCTCGCTGCCGTCGAGCCGCTCGCCACGCACCGTCGAATACAGCGCCACATCCCCGGTCCCCGGCTCGAGATCGGACAGCTCGGACCGGAGCGCATCGAGAATCGGAGCAACCTGCGCCGAATGCGACGCATAGTCCACTTTGATGCGACGGCAGTGGACACCCTCGGCTTCCAGGGCGGCGAGGAAGTCCTCCAGCTCACCCAGGTCGCCTGCGACCACCGTCGATTCCGGCGTGTTCACCACCGCCACCGACAGATCCCCGGTGCGCCCGGCGAGCCGCCGCTCCACCTCGGTCACCGGCAGACCGACACTGCCCATGCCACCGTCGCCACCGAGACCGGCGACGAGGCGGCTGCGGACACCGACGACCCGCGCACCGTCCCGCACGCTCAACGCGCCGGCGACCACCGCAGCCGCGACCTCGCCCTGGCTGTGGCCGATCACCGCCGACGGCAGCACCCCCCACTCCGCCCACAGCCGCGCGAGCGCCACTGACACCGCGAAGAGAACCGGCTGCACCACCGTCACCCGCGCCAGCGCCTCCCGCTGGGTGGTCTCGTCCTCCTCGAGCAACGCGAGGACGGAGAAGCCCACATGCGGCCACAGCGCCTCGTCGCACTCGGCGAGAGCGGCGCGGAACGTCGGCTCACCGAGAAGGGACCGGCACATGCCCGGGTACTGGCTGCCCTGGCCGGGGAAGACGAACACCGCCCGCGAACACGTCGCGCTCGCTCGGACCGCCCCCGAGGGAAGCGTCCCCTCGGCGAACGCGAGAAGCCGCTCGGCCGCTTCCTGTCCATCCGACACCGACAGCACCAGGCGCTCCGAGAACGCCGTCCGCCTCGTCGCCAATCCCGCAGCCACGTCCCGCAGCCCGACTGCTTCCCATGGTTCGTCGGAAGCCTCGGTCAGCCGCGCCGCCAGCCGCGCCGCGTTTCCCCGAAGCGCCGGCTCGGTGTGACCGCTGACCATCAACGGCACGGATACGAGAGCCGGATTCGGTTCGTCCGCGGTGACCGCTTCCTCGACGGCGGTTCCCGGCGCTTCTTCCAGGATGACGTGTGCGTTGGTCCCCGAGATCCCGAACGACGAAACGCCGACCCTCCGGGGGCGGGTACCGCGCGGCCACCGCGTCGGCTCGGTCACCACCCGGACCGGCAGTTCGTCCCACGGGACGTGCGGATTCAACCGATCGATGTGCAACGAGGGCGGTACGGTTTCCCGCTGGAGCGCGAGCACGGCCTTCAGCAGGCCCGCGATGCCCGCGGCTGCCTCCGTGTGCCCGATGTTGCTTTTCACCGAGCCGAGCAGCAGCGGCCGGTTCGCGGGCCGATCGCGGCCGTAGACCTCCGCCAGTGCCTGTACCTCCGTGGGGTCCCCGAGCGGCGTCCCGGTTCCGTGGCACTCGACGGCGTCGACCGTCTCTCCCGCTATGTCGGCCTGCGCGAGCGCCTGCTGCAGCATCTCCTCCTGGGCTGCGCCGTTGGGTGCGGTGAACCCGTTGGAACGTCCGTCCTGGTTGACCGCGCTGCCTCGGACGACGGCGAGGACGCGATCGCCGTCCCGCTCGGCATCGGACAGTCGTTTGAGCAGCACCATGCCGCAGCCTTCGGCGCGCACGTACCCGTCGGCGTCGGCTGAGAACGCGTGACAACTCCCGGTCGGCGAGAGCGCGCGAACCCGGCTGAAATACACGAATCCCGCAGCCGACAGGAGCACGTTCACGCCCCCGACGAGCGCCTGCTCGCATTCCCCGGCCCGCAGCGACTGGCACGCGAGGTGCACCGCGACGAGCGACGAGGAGCACGCGGTGTTCACCGGAAAGTTCGGTCCCCGCAGCCCGAGCCAGTAGGAGATGCGCCCCGCTATCGCGGCGGGGTTCGTCCCGAGCAGTGTGTACGCGTCGATCCGGTGGGTGTCGCGCAACGCCTCGCTCTGGTATTCATTGGCCCACAAGCCGACGAAAACGCCGGTCTTCGAGCCTTTCAACCTGTCCGCCCGCACACCCGCGCGTTCCAGGGCCTCCCACGTCGTCTCGAGGAGGAGCCGCTGTTGCGGGTCGACCGACTTCGCCTCGTGCGGCGGAATCCCGAAGAAACCCGGGTCGAACGCGTCGAGACCGCCGAGAAACCCGCCGGAGCGGCTGTAGGTGCTGCCTTCCGCTTCCGGGTCGGGGTCGAACACCGCATCGACGTCGAACCGGGACGCGGGGATGTCGGTGATCGCGTCCTCTCCGTTGCACAACAGTTCCCAGAACCCGTCGGGATCGACGACATCGCCGGGAAAGCGGCACGCCGAGGAGACCACGGCGATCGGCTCCTGCGCGGTGGAGGACGAGGCGGCTCCGGAGGTGCTGTGCTCGCCCGCCGCGGCGTTCGGGTCGACAGTCGACGTTCCGGACCGCGACGAACGCGGAGCGGCGTCGAGGTCGAGCTCGCTGACCAGCCGGCTGGTCAGCGCCTCGACCGTGCCGGTCCGATAGAGGACCGGAGCGGGTACGCGGTGGTCGAGGTTCCGTTCGAGCCTGGTGCAGAGGTCGATGCCAAGCACCGAGGTGACGCCGAGCTCGCGGAAGGGTGCATCGAGGGGGATGTCTTCCGGCTTTTCCTCGCCGAGCACGCGCGCGACCTCACGGCGGACGAACGACTCGAGCAGCGACGCTTGCTCCCGCGGCTCGACCGCTTCCAGCCGGGCGCGAAACGACGGAGCGCGGTCGTCGCTCTCCTCGGTTGCGGGGGCGGCCACCGTGTCGTCGGGCGACTCCCCCTCCGACGCGTCGAGGGTTCCGGCTCCGCTGCCCGGCTCCTCCGCCGTCGGATTCAACCAGTACGACTGCCGTTGCCAGGGATAGCTTGGCAGCGCGACCGTGGGTCTGGGGTTCTCGTGGAGCTGCCCCCAGTCGACGGGAACGCCCCAGACGTGGAGCTCGGCAAGATTCGTGAGCAGTGTCTCGCGCTCCGGCCGCTCTCTTCGCAGCGACGAGACGACCTTCGCTGTCGCGCCCGCTTCGCAGGCGGTGTCCTCGACCGGGCTCCGCAAGGCCGGATGCGGGCTCAGCTCGACGAACGTGTCATGCCCCTCGGCGAGCAGCCTACGGATCGCGGGCTCGAACCGCACCGGCTCGCGGAGGTTGCGCCACCAGTACTCGGCGCCGAACGGCTCCGCGACATAGTCGACGTCCACAGTGGACAGAAACGGCGTGGCACACTCGCGCATGTGCACCGAGCGGAGCGCGTCGAGCATCGGCTCACGCAGCGGCTCCATCAACGGGCTGTGGGAGGCGATCGGAGCGCGGAACGGGACCGGGCGGCACGTGATGTCTTCCGCCTCGAACCGCTCGGCCAGCTCAGCGAGGGCGGCGCTATCACCGGAAAGGACCGCGGCGTAGGGGCTGCTGAAGACGCCGACAACGACTCGCTGCTCGTACGGCTCGATCCACGACGTCAGCGCCTCGGCGGGAAGGTCGACCGCCATCACCTCGCCGGCGGTACCGCTGATGCTCGCGGTCAACCGGCTCCGCTCCCAGATGACCCGGACGGCGTCGTCCAAGGTCAGCGCGCCCGCGAGGTGCGCGGCAGCGACCTCGCCCATGCTGTTTCCAACGATGGCGTCCGGCTCGACACCCCAGGAGCGCCACAGCGCCGCGAGGCCGACGGTCATGGCGAACAGGGCGGGCTGCACATCGTAGGCGCCCACGTCGATGCTGTCGCTGCCGGAAGAGAGCTCCTCGAGCGGCGACCACCGGTAGGGCCGCGCGGCGACGTCGATCCGACGGATCGCGTCGGCGAACACCGGCTCCCGCGCGAGCAGTTCGCGCCCCATGCCGAGCCATTGCGAGCCCTGTCCGGAGCACACGAACACGACGCGACGCCCCGACCCGGCAACCCCCGTCGACACGGTCCCGGTCGGCTCTCCCTCGGCAACGGCGTCGAGCTCGCGGCCGAGCTCGCCCATCGACCGCACGACTGCGGCGAGACGATGCTCTCGATGCATGCGTCGGGCACCTGTGGTGTACGCGAGATCGGCGAGCGAGCCGTGCGCCGTCTCGTCCCATCCGGCGACGCGGTCGCGATAGGCCCGCACGTGCGCGGCGAGCGCAGGCCGTGAGTGCGCCGAGATCGCGATGACCTGGGCTTCCGGGGTGGTTCCCTCCGGCTCCGGCTCCGGTGCCGGAGGCAGTAGCACGGGGAAACGCCGCTTCGCCTCCGCCACCGACGCGAGCACCACGTGCGCGTTGGTCCCGGTGAGGCCGAAGGAACTCACGCCTGCGAGCCGATCACCTCCCCGGTGTCGCCGCGTCACGCCGTCCGAGTGGTTCCCCGCCTCGGACCACGACTCACGCTCGGTGACGATCCGCAGGCCCAGCCCGTCGAAGTCGATGTCGCGTCGCGGCGTCTCGAAGTGCAGGCTCGGTGGGAGAACGCCTTCGCGGAGCGCCCAGGCGGTCTTGATGAGCCCGCAGACTCCCGCTGCCGCCTCGGTGTGACCGATGTTCGTCTTGACCGACCCGACCCGGATCAGGTCCCCGCTCTGTCCCCGGTATGCCGTCGCGAGGGCGGTGAGCTCGACCGGATCGCCCACAGGCGTCCCGGTGCCATGCGCCTCGACGTAGTCCACTTCTTCCGGTGCCACGTCCGCCGCCCGGCACGCCGAGCGAAGCACATCCACCTGGGCGTCGACGCTCGGCCGCATCAGGTCGGGCGTGTCTTCGCCGTTGCTGTTCACCGCACTGCCGAGGATGACGGCGTAGATCGAATCGCCGTCCGCGAGGGCGGCCTCGAACGGCTTGAGCACCACGAGCCCGACCGCCTCGCTGCGTACGAAGCCGTCCGCGTTGGCGTCGCCGAACTTGCATCGTCCGTCAGGGGCCAGGCCCCCCGCGCTCGAGAAGGCCATGCTCGTGCGCGGGGAGAGGATGAGATTGCTCCCTCCGGCGAGCGCGACCGAGCACTCACCACGGGCGAGTGCCTGACTTGCCTGTTCCACCGCGACCAGCGACGACGACCGGTCGGTGTCGAGCACCATGCTGGGCCCCGTGGTGCCGAGGAACCGGGAAAGCCGACCCGCCGCCGCGTTCCGCGACCCGGCGCCGGTCAGCGAGGCCAGGTCGACGGTATCCAACGGAAGCCGCTCGGCGTACTCGTTCGCGATGATTCCGAGATACACGCCCGCATCGGCGCCGGCGCGAAGCCCAGCGTCCTCGAACGCCTCCCACGCGACCTCCAGCAGCAAGCGTTGTTGGGGGTCCATGGTCCGCGCTTCACGCCGGGAGAACGAGAAGAATCCCGCATCGAATCGATCGATGCCCTCGATGAACCCACCGTATCGAGACCCGATCACGCCCGGAGACCGCGAGTCCGGGTCGTAAAACCTGTCAATATCGAACCTGGAGGGTGGAACCACACCGGTCGTGCACGATTCTTGGAGCAGAAGCTGCCACAGATCCCGTGCCGATGAGGCTCCCGGAAAACGCCCAGCGGTCCCGACCACTGCGATGGGCACGGTCATTGAACCCCTCCAGGAGAATTCACAAAAAGAAACCCGACGACACCGGTTTTAGGCGTACCGGTCGCATTGATCCAATTAATCAGGAGACACAACCCAATCGGGCATCAAACACCATGGAACGATATCGTTGGCCATAATCTTTACGGCGAGACCAACACGGGGTTATTGTTCGGTAACATTCCCGAGAAGGAAGGATATAGGGCGGCCGACGGGACCAGTGCCAATCCGGACACCTCTCGTTTCGGTCAGTCGTGAGGATCTCTCGTAGTCTGCACCGCCAAATGGGTGATGTCAATCCAGACGGGGCACATTGAATTTGTTAAATTATGGTCACGATTCGTGATCGATAGTGAGCTTCTCGAGCAACTCGGCGAGACGAGCCAGGAACCCCGAGCGCTGATCGTGGACGAAGAAGTGATCGCCAGGAAGGACAGTGGCCTCGAAGGAACCGGTGGTGTGCTCGCGCCAGGCGTTGAGGTCTTCGGCCCGCACCGCCTTGTCCGCGTCACCACTGAACGCGAAGAGCGGCGTGGCCAGCGGTGGGGCGGGCGCGAACGCATAATGCGCGAACGCCTCGAGGTCCGCGCGCAACACGGGAAGGAAGAGCTCGCGAACTCCCGGATCGTCAAAGCCGGGGATTTGCCCGTAACGCTCAGTGACCCACGCGAGGAGGCATTCGTCATCGGCCACGATGCCCCGCGCGGGACGTCCCGCATCAACGTGCGGCGCCCCACGGGCGCCTACGACGCATGCTCTCGGGCGTTGTCCGCCACCCGCTTCGAGAAGCCTTGTCGCCTCGAACATCACGAGGGCGCCGAGGCTGTGACCGAAGAAAACGAACGGGAGGTCCGAAAGCGACTCGATCGCTTCGACGAACGAGGCAGCGGCGGGTTCAACGCGGCGGAACGGCGACTCGTGGTACCGCGCCCATCGGCCAGGCGGTTGAACGGGGCATACCTCGACGGTCTCCGGCATCGACTGCTGCCACGTTTGGAACGCCGACGCGGCGCCGCCGGCATGGGGATAGCAGAACAACCGGATTCGGGCCTGCGGATTGGCGTTTCGACGCTCGATCCACTTCGTCTGGTTCACACGCCGCATAATGCACGATCCGGCCACGACTACGGAAGCGTTGTGTGAGAACGATCCGCGTTGGACTCCGTCGCTCAACTCTCCGGAAGGAGCGGGTGCTCTTGACACCACCCCGGCGCCGAGGCTGACGGTTTTCTCTCGCTCCGCGTAACGAATCATTCTTTTTCCTGTGGCTCACATGTCATTTCACAAACACGCTGAAACCAGCGGAAAACCCACTGAAATCACCGATCGACTGAGGAATTTCATGTGTCTCGGTATGTCCAACGTCAGGTGATCGGACTACTACACGAGCCGAGAAGTCGTCCTGATCCTCAATTATCCGTCGGCGCAGCGGCCGGAGCAGAACCGGCACCGGCTGGCCGACGGTTGGCAGGCCGGCACCGTCCGTGCGATCCTGGACAACCCGCCCACCCGGTTTTCCATCACCGTGGAGGACTTCACCCAAGGACGGCAGTTGCGTCGGTTGAAGGCGGCCGGAGGATCGTATACCGCCGCAGGACCGAACACAGTGGACGAAGCACAAAGCGGACGTACGGAAAAAACCACTCCTCCGAGTGAGTATGCGCCGTGCTGGGGTGTGTGGAAGTGATCGTTTGGAAGTGCGTGTGGAGCGAGGAGGAGCAGCGGAGATGGGCCGGGGAAGTGGGGTGGCGGTGCCGGTACGTCGGGGAACGGTCGCGGTCGACGGCGCGGAGCTCTACTACGAGACGCGTGGTGCAGGTCGTCCGGTCTTGCTCATTCAAGGGGGTTTGAGCGAGGCGGGCACCACCGAACAGATCGCCGAGGAGTTGGCCCGGCACTACCAGGTGATCTCCTACGATCGCCGCGGCCTGTCCCGAAGTACCGTCTCCGGTGACGATGCGACTGCACCGACCACGATGGGCACCCATGCCGACGACGCGGCAGCGTTGCTGGCTGCGGTGGTAGCCCAGCCTGCCTTGGTGGTCGGCCCCAGTATCGGTGCGGTCATCGGGTTGTACCTGGCTCTACGGCACCCCGAGCGGGTGGCGATGCTGGTCGCGCACGAACCACCGATGCTCTCGCTGGTCTCCGATGCGCGTCAGGAAACCGGGTTGGCGGAGGTGGCCGAACTCGCCCGCCACGACGTGCACGCTGCGATCCAGCACTTCGTGTCGTTCAGCGGCAATGAACCGGGCACTGCCGAGGCCGGGGCGCAGGCGGCTCCGCAGGTCGGTGATGTCGAGGCGAATTTGCGCCGGTTTTTCGCCCATGACTTTCCCGCGGTACGTGATGCCACCGTGGATACCGCGCGGCTCGGGTCCCTTTCGGCATCAGCGAGGATCGTTCCCACCGGTGGTGAGCAGTCACGGGGCCGGTGGGAATATCGCTGCGCCGAGCGTCTGGCAGACGCCCTCGATCGCCCGATGCTCGAGATGCCCGGTGGGCACAATGGGCTGGTCAGCCATCCCTGGGCCGGCGCGTCCGCACTCGGGAAGCTGTTCACGAAGCCACATCCGTGAAGCACGACACCGGAGGCTGGCGAAACGACCTACAACTCCGCCGCGGTGTCCGGGACCTCCTGCGGGAACTGCGCCTCGACACCCCGCTGGACATTCATGTGCTCTGTGACCGGCTGGCCCACCGCAGGGATCGCCCGATCAAGCTTGTGCCGTACCCCCTGCCCCCACCAGGAGTGTTCGGCCTGTGGGTCGATGCGGCGTACGGAGCGGATCGCCGGGCACAGGTCGCTGTCTGCGGAGATCAACAGGGCGGTGCCGAACCGGTGTGTCCAGGGCCGCGTCCTCGGCGAGGGTCACGGCGATGTTGACGTCGGTTTCTTTTCCTCGTAGATGGCCCACGCGCTGCCGCAGGCGCGGCACGGTGCGGTGCATGTGGTCGCTCACCAGTGGCGAGGATCTCGCGATTGCCGTCGCCGAGGGTGCGTTCGACGATGTTGTAGCGCACGTGGGCGTCGACGCGTCTGTGGGCACGGAGGTGGATGGGGGCGTCCTGCTCCGCGAGGCAGGTGGTCACCTGAAGCTATGCCCTCATCCCGGACGGCAGCGTCCATGGCGAACCAACCTCGGCTTCCCGGACTGGCAGGCTCTTGTAATCGACTGACTCGTGGTTGCGGTGCTAATGGTCGCGGTGGGTGACCAGACGGGCGAGGGCGTCCAGCTCGGTGGCGCGTGTGACGGGGCTTGCCGCGTGGAGGTGCTGGAGGGCTTGGGTGAGGCGCTGGTCGGCCTGGGTCTGGCTCCAGGCGCGTCCGCCGGCGTGGTCAACGAGTTCTGCGGTCTCGGTCAGTTCGGTGGCCGAGTGCGGGGTGTCGTGGTGATAGCGGGAGGCGAGTTCGTTTCCGGCTGGTGTGTCGGAGTTCAGTGCGAACACCACGGGCAGAGTTTTCTTGCCGGCGCGCACGTCCGAATAGGCCGGTTTACCGGTGTGTTGCGGGTCGCCCCAGATGCCCAGCAGGTCGTCGACGTGCTGGAAGGCCACTCCGAGTTCGTGGCCGAAATTGCGCAGGTGCTCGGTTCGTTCGGAGCTGGCGCCTGCGAACAGGGCACCGAGTTCGCAGGCGGCTGCCAGCAGGGTGGCGGTTTTGGCTTGGGCCATGTGCTGGCATTCGGCCAGGTCGACGTCGCTGCGTTGCTCGAAGGACAGGTCCATGACCTGGCCTTGAATCAGTTCTTGCACCGCGGTGTTGAGCAGCCGCATTCCCGGTAGGGCGGCGGGGTGCCCACTGCCGGCGAGCACGCCGGAGGCCAAGGTGAGCAGGGCATCTCCGGCCAGGATCGCCGCGCTGATCCCGAACGCGCTCCAAGCCGTGGGACGGTGGCGACGGGTGGCATCGGTGTCGATGACATCATCGTGGATCAACGAGAAGTTGTGCACCAGCTCCACCGCGACCGCGGCCGGGACCGCCGCCTGCACGGACCCGCCGACGGCCTCGGCGGTGAGCAGGAGCAGCGCGGAGCGCAGGGTCTTACCGCTTCCGGCCTGGATGGGCTGGCCGTGTTCGTCCCACCAGCCGAAGTGATACCCGGCGATGTGGCGCATGTCCTCGGGCAGCGTGTCGATGGCCGCCCGCAGCGCGGGATCGACGTGCCGGCGGCTCCACGCCAGCGCTTCCTGCGCCTGAGGTTCGTGAGGCATCATCTCGGTGGAGGCCATGGTCTCGCTCCTTTCACCGAGCGATTTCGACGTTTTCCAACGCGCCGAGGGCGTCGCACGGAGTCATGGCTGTGGTGGTGACCGGCCAGGTTGGTTGTGTGCCGGTGAGGACGCCGTCGCCGAGGAACTGGCCATCGGCGAGTACCTCCAGTGAGGCCTCGCCGCCGTAGGCACCGGGGATGCGGGTGTTGACCTTGCCGTGGGCCAGCAGCAGCTCCTCGGCCGGATGCCCGGCAGTGGTCAGCACGTCGCCGGGAGCGTAGTGGTGCTGGGTGAATCGATCGGCCAGCACGGTCAGTGTCTCTTCGTCGTCGAGCCCACGTAGCGAGGGCAGTTCACGTAGTTCGGGGGCACGACGCGGACCTGGTCCCCGGTGTTGGAAAAGGCCACCCGCCCGTCGCCGAGGGCATAGGTCAACCGGCGGTTGACCCGGTAGGTGCCGCTGGTGGTCTCGACCCAGGGCAGCATGCGCAGCAGCCACCGCGGGCTGATCGCCTGCATCTGCGGCGGCGTCTTCGTCGTCGCCAGATTCCGCGCAGCCGCCGTCCCCAGACTCAACTGCGACCGGCCGTCGCCACTTTCCTGTCCAGCCACCGACTCCGTGCTCGTCACCACACACCACCCATTCATGTCACTCCAGGAACGCATGTCGGCATACCCGGAAGAGGCGATCCGTCCGTGAGCCACTGTGGATTCGTCTCACCACGTGTCCCACCAGGGCGCGTCCGAACGTGATCTTGGTCGACATGATCGTGTCGGGCTGAGGTTGCCGTGTCGATCACGAAATCGAGTGATCACTTGCCTGTATTAAGCACAGTCGGTGATCGATACAGCACACGGCGACAGGGTGCTGGCCCGTACTGCATCACACGAACGATACGTCGACCAACTAACGGTAAACGGGCAAGATCGACAAAGCTTCACCGACTCGTCCCAGGAAGGAGCCACAGCAGAACATGTCGTCCTGCTCGACGAGGCCGGTCACGCTCGCGGTACCGCAGACAAAGCCACCGTGCATCACCGTGTCCCGCGCCAACTTACGAGCGAGGCGCCGACCTCCCCATGCGGTCTAGCGCCAATACTGCTTACTTTGGTGGTTTTCGGCGTTGTGGAGCCGGTTTGGTGGCGGTGACGATGGTGATCGTGATGTTGGGTGGGGGTGGGTCTCGGTGGTGGGCGCGTTTGAGGTGCCAGTTGGCCATTTTGCGTTTGACCACGCGGGGGTTGGAACGACGTCGGCGGGGCGGCAGCGGATGACGTAGCAGTTCCTTACGGGTGCACCGTAGTGCTCGCATCAGGCGGTTCGGGGGAAAAAGCCGCCTGGTCGGTGACCTGGCGGCGGACGACGCGCAGTGTGCGCAGAAACGAGATCCGGTCGGGATCGGTCTCGGCGCTGGCGGCGGTGTCGTGCATCAGGCCGCGCAGGGCGTGGTGGGTCAGTAGGAAACCGTAGAGTTCCTGTTCGACCCCGTCGGGGTGTTGCGAGCGCAGGATCAGGTTGGGCCCGCCTTGGTGGGTTTTGAGTTCGTCCAGGGCGGTTTCGATCTCCCACCGTTGGGCATACAGGGCGGCCAGTTCGGCAGCGGGAGCCTGCTCCGGGTCGAGCAGGCTGGTCACCAGCCGGTAGACCGTCGCGGCCTCGCCGAGGGTGAACTCGACCACCCGCACGGTGGCCGGGTCGGCCCGCCGGTTTTTGTCCCGGGCGGCCACGATTTCGGACAGATACGAGCCGTCGTCGAACTGGCGGGTTACGGGCAGCACCGCGCTGGACCGGGCTCGCCACAGCAGGTCGGCCCCGGTGGCTGTGGCGGCCCGCCAGGCGCCGAAGCTCAACAAAGCCCGGTCGGCCAGCAGCAGCATGTCCGGTGCCAGGGCGGGCCACAACTTCGGGACCAGTTTGGACTCGGTCGTCGTCAGCGGCGCCGACGTGGCGGCGAAGATCGCGTGCGTGCCGCACTCGGCCAGCGCGACCACGCGGGCCTGCGGATAGGCACTCACTCCGTCGCCGCGGGAACTGCCCGGCCGACCGAAGTAGTCCCCGTTGGCCGGAGTGTCGGCCAGATCGAACGTGGTGCCGTCCACGGCAACCAGTCGGTGGCCGCGATACCACGCCCCCGCCGTGGCCGCGGTAGCCACCGGAGTAGCCACCCGCTCGAACAACGCGGCCACCGGCTCGGCACCCAGCCGGGCCCGGGCTCGCGACAGCGCCGCCGTCGTCGGCGCCTGCCACTGCGTCTGCCAGTGCCGTGTCCAGGCCAATCCGTTGGTCAACAGCCGGGTGACCTCTTCATAGCCTTCCTGACGAAACAGGCACATCGCCAGCACGAAATACACCACCACCCGCGCCGGCAACAGCCGTTTGCGCTGCTCCACCCGCCCCGTGGCAGCCAGCACCTCGTCCACCAACTCCGGCGGAAACGCCCGCGTGAGCACCCCAATCGCAATCCGATCCGGCAACCGCTCCCGCGACGACGACGTCACCTGACCAGGCCTGGGCATGAACACACACTACCAGCCACACCCAACCTAAATCAGCGGTATTGGGTCTAGCGCTGGTAGGGCGAGCAGAAGTGTCAGGCGTTCCGGGCGTTGACCAGTCCGGTCTCGTATGCCAGCACTACCGCTTGCACCCGGTCGCGCAGATCGAGTTTTGTCAGCACGCGCCCTACGTGGGTCTTCACCGTTGTTTCGGAGACCACGAGCCTTCCCGCGATCTCCGCATTCGACAGTCCGCGTGCCATCAAAGCGAGTACCTCCCGTTCACGGGGTGTCAATTCCTCCAGAGAGGCGGGAGGGGGCGGTGTCTCGCCGGTGTTGGGCAATTGGCCCGTGAATTGGTCAAGAAGTCGTCGTGTCGTGCTGGGAGCTACGACCGCTTCTCCCGAGTGCACGGAGCGGATCGCGGACAGCAGGTCCGCTGGCGAGACGTCTTTCAGTATAAAGCCACTTGCTCCCGCTTTGAGTGCCGCGTATGCGTACTCGTCGAGGTCAAAGATCGTCAATATCAGTACACGCGCGCTCCCGGTCGTCGCGCAGCTGCGCCGTGTAGCTTCCACTCCGTCCATTCGCGGCATGCGCACGTCCATGAGGATGACATCGACGGGGAGCGTCCGAAGTATGTCCAACACGCCCTCGCCGTCCTCGGCCTCGCCCACCACGTCGATATTCGCCTGCGCTCCGAGGACTAAGCGGAAACCTTCCCGCACGAGCTTCTGATCGTCTGCCAGCACGACGCGGATCTCCGGTCCATTCTGTGATTCGGTCACCGTTTCCGCATTCCCTCCTTGACGGAACTTGTCTGATAGCGTTTGACGTAGAACGAGGAATTTGGACGTCGTCGCTAATCGGAACTACCGTTCATCGGAGCATTGAGGGGTAATGATGCGACGACCTCGAACCCTCCCCCAGGCTGTGGGCCACTGTGTATGGATCCGCCATAGACGGCGACCCGCTCCTGCATGCCCACAAGTCCGTGCCCGCCGCCGGTCGTACTGCCGAGAAACGTGACCGCGCCACGACCATCGTCGGAGATGCGTACTTCCAGTACGTCATCGCCATACCACAACCGCACCCGTGCCCGGCTCACGTGAGGTCCGGCGTGCTTGCGCGTGTTGGTGAGTGCTTCCTGAACGATGCGGTATACCGCGAGTTCCATGCCGGTCGGCAACGCTCGTGGAACCCCTTCCGCGGTGAACTCCACGGGCAGGTCCAAGTCCCGCACGTCCTCCACCAGCTGATCGAGCTGCGCGATCCCTGGTTGTGGCGTATACGAGTCATTCTCGGACTCGCCATCCCGCAGAACTCCCAGCATGCGCCGCATCTCGGTCAGAGCGGCCTGGCCCGTGTCGCGAATCGTCGTCACAGCTTGCTCCGCGCGATCGGGCTGACTGCGCAGACTATATGCTGCGCCGTTGGCCTGCACCACCATGACGCTGAGGCTGTGCGAGACAACGTCGTGCATCTCGCGCGCGATCCGGGCACGTTCCGTTGCCGCCGCGATGTGCGCCTGGTTGTCGCGCTCGCGTTCTGCCTGCACGGCCCGTTCCTGCAGACTCGTCAGGTACGCCCGCCGGGTGCGGACGCTGTTTCCCCAGATCCACATGGAGCCGATGAGGATCGTGGCCGGGATCAGTTCCACTGGCATGCGCGGCCCACCGGCTGACGTGAACCACCGGATGTTCGCCAGCAGGGCGCCGAGCTCCACGACGGCAGCCGCGAATGCCGCGCTGTGCCAACGGCATCGGGAGGCGACGTTGTAGAGCGCGGCGAACAGCACGAGGTTGGCCGGCAACAGCCCCATGTTGAGCAGCCATTGCGCAAACGCCGCACACGACGCGATCACGAACGCGGTCATCGGGCATTCGCGTCGGATGAGCACCGGGCCGCACTGTCCGCCGGCCACCAGCAGCGCCATCCACCAGATCGGGGCATCGGACACGCTGGCCACGCCCGCGGTGCTGAGGATCAGCAGCGGTGCTGCGAGGGCCGTGTCGACAAGCCGCGGGTAGCTCGCGTATCCAGGTTCCTACGGCGCGATACACGCCTGTCAGGTTACGTTTCGGCTGGGAACCGTGACGGCCAGCGTCGGTCGGACATGCGGCTACTCCCCAGGTCGCACCGACACGTGACCACCAGCGGTGTGCACAGCTGCTACGGCATGCTCCCCACCGAGAACGAGAATCTCTCCCGGTGGCAGGAGAATCCGCGAACTCGGCGCTCCGAGACCGGGAGCACACGCGACTCCTCGTGAATCCGGGGCAACCGTGTGCGACCTGGGCGGTAGTGCTGTGTGCGAGCTCGTCCTCAGGTTCTACGGCGAATCCCGATCCTGCGTGCGATGTGGGATCACGATTGTGGGCCGCAGACTGTGTATCCGTGCAGAGCACAGTCGGCGGCCTTGAAAACCCCGCAACGACGGACCGGGGAAGGGCGCGCCCGGATCACATCGAGAGGCGCCCGTGGGCGCAGGGAAGGAGTTCCTGGTGCCGGTGACAGCCTCTGAGGACACTCGTGACCAGCACACCCGAGCAGTTGCCGTCACCGCCCGCGAGGTGGTCAAGGTTTACGGCACCGAGAGATCCCCGGTCACGGCACTGGATCACGTGTCGGCGTCGTTCGCTTCCGGGGCCTTCACCGCGATCATGGGCCCGTCCGGGTCGGGGAAATCGACGTTGATGCACTGCCTGGCCGGTCTGGACACGGTCGCGTCGGGTTCGGTGGTGCTGGGCGACACCGAGATCGTCGGCTTGGGTGACAAGCAGTTGACCCTGCTGCGCAGGCAGCGGGTGGGGTTCGTGTTCCAGACGTTCAACCTGTTGCCCACACTGACCGCGGAGCAGAACATCCACCTGCCGCTGGACATCGCCGGCCGACGCGATCTCGATCCGGCTTGGCGAGACCAGGTCATCGACACACTCGGCCTGCGTGACCGCCTCGGGCACCGGCCCGGCGAGATGTCCGGCGGCCAGCAGCAGCGGGTGGCCTGCGCGCGCTCTGATCACCCGCCCGGAGGTGGTCTTCGCCGACGAGCCGACCGGCAACCTCGACTCCCACTCCGGGGCGGAGGTGCTGTCGTTTCTGCGCATGTCGGCCAGCGAGCTGGGCCAGACCGTGGTGATGGTCACCCACGACGCGGCCGCGGCCAGCTACGCCGAGCGGGTGGTGTTTCTGCGTGACGGCCAGTTGGCCGGCGAGATGACCACTCCGACCACCGAGGGCATCCTCGAGACGCTGAAGACACTGGAGAAGTGAACCCGTCGTGCTGAAGACCACTCTGGCGAATCTGCGCGCCCACATGGGCCGTTTGCTGCTGTCGTCGGTGGCCATCGTGGCCGCGACGGCGTTTTTGGCCGCCGCGTTCCTGTTCACCGACGCGATGCGCACCGCGCTGACCAGCACCTACAACCAGAATCTGGGACGGGCCGACGTCGTGGTCACCACTTCCGGCGGCACCACCGATGTCCCCCGCGATGTGGCGGCCGCCGTGCGCCAGGTCGACGGTGTCAGTGGCGCGTACGTGCGGATACGCGTGTCGAACCGGGCGGTGGTGCACTATCCCAGCGGGCCGACCGTAGCCGGCACCCTCGTCAGCGTCCCCGGTGACTCGAGGCTGGGCTGGCCGGAAGTCACGGCGGGCCGACTGCCGGCCCAGCCCGGCGAGGCGGTTCTCGATCGGGCCACTGCCCAGCGCAGCGGGCTGAGCCTCGGCGAGACCGTCACCGTGAACGTGGACGGTCTCGATTCCGCGAGCCGGACGCTGCGCATCGTCGGCCTCGTCGATCCCGGCGAGTCCCCGCGGTATGCCGACAAGTCGTTTCTCGGGGTGAGCACGCAGCAGGCCACACACCTGGCACGCACGCTGACCGACACCGCCGCGCCGCCCGCGTCCCGGTCGTGGCCGCAATCGCCGACGAATAACCAACGAAACCGTGCTCGGGAAAGGCACCGAGAAGCACGTGCTCACCGTATGGGTGAGCACGTAATTCCTCGGGACAAGCTCGGTTCCGTCTGCCAGGAGGGGCAAGCTCCTGCCCGAGCTGCCCGCGCGCGAGAACGTCGCCCTGCCGCTGCTTCTCACCGGCTCTTCCCGCGCACCGCGGCCGGCGATCGAGCGGCTGCGCGGTACCCGTGGCGGAGGCGTGCTGCACGTCCTCGCCGTGATCGCCTTCACCATCCCGGCATTCCGCACGTTCACCGTGGCCGGTGGGGCCTGGATGTTCGTCCAGCGCTGGAGCCACCCCACCGCCGACGTTCAGGCAGCGTTCGACCTGGACGCGGTGACAGCCGGAGCGATCCTCCAGGGATACGTCATCATGGCAGTTGTCGCGTGCGCGCTCCTCGACGGCTGACCGATGTCGGACCCCTGGCGCCGACCGACTCGGGCGGCATCGCACCCCTGGGTCGTGCTCCGGAGCGGGCGCGCCGAAGGGAGCGAAACCCCTTCCGGCCCGCTACTGCTGATTACCGATGTGGTTGGTTACTGGCGGGGCTGGTCACCACCCTGGGACTGGTCGCCGCTCTGATTGGGTCCCTGCTGCCCGGGGCTTTGCTGACCTTCCTGGCCGCCCTGGGACTGCGATCCCTGCTTGTCGACAAAGTTCCGGGCCTGCTCGGAACCCTTGCTGATCTTGTCGTGGTACTTGCCGCTGGTCTTCTCGTCGGCGAAGGTCGACGCCTTGTCGATCCCCTGCTTGACCTTGTCCGGGCTCTTGCTGGCGAGCTCCTTCAGCTTGTCCATCATGCTCATGTCGGCCTCTCCTCTCGCCAGGTCGGTATACGGACCACATGAGGCCCTCAGGGCTGCCGCCGCTTTACCCCGATCACGGGCCGGGCAAACTTGCCGGTCCCTCCGTGGCCACGGGAGTCGCGATCACGCCTCGCCCCGGCAACGGTCTGTGAGGGCGCGCGGTTCCCGAAGGCCGAACGAACGCAGGTTCTCTTGCGGGGTCAGCAGGTCGCGGAATCCCGGCACTCGCTCACCGAACGGCAGCACTGCGCCAGCTCGTTCTCCAAGCACCCGCACCCGTCGTCGCCAGGATGCTCGGCTACACCCACGATCACGTCCCCGGGCCGTCACCGAGGTCGGCGGAACCTGGACCCGCTACGCACCCGGGGATCACTCCCAGGGACCCGGGTGGGGAAATTGCGACTTCCCCACCAGCGCGTGGAACGAGGTACGCGCCTCCACGGCCCGCGGCGAGGAAGACTAGATGCTCAGGACCCGCCTACGTCAGCACGCCTTGCTCGACGATGCCCCCGCGCGGGGAAGCTACACGAATGACGCGGTAGTGCCCCATCTTGCCTCATGGGGCTTCTTCCACGGTGGCTGGATCGATTCCCGACCAGGTGGCCAGGCGGGTTGATACCTCGTCGATCGTGGGTCGGCAGCCGGGTTCGGGTGCGAGGCAGGCGTCGACGGTTTCGGCCAGCGCGGTGGGGAGGTTCCGGTGTGTACGCAACGGTGCGGCAGTGCTGTCGCGCTGCGGGTAGCGGGGTGTGCCGTCCTCGCGGCGTTCCCGGTGTGACACCGCCGCCCACGGCGTCGTCCCGGACAGCGCCTCGTACAGGGTGAGGCCGAGTCCCCAGGTATCGGTGGCTTCGGTCGTCTCCTCGCCACGTGCTTGTTCCGGGGAGAGATAGTCGAAGGTACCGCCGGAGCCGCGTGTGCCTGTGCGGCACGCGAGACTCAGGTCCAGCAGTACGGCGCGCCCGCCAAACGCGACCACATTGGACGGCTTGACATCGCGATGGTTCCATCCCCGGCGGTGCAGGTAACCGAGCGCCGAGCACAGGTGTGCTCCGAGCAGGGCGACGTCGTCCGGTGCGAGAGCTCCGTGTTCTGCGATGAGCAGGCTCAGGGTGTGGCCCGGCAGGGTTTCGGTGATCACGAGAGGGCGGATCGGTTCCGTGGTGAGCACTGTGTCGTAGCCACGTACCAGGTGTGGGTGCGTCAACGTCGTCAGGAGCATCCCCTCGTTGCGCAACCATCCGGTCACGGACTCGTCGTCGGCGTGTTCCGGGCGCACGGTTTTACCGACGCAGCGACAGGACCGTTCCTCGCTCCACAGGTCGTAGACATCCAGTCGATTTCCGCGCCGCAAGTGCGCGACGACCCGGTATCCCGGCGACAACCATGCTCCGGGTTCTGTCGCGGGCTTCGCCGGTCGCCTGGACCGGACCGGTTCCTCGGAGCAGGAACCGGCCGAGCCGGCCGGAACGGCTGACCCGGTCGACAACGCTGTGTCCACCACCGACGTCAACTATCGCTACGGTGGCGGCGGTTGGAGTCGCTGCGGTCGCCCGAGCGGTTGCGACGCTTGTGGTCGCTGCCGCTACCGGAGCGGTGACGTTTGTGGCCGCCACTGCCCGAACGTGAACCATGATCGCGCTTGGCCGGGCGCAGCGAATCGAACCAGGAACCCACCGTTGCTACCTCCTC
Organism: Haloactinomyces albus; assembly: GCF_031458135.1. Classification (NCBI taxonomy): domain Bacteria; kingdom Bacillati; phylum Actinomycetota; class Actinomycetes; order Actinopolysporales; family Actinopolysporaceae; genus Haloactinomyces; species Haloactinomyces albus. The sequence goes on along the minus strand of NZ_JAVDXW010000002.1, from coordinate 207,718 downwards.
GTCGACATTCGCCGCCACGGTGACAGCGAGGATCGCTGTGGATCATTATCCAGACACTCGATCCTGGTATCCAGACAAAAGCGACAATCGTGACAATGCTTTCAGCTTGTTGAGCCCGCCCCACCCTGGGAGGAAGGACCCAGCGCTGGCCGGGGTGCATGTTGTAGGGATGCACGGGCTGCCCCGATGCCACTCGGTGTGTCACCCTGCTCGAGCGCGCATCTGCAGGCCGTACGCGACGGTGCTACAGACGCCGCGGACATCCGCGCACCGCGGGTGGCGAACACGCGTCGCAGACAGCGAGCCTGCCCACTGTGGTGGCCGGCCGGGCAGGTGTCCGCGCGCGCCCACGCGCACCTCCATCTCGGGCGGGCGTAGCGCAGCGGGCGCGCGGTGGGGTGGCGTACATCCTGCACACCGGGTACCCAATGGCTTTCTGAGGGAAGAAGGGAGCGTCCCATGAGCACCGCAAAAGCCATCGCGGGGTACACGTTCGGAGAACAGCAGGTCCCTCGATCCCCCGTCACGTTCGCCGAGCTGGATCGGCTCACGGAAACGTTGTTGTGGAGCGCGGAGGCCGCATTTCGAGCAGTGGATCCTCGACACGTGCCGGCGCCCCGAAGCGTGTCCCGGAGCGCAAAGTACGGCGTCCAGCACCGACGAGCGGAAGGCCGGTCCTGAACGGCTGGATCGTGCTTTATTCCTGTGAGGATATTCCGGGGGGGTTGGCTGATCGGATAGGAATCGGTCGAGTACGTTCTTGGTCAGCCGGGAGATGTTGTTGGTGTAGTTGTTGTGCGACAGCGATCCGCAGTAGACGATGGAGCTTGCGGACCATACGCCGCCTCCATGGGGTGTGGGGCGGTAAGTGATATCGGCGCGGACCCGTCCGCTTTGGGTGCCCGAGAGGCCGGGCTGGTTGAATCCTTGGTCTTCGAGAAGTTCGAGATAGACATCGGTGTGGCTTTCGGAGGTTGCCGCGATCATTGTTTCGGGTGGCGTACCGAGTTCGGCGTCGTAGATGTCGAGTTCCAAGCCGGCGGCGCCGTCGCCGACGAGCCCGAAGTTTCCGAGCTGTTCGTCGAGGTCGATGCCGTCGAACATCCACGCGGCCGCGGTGCCGCCAGATGGTGCCGTACTCGCCGGTGAATGACACGTGGTATTCGCCCGGTTCGGCTCGCCATGTCTGCGAGCCGTTGCCTTTCCGCGTTTCGACGATGTTTCCGTTTTCCGGGTAGTGGTTGATGACCCAGTGGAAACCATTCGCGCCCATATAATCAGGCAGCCACCGTTTTGGGTGTAGCTGTGCACCGCCTCGAGCATCTGTCCGGAGTAGTATTCCGGGTGCGAGCCGGTGATGACCACCCGGTACTGTTCGATCGCTTCGAGTCCTTCGTGGTGGAGGTCCTCATCGGTAACCACGTCGAACTCGTAGCCCATCTCGGTCAACCAGCCCACCAGATGCAGGTCGGCGTTGAACTGCCACAGCGACGGAGACTTGCACAGGGCAGCACGCATCCCGGCGTGTGTCTCTGCGAGTGCTCCTATCCAGTAACCTCCACGTAAGCCCGGTTCTCCGATTGCTACGGCCGGCCACATGGAAAGCGTCGGCCACGCGGCCGTGCCTGAGGTCGAGTCTCGCTGCAGGGTGCGGTACACGGCCGCTCGTCCAACGGAGAACAGGTCGGTGAGGTTGTCACCGATGGCGCCGAGCATCCGGTACCGAGCGGGCCGGTCGATCGAGTTTCGGCACGACGAGGGTGTCGCCGCCGCGGACGGCGGCCAGTGCCCGGTCGAATCCGGGTCGTGCCCGTCGATGTCAGTGGTTCAGGTCACTTTTCGGGTGGGTTTGTTGGCGTCGTACAACCTGGCTGGCCGCCTGCTTGTAGTGGGGGCAGAGCAGTCGAGCAGATCGGGTATTGGCCCTGGGAGGGACTTGCGGTGCGGCATGCGAGCACAGACGATGATGGACAGTCCGCGGCGGTGGGAAACGGCGAGTTCGCCGAGTTTTTCGCCGCGCAGTTCGCCTCCGCGTGCCGGTATGCCTACACCCTCTGTGGGAATCACGCGGAGAGTGAGGAGATCGCGCAGCAGGCGTTCGTGCGGATGTATTCGCATTGGCGCCGGGTCCGGCGGGCGACCGCGCAGGCCTACCTGCGTAAGACCGTGACGCGGCTGTTCATCAATACCCGTCGCGGGAGACGTGGCCGCGAGCACGCTATGGCCGACGTGCCGGAGCGTCCGGTGGAGCAGGAGCACAGCGAGCTCGAGCGTCAAGGCTTGCGGGCTGCCCTGTTACGGGTGCCTCCACGGCAACGGGCCGTGTTGGTGCTGCGATTCGTCTACGACCTTCCCATCGACGAGGTCGCCGCGGCGCTGGGCTGTTCGCCCGGCACGGTCAAAAGCCAGGCTGCCCACGGACTCGGGAACCTGCGCAAGGCCTATGGGGACCTATTCACCGGATCGGACATCGAAGAGGTGGCATTGTGAACATCGACGACGAAGACCTGATCACCCATCTCCGGGCTTTGGGGGATGCGTCCTCCGAGCCGGGGCTGTCTCCGGACGGTCAGGGCCGGGCCTGGCAAAGTGTGCTGCGGCGCGGCAGGCGCGCTCGGGGTGCTCGGCGCGCCCGCACGGCCGGGGCCGCCGCGGTCGCCGTGGTGGTGGCAGGCGCCGGCCTGAACGTGGCCGGCTTCGGCTCGGCCGGCGGCGCGTCCCGGACCGCGCGTGTGGAGACGGTAGCTCACGTGCTGCACACCGCGGCCGAGAACGCGGACACCGCGAAGCCGGGCCCCGGCCAGTACACCCACATCACGACAGAGCACTGGCGGCTGGCCCGCATCCCCGCGAAGGAGGGGCAGCACACGTCCACTCCCGTTCCGGACGACGCGTTCATTGCCTTCCGGAAGAAGACTCGCGAGGAGGTGTGGATACCCTCCAAGGCCCAGGGCATGATGTATCGAACCCGGACAGGGCCGATCGCGACGAAGTTTCGCAGTGCCGACGACAAGCGCTACGTCAAAAACCACTATCCCGACCGGTTCGAGACGACAACCCGGTACTTCGCAGGCCCGAGTCACCACGGCAAGCAGACCGGCCGCACCATGCACCCGATCGAACCCGGACATCCCGGCAGCGCGGTCGGCGACCGGAACTCCAAGGACAGTCACCGCACGCCGATCGAGGACAAACCCGCCACGTGGCTGGACCCGACCCCGAAGTTTCTGGCCTCGCTCCCCCATGAGCCGCAAGCACTGCTGGATGCGCTGGCCACCGGACACGGCGAATCGGCCGTGGTGTTCAACGACAGCCGTGCCGACACCCAGTTCCGACGCCTCTCCGGGGTGCTGACCAGCGGTTTGGTGCCGTCCGAGCTACGCGCTGCCCTCTACCGCGCGGCCCTGAAGATCCCCGGCGTCACCGTCACCGAGGAGACCACCACCTTCAACGGCCAACCCGGTATCGCCGTCGGCCGCGTCAGTTCCACCGGCCACATCCGGCAGGAAATCATCTTCAACAAGTCCGACTACCAATACATCGGCCAGCGGCAGGTGGTGGTCAAACCCGGTGGCCGCGACGAGCTCACACTCCCGGCCAACCTCACCGCCCCGAAGGGAACGGTCTTCTACTCCGCGGCCGTGACCACGAACATCACCGACAAGCCGAAGTTCGCCATCCCGAAGTGAGCCCCATGAACACACCGACACCGGACGAACTCATCGTCAACTCCGGGCCAGGCCGGACCGTGCTCAGCCCGAACACCGGACAGGCCACGGTATGGAGCAGAACCCGCACCGAAGCCAGACGGTGGACCCGGTCCCTGATCCACAACACCACAAAAGCACCAACACCGATCGAACCCGCCCCCAGAGCTCTGCGAACTACGCACCCGCAGCCAACACCATAGCGCAATATCACGAGTGAAGACCCCCAGCGAAAGAGGACCAGCAACATCACAGTCCCCGCGACCGCACTGGCCGCGGGGACTTCTACCGCCCTGGGACACCGCAGCCCGCATACAGGCAGGCACACACCGAGCCCGACCACCAAGAGGGCGAACTGCCCGCTAACCGCGCCGGCCGGCCAGCGCAGGAGGCTCACGCCGATGGTCACGCCGAGTTTCGCCAGCAGTGCGGGCTGCAGCGGCGGCCTGGGCGCCGCAGAACTGGTGTGCCTCGTTGCCTCCGTGGTCGGCCCAGTCGCCATAGCCGATCGTGGATTTCGCGGCGGCGCCCGTAGTCATCGGATCAGCTGGATCTCGACGTCGAGATCCAGTGTCTTCCATGCTTGGTCTGCGGTGAGGGCCGGGCGGTCGAGGCGGTGGGCCAGTGCCAGGCACGCCCGGTCGCCGAGGGAGAGCCCGTGCGCGTGGGTGCGCGGCCACAGCTCGGCGGTGGCCAACGCGTCCTCACCGGCGAACGGGGTGAGGACCAGCCCCATCCCGAGGACTTCAGCTGCTGCCCGGCTCCCGTCGCCGCCGTGCTGGCTGATCTTCTGCGCGACCTCGCTGAGATTCACAGCGCCGATGACGCCGCCCTCGATGTGTTCATCGACCTGGTCGGCGCCGTCCTCGTCGCGCAGCCAGGCCATCAACGCGGAGGCATCGAGGACGGCGCTCATGCTGCGTCCTCGTCGGCCTCGCGGGCGGCCTCGGCACGCCGGTCGGCGATCAGTTCGTCGACCAACGAGTCCGTGGCTCCCGTTGGGTTCGCGAGCTCGCGGATGCGCCGGATGCGAGCTTGGCGGGTTTCGAGTACGAGCTGTCCGTCCTTGTCGGTGTGGACGTAGAGGGTGTCGCCGGGCTTGATCCCGGCGGCTTCCCGAACCGTCTTCGGCAGCGTCACTCGGCCTTGGCCATTGACGCCGACCGTTCCTTCGGGCTGTTCCCCATGGTCGTGTGGCATGGTTCCAGTGTGACACGCACTATTTACCCAATGAAGACTCTAAATTGTTCATCGTGTCATTACTTTTGAATCAGTGACAGCATGTGACTTACTGACACGTGATCAAACCCGACCAACCTTCGCGGTCACAGCACTATCGGGTGAGGACAGGCCGGTGAACTGCCAAAACGCCGCCCGATGCACACGCGGCCAAGGGTTTGTCGGCCGGGCGGCCACGGGCATTCGGTGAGCATGGCAGGGAGCAGGCAGCCGGAGGAATTGGCGCAGGCGCTGGCCGATATGGCCCGCGACCTGCTCGAGCAGGATTCGGTGCAGCGGACTCTGGATCGGATCGTGCAGCACGCGGTGGGCATCGTCGATGGGTGCGACGATGCCGGGGTGCTGGTGCTGCGAGCCGGACAGCAGGTGCAGACCCTGGCAGCGAGCAGCGACCGCGTCCGCAAGTCGGACCACATCCAAGGTGAGTTGGGTGAGGGGCCGTGCTTCGATGTGGCCGTTGGGAAAGAGCAGATCTATCGCATCCCCGACCTGACCGAATCCCAGGACCGCTGGCCGCGCTACGGGCCGCGGGCCCGCGAGCTCGGGGTCGGCAGCATGATGGGGTTTCTGCTGTTCACCGAGCAGGACAACCTCGGCGCACTGAATCTCTATTCCTCGCAGCCCAACGCGTTCAACGAGCACTCCGAACAGGTGGGCTGGATCCTGGGCGCCCACGCCGCGGTGGCGCTTTCCAGTGCCCGCAGCAGCGCCCAGTTGCACGAAGCGATCGAAACGGGCCAGCAGCGGTTTTCCGACCTGCTCAACCTCGCTCCGGTGGGGGTGGGACTGTTCGATGAGCACGACCGGATCCGGGAGGCCAACGAGGCGCTGCGCCGGCTGACGGGGTATTCGCGCTCACAGCTGTCGGGCATGTCGGGCACCGAGTTGCTGCACCCGCGTGAGCGCAGCGAGGGGATCAGCACCGAAACCGGCCGCGAACACGGCACCGGCCCCTCGGGGGCTCGCCAGCGCACGTTGATGCGCAGCGACGGCCGGCCGGTGATTTGCGAGGTGCGCTACGCCCCCTCGTCCCAGGAGGGCAGCCAGTTCTGGCTGGTGATCTTTCAGGACATCACCACTTACCTGCACCAGGCCGAGCTGCTGCAGCAGCAGGCCACCCACGATGCGCTGACCGGGCTGGCCAACCGACGCGGCATTGAGGAATCGCTGCAGCAGGCCACCGGAGACACGGCGGTGCTGCTGTGCGACATCGACAACTTCAAACGCGTCAACGACTCGCTGGGCCACGCCGCCGGTGACGAACTGATCGCGCAGGTGGCCCAGCGCCTGCGCCACGCCGAGCTGCCGGGCTGCACCGTCGCGCGCCTGTCCGGCGACGAGTTCCTGATCATCTGCACCGAGCTCGAGCAAGCTGGAGGGCTGCAGGCACTGGCCGGACGCGTGGCCGGGATTCTGCGCATGACCGTGCCCCTGCGCGGGCACTTCATCCGCATCTCGGCCTCCGTGGGCGCGGCGATGCTGCCGGCGGAGCCTGCCAGCGGTGAGGATCTGCTGCGGTATGCCGATGCGGCGATGTTTGCCGCCAAACGCCAAGGCCCTGGCCAGGTGCAGCTGGCCGAGGAGGCCATGCTCACCCACGTCAGCGAGCAGGTGCAGTTGGAAGGACACCTGGCTCAGGCGCTGCACACCGACGCCCTTGAGCTGTACTACCAGCCGGTCGTGGACGGCAATCGGTCACCCATCGCCGTCGAGGCCCTGGTGCGCTGGCAGCATCCGGAGCGGGGAATGCTGTCCCCGGCGGTCATCCTGCCCACCGCCGAACAAGCCGGCCTGATCCAGGACCTCGACCAGTGGATCTTGCGCACCGCCCTGGCGCAGGCGGCCGACTGGCCCGAGACACCGCCGGGACCGGTGCAAGTGTGGGTCAACCTCAACAACCGCACCGCCGGCGACGCCGACTTCCTCACCACCCTCGGCAACACCCTCACCCGCTCCGGCGTCGAGCCGCACCGGTTGGTCCTGGAGATCACCGAAACCTCCCTGCTCGAGCCCTCCGACGCCACCCGACAAGCCATGCAGACCCTGATCGACCAAGGCGTGACCTTCGCCGTGGACGACTTCGGCACCGGCTACTCCTCCCTGGCCCGCCTCAAGGACCTCCCCGTCGGCAGCATCAAACTCGACCGCCAATTCATCGCCGGCATCGAAAACGACGAGTTCGACCGCGCCATCGTGCGCTCGGCCGTGGACATGGCCCACGCCATCAGGCGCCGCTGCGTGGCCGAAGGCGTGGAAACCACCGTCCAGTTCCACCTGCTCATCGCCCTCGGCATCGACGCCTACCAAGGGTTCCTGTTCTCCCATCCCCTGCCCAACGGCGACCTCCACGCCCTGCTGAACAAGCAAACACCCCTCCCGCAGCAGCAACAGCAATAACGGCCCGTCCACCGCGACCTGGCGCTGACCACGGCAGACACCGATCCCGACCGCAACGACCTCACCGGTGCCCCCACAGAGCCGGGCTCTGGAGAAAAATCGTGAGAAGTTGAACGGCCCGGTGTGATCTCGTTGATGGAGCGCATTGCCACCATCCGCCGGGACGCTGTCGTCGAGGTGTATGCCCGGGTCGAGGTGTTGCCGGGTGAGTGCCGTCGTCGCGAGCCGGATGGAGTGTCGTTCCGGGGCAACCGGGGCGGGTACGGTCGTGGCTCGTTTCGTTGCCGGGTTTTCCCGGCGGCGTGGCAGTCGTCGATCGAGGGGAAGTGTGTCCGAGGCACCAAGCTCGGATTCCGGGAGCCACGGGGCCTTCCTCGCCGTCCTCGCGGCGCTGCTCGTGGCTCCGGGGCTGCTGGCGCACGGGTCCTGGGCGGTCGCAGCGTTCGAGGAGTGGAGCTACGGGGTCGAGCTGTTCGAACTGCTCGCGGGCGTGGGCAACGTCCTGATCGTGGCAACGCTGGGGGTGGGGGCTGTCATGTTGCTGCTGCGCCGACCTGCCGGACGGTGGATGGTGGTCACGGGCGCGGTCGGGGGGATCGTGGCGCTCGTCGTTCTGATCGTGTCCCTTCTGGTGCTGCTCGTGGGCACGGAGGACGGTTCCACCGAGGGGTTTCTGAAGATGGGGCTCCCCTTCGTGTGCGTCGGTCTGCTCGGTCCGAGCTTCACACTCATGTGCACCCTCGCCGCAAGCACCGGCGAGTGGCTCCGTCGGGGCCGTCGCGGTGTCTCCGACGGAACGGAACACAGGCGGGCCTGATCCGATGAGGCCCGGGCTGGGTCCGGTGTGCCCGGCCGGGAGCGATTATTCGGGGCGCCGCGTGACCCGGCAAGGCGTCGACTCACGTTCCGGTTCGGCGGTCACTCGCGCGAGTGCCCGCCGAACCCGGTTGTCAGGCGGGGATTGTTACGCCTTTCTCCCCGGTGAGGTACTCGTCCGCGATCTCGGCGATGTAGTCGATCCCGTCCGCGCTGCCGGGAAGTAGGTCGATCAGGGGCAGAAGGCCCTCCAGGGTGCGGTACACGGTCCCGCTATGAGATGGAGTCCCGACCAGAGGAGCGGCCCTCCGTCAGCGGCGTCGTACTGCGCCGCTGCTGTTCGATCATTCCCGGCGAGTGTTTTTCTGGGGATCGCTGCGCGGGCACGAGCAGGGCCTGCGGTTCGATCCGGAGCTGCTGCATGTGGGGGCGATGTTCCACGATCTGGGGCTGACCGAGCGGTTCCGCCGCACCGATCAGCGCTTCGAGATCGACGGTGCCGACGAGGCGCGGCGGTTCCTGCACGCCCACGGCGTCACCGGCGAGCAGGCCGACCGGGTCTGGACGGCGATCGCGCTACACACCACACCGGAGATCCCGCTGCACATGACCTCCGAGATCGCTCTGGTCACCCGGGGAGTGGAACTGGACGTGCTGGGCATCGGCTACGACGCGGTCTCCGATGAGCAGCGCGCAGCCGTGGTCGCCGCGCATCCCCGCCCCGGACTTCAAAAACCGGCTCCTGGCCGCGTTCACCGAGGGCATCAAGGACCGCCCCGAGACGACGTTCGGCAACGTCAAGGCCGACGTGCTCGCCCACTGCGTCCCCGGATTCGTCCGCGGCGACTTCGTCGAAGTCATCAAAAACTCCGCCTGGCCGGAATAGCGATTCCGCCCCCGAGACCTGCGTAACCTGCGCGCTGGGCAGGTCTCAGGGGCAGCGGCGGGACCGGGCGGTAGGTGGACGGTCATGGTCAGGGGCAGGTTTCGGCGCCCGCACCGCGGCAGGTTTGCGGGGTGTCGCCGTCGAACATGGCGGTCTGCCCGGGATCGACGGCGTGTTCGATGCCGTCGACCAGTTGCACCGCTGGCACCTGGAGCTCGCCGAAGTCCTGGCCGATTCCGGGTCACCACGCCAAGTAACATCGACGCGCATTACTTACCCAATTGCACCCATGCCAGCAGTGGCTGCTCCCCGGTGAAGCGAGGTCGTCACCACGGAGACTGGAGTCCGGCCGCACGGTGGCTCTCATAGCGTGTAGACGAGTGTGAGGACTTCCTGCTGAACCTCCTTTGCGTGGCCCGAGATGCCCGTGAGCCTTCCGGTGCCGGAAGCCGGGACAATGTTTCCGTAGCTGCTCTGGTTGGTTCCCTCGGCCAGACCGCCGTGTTGGATGACGAAGGTGCCCTCGCGACCGTCGAGCGTGCCTTCGATCCGCTCGGAGGCCACGTAACCGGCGCCCGCGGTTCCTTGGGCTGTGAGTACTTCGACGACTCCCGAGCCCTCGATCGCGCCTTGGTAGCGCTTTCGGATCGTGATCCGGGTCAGCTTGGGTCCCTCGCCGGGTTCCTCGTAGACGATCTCGTCCCACTCTGTGATCTCGAAAGGAGCTTCGATCGTGCGGCCCGCCTGTTGATCAGTCATACCGATGAAGCTAGCCGTGACCCCTGTCATCGGGCGGGGCAGATGCCACGGAAGCGATCCGCGACCGCGGTGTCTTGAGGAAGGGGTGTGGTCCTGTGCCCAACGGGGACGACGTCGACCGAGGCGTTCCCGAGGTGGTGATTACCTGCGCTGGCGCAGCGCCCGTGCTCAGCCCGAGACCGGATTCGCCATCGGCTCACCTATCCGCGCCCGGACCATTGCTCTACGCCCAACCCGAACTCGCCGTGGTTGTTCCCCGGTCGGCGAGCAGGTCAGCCGCTGCGTCCGGAAACCATCAGCGCGCTCCTGCGCCAGCTCGTCGTTCCTTTGATCCTCGGGGGCACCTGGAATCGCTACGCCCCGGCAACCACAACCAGTAACAGCCACCAAGCCGGAACGGGAATACAGGCCAGTTGATCACAAGAGCCTGCCGGTTTCAGACCCCACGTCGGCTTCGGTGATCACGTTGCCGATTCGCCACGGGAATTCGAGAGGCGCCCCGGCTGATGCCACTGCTTTGGTCACCACGGTGCTGGATACCGTGCCACCCGCACACCCACCGGCCCAGCGCACCAGCCCCGAACCCAACGGAGACTGACCCACTACAGGAGCCCCCCCGCATGTCACCGGCGACGAGCGGCAGGGTCGCGGGCATGCTGCCAACGGGTCAGCACTTCCGGGGAGACCTTCGAGCATCGGGCCAGTGAGGCCACCGATGTTGTGCCCGGAGAAAGCCAGCAGGGTGGAGGTGTTGGTCCTGTCCTCGGCGGCATGGGTCAGCGTGGAGTGCCGCAGCTGGTGCAGCGTGTGGGGACCACCGGTCAGGTTCGTGGTGGCCTGCTCGAAGGTTTCGGTCGCGCGCCGATACGACAACCGCGCTCGCCTGGATCCCGGGTCCACATCCACCGGCGGTAGCTCGACACGGGCACGCCGGTCGGTGAGAAACACCGGTTCTGACTTCCGGCCGTCCAGCAGGCGCGGAAGCAGCCGAGCGGTGGCGGTGCGCCACACGATGACATCGGCCGCACCGCCTTTACGGCGGCACCCTCGCGCGACGGTTACGCAGGTCCAGCTCGTCGACGTCCAACGCGAGGACCTCCTCGGCGCGGGCCGCGGTCTCGTACAGCATCCGCCACCATGCGGCGGCCGAGCGCAGCGCGTCCAGCCGAGCATTGGCCGTCGCCGCCGCAGACTTACCCCAGCGGTCGGCGAACCACCGACCGAGCCGTTCGACCGAGGTCTCCTCGTCCAGCACGAACACCGGCGTGGTGGCGCATTGCGAGGACTTCCACGGATTCGGTGCGGATTGCTGTGGTCGGCACCGAATCCGTGGCGGTCTTCCCCACTTCGCGTTCTACTGAGGTCGCCGGACACAACGCCCTGAGGCGTTGTGTCTAGTTCCCCGAGCCGTCACGGTCGAGCAGCGACTGTGCAAGCTCGCCGGTCTGCCCGATCGCGTGCATGGCCTCACCCATGGAGGCACTGTGGCCTTCCTCGGATGCCGTCGCCGAACCCGCGCCGTTGCCCGTGGCGAATGCTTGCGAGCTCATCTTCGGCAGCAACTGGGACAGCATCAGCGTGGACAGTGGCGACGTCTCTCCCCCACCGCCGTGCACGACGACCGGACGCGGCGCGTGCCCGGCGAGCTTTTCGCCCACTTCCAGCCTGCGCCGGGCCAGCTCATAGTGCAGCACGGCGCGGTTGTCGCGGTAGGCTTGGCCGAGTCGCTGACGGGACTTCGCCTCGTTCTGCGCTTCGGTCAGCGTCGCCCTGCCGCGAGTCTCGATCTCCCACTGCGCCCGCTGCGCCTCGGTTTCCTGCTCCTCCAGCATCCTGGCGACATCCTGGCGCGCCCTGTTCCGGGCCGCGTTCACCTCGACCAGCTTGGCGTCGCGGGTCTTCTTGGCGCGCTCGATCTCCATCAGGAGATTGTCGATACGTCGCTTCCGTGTCAGTTCCCACTCGCGCTCGTAAGCACTGAGTTCCTTGGCGACACGCTCGCGGGTGGCGAGGTGCTGCTGGTACTGATCCGGCAATTGCACGTCCGGGATGTTCGCGCCGAGGATCTGCACACCGTACTTGTTGAGCTGTCGGTTCAGCGTCGCCTGCATGTCCTCGACATCACTGCCCCGCAGGTCGTAGGCCTGTTCGGTGTGCACTCGCCTGCCGCGCTGGCGAATCGCGTCCTGCACCGCGCTGAACAGCACCACGTCGAAGTTGCCCGCGCCGATCGTGCGCACGAAGTCGACCGGGTTGTCGATGCGGAACTTCAGGAAGAACTCGATCGCCTTCAGCGGCACGTCCTCCGAGGTGGGGCAGGCCGCAACCGGCGCGTTGTACGGGATCTCCGTGGTGGTGTCGACGACGAACTCCACCTTGTCCCACGGCCACCACAGGTAGTGCCTGCCGGGTGACAAGGTGCCACTGAACGCGCCGTAACGGCTTCGGACGCCGGTCGTGCCCTGTTCGATCTCCACGATCGAACCACGCCACAGCGTTATCACGGCGAGCACCAGCGCCAGCGCGGCGCCCGCCCAGGCGACTGTGGCCACGACCCCACCACCGAATGCGGCCGTCCCGGCGAGGTAGAGGGCTGCCAGCAGCAGCACGAGCCACCCGATGCCTCGATTGTCCTTCGGGATCACCACGGGGACGAGATTGCCCTCGTCGCCGCCTCGGATGAGCTGGCGGATGTTCGACCATGCCGCGACCGCATCGGTGATCCTGGAGAAGCTGCGTTGCTGGGTCGCCATCACTGCCCACCTGCCTGGTGTTGCTCGTTGCCTTGAGTGGTGCTACCGGAGATCGGGTCGTCGAGGTGCTCGGCCTGCCCGGTCATCGATTCGTCGGTCACCGAGGCCTTGATCTGCTCGATCCGGTCCGCACCGGGGATCTCTTCACCGGAGATCTCTTCACCAGAGGTCTCTTCACCGGGGATTTCCTCAGCAGGGGGTTCGTCGCCGGTCACGTCGTGCGCGCTTGCTGCCAGCAAGTCGCTGATCTCGGCTTCCCGGGCGTGGATGCGTTCCTGGATTGCCTCGGTACGTTGCCGGATCGTAGCCACGTCCGTGTCGGACAACCCGGCACCATCCTCGGAAATGCCCAGCATCCGCCGTGCGGTGGCGAGATAGTCGATGTCGCCACCATCGCCGTCACCGAGTGAGACGAGCATCGGCAGGTGCTCCGCGAGGCCCTCCAGCTTGTTCAGCACGTCCTGCTCGTAGCGGTGCTCCAGGATCTCCGGAGTTTCCGCCGCGCTGACTGCCCGAATGTCCAGGGCTTGGGCTTCCAGCAGCGCGGCGTTGGCGTTGGCGGTGCTTTCCGCCTCGACGTAGCGCTGCCGCGCCTGTGCCTTGGCGCGATTGGTTTCCCGCTCCAGTGCGGTGTCCATCTGCGCCTGGTGGTTGGCGATCTCGGCGTTGATTCCGGACAGGCTCTCGTTCATCGAGGCCAATTCCTTGTTCAGGTCACCTTCGTCCTGCTCCTTGCGCAGGCTGAGCTCGTGCTCATAGGTGTAGGCCTCCTTGGCCAGGCGCACCATTTCCGGCGCGGCGAGGTCGGCCCGGTATTGCTGGTCGGAGGGCTCGGCGTGGGTGATGTTGGCGCTGGTCAACCGCACAGCGGGGAGGAACTGCTCGTTCAGGCCGTCCAGCAGCTCCTGGGTGCTCTCTCCCACGAGGTCGTAGATGTCCTCGGCCCGCTGCTGGTAGATCAGGCTCCGGGTGACCTCGCTGACCGCATTGAACAGCTTGTCGGAGAACCCGGACACGGCGCCCAGGGCGTACATGAACTGTGTCGGATCCTCGATGCGGAACTGCAGGAACAGATCGACCGAGGCCTTGATCCCGCCCCGGGTGGGTGCCTCGCTGATCGGCGCGTTGTACGGGTACTCCCGCGTCGTGTTCACGACATAGCTGACCTGCTTGCGGGGGTCGAGAAGTACCGTGCGGCCGGGTCCGACCGTTCGGTCCAGCTTGCTGAACTTGGTGATCATCGCCTGGCAGCCGTCCGGCACCATGATGACGCTGCGCCGCGCCCACAACAGCACGGCCACGATCACCAGCAGCACCCAGATGTGCGGGCCGAACCACGCCTGCCCCGTGCCGGTCGAGGTGGTCACCAGCACCCCGATCACGGCAAGAGCAGCCAGCGCCAGCACCGGCAGAATGACGGTGGTGAACGCACTGCGCTTGGGGATCACCACGGGGCAGATGACATTGACCCATCCTCCGTCGTCACCACGTTCGGAAACGCTGCGGTTGACGATTTCACCGATCTCGCCGATCGGTGCCGTCTGCTGTTCGATCCGGGTATCCGCCGAGGTGCCCTGTTCCCGCGCGGAGATGAAGTCTCCGGGGTCGATTGCGAACTCGTCGGTGGCCTCTTCTGCGGCTTCACCGACCGCTTCGGCGAGCCCCTGATCCCGGGGCCCGGCCGCTGCGATGGACATGTATCGCTCCCTTGATCACTGCGAATTCCCCCATCGGACGCGCGGTAACAGCACCCGGTTTCGCTGCGCCGTGTCGCGCGTTGCGAGGTCGCCAGAGGCTACCGCACACGATCTGTGGGGTAGGGCCGTCCGGCCTCGGGATCGCCCGCCTCTGCTCACCGACACCAGCGAGTCGTTCTCGACACGGTGGCCACTGCCCTGTGCGGCGACAGGCACCGCATGTCGGCCTCTCACGCGGTCTTGTGGGCCACATCTCTCAGACAGTTGACTGACTTAAATGCTAGCGTGCGGGTGAATCAATCACCTGATGAGAACACGGGTCCAGCGAGCCGCGCCCGGAGCCCTGTCGGAGGGAGGCTAGCGATGAAGATCGCAATCGCCCGGGCCGAGTGCATCGGGACGGGGCAATGCGTGCTCTCCGCATCGGAGGTGTTCGACCGGCGCGATGCGGACGGTGTCGCAGAACTGCTCGACGACGCCCGCACCGCGACATCCTGACGCTCGACATCACCACGGCCCCGCCACACCGAATCCGCTCCTGACGAGGTACTGCCCATGACCGACACCGCGAGCGCCCCGACCGCGGCCCCCGACCGAAGTCCCGCGGCGCCGCGGGCCACCCTGCTGATCGGCGTGCTGGTCGCCTCGGCCTTCGTGATGATCCTCAACGAGACGATCCTGAGCGTCGCGCTGCGGGACCTGACCGTCGAACTCGGTGTTTCGACCACGACGGTGCAGTGGCTGACCAGCGGGTTCCTGCTGACCATGGCCGTGGTCATCCCGACCACCGGATTCCTGCTCGAGCGGTTCACCCCGCGCCAGATCTTCCTTGCCTCCCTGGCGCTGTTCAGCCTGGGCACGTTGCTCAGCGGGCTGGCACCGGGATTCGGGACGCTGTTGGTCGGGCGTGTCGTGCAGGCCTGCGGCACCGCGGTGATGCTGCCGCTACTGATGACCTCGGTGATGCGCCTGGTACCGCCCCAGCGGCGCGGCGCGACGATGGGCACGATCACCATCGTCATCGCCGTCGCCCCCGCGCTCGGACCGACCATCGGCGGGGCGGTGCTGTCCTCGCTGGGCTGGCGCTGGATGTTCTGGATCGTGCTGCCACTGGCGGTGACCGCACTGGTCATCGGAGCAATCTGGCTGCGCCTCGACAGCCACACCAGGTCGGTGCCGCTGGACCTGCTCTCGGTGCTGCTGTCCGCGGTCGGGTTCGGCGGTGTGCTCTACGGCTTGTCCGCTCTCGGGAAGTCCGGTGGTGGGGAGCAGCCGCTGCCGCCGTGGCTACCGCTCGTGGTCGGGATCGTCGCGCTCGCGATCTTCGTGGTGCGCCAGACCCGCCTGCAGCGCCACGACCGAGCCCTGCTCGACCTGCGCCCGTTCACCCACCGCAGCTTCGTGGTGGCTCTGATCCTGACCGTCCTGCTGTTCATGTGCCTGCTGGGCGCCGCTTCCATCCTGCTGCCGCTCTACATGCAGACCGTCCTGCACACCAGCACGTTCGTCAGCGGACTGGCCCTGCTGCCCGGTGGGCTGGTCCTCGGGCTGCTCGGCCGTCCCGTCGGGGCGCTGTTCGACCGGTTCGGGGCTCGCCCCCTGGTGATTCCGGGGGCGCTGGCCATGGCGGTGTCGCTGTGGCTGTTCACCGCGCTCGGCCCGGGCTCGTCGCTGGCCGCGGTCATCGGTATCCACGTGCTGCTCATGGCCGGGCTCGGTTTGATGATGACCCCACTGATGACCGAGGCACTCGGAGGGCTGCCCGACCACCTCTACTCCCACGGCAGCGCCATCCTCACCACGCTCCAGCAGGTCGCCGGTGCGTTCGGCACGGCCGTGTTCGTCACCGTCGCCGCCCTCGGCAGCGTCGACCACTCCGGCGGCCCCGACGCCGCCGGCCTGCGCACCGCGTTCGTCGTCGCCGGGTGCATCGGCGTGCTCGCCCTGATCGCGGCGCTGTTCATCCGCACTCGCCCCGACCCCACTCCGGTCGCCACTCCGACCGGTGAGGACCGCGACGGTTGACCGGGCCGGACGCCGAGCCGGCAGCTCCCGCGCCGGGACCCCCTCGGAATCTCAGCCGGGGCAACCATCCCGGGCTGTGCTCGGCGACCTGGTCACACAGGCCCGACACCGCCCTCTCCCGAAACTTCGTGAACACAGTCCGAAGTGGACTCCGCGAACTGGACGACCGGACCCTGTCCACCTTCGCGCGGAGTGAACTGCCGCACTTCGCCGGGGAGCGCGGCACGTTCCTGAAGTCGCCGTTCACGGAGAACGTGCACGACATTGCCGATGTCGAGGTGGCGATCTTCGGGGTGCCGTTGGACGCGGGCGCGACCTACCGGCCGGGCGCTCGGTTCGGTCCGCGGGGGATTCGGCGCGCCACCAACCTGTTCGGGACCTACTCCTACGAACTCCGAGTGGACCTGCGCGAACAGCTCAACGTCGTCGATATCGGCGATGTGCTGACCATCCCCGGCAACCTGGAGAAGTCGTTCGACATCGAAGTGCTCGATGCCGGGTTCGTGCCCGGCACCGGCTGGCCCGAACCGGGCGGGTTGCTGCCCGCGAGGCGCTGAACCTGATCCGGCGGGTGTCCGAACCAGGACTGGTCGGCATCGAGGTGGTGGAATGCTCCCCGCCCTACGACTGGGCCGAGCAGTCCGCGCTGATCAGCAGCCGGGTGATCATGGACAGCCTCGCGGTCCTCATCCGCGCGGGCAAGCTGGGCGCAAGCCCGCGGCCACGCAACGCCAAGCCTGGGGACCGTACCCGGGTTGACGCCGGTGACGTGCCGGACACCGGTGGCCTGACGGGCGAGGAAACTGCTCGTGGAGCTTGTCGGCAGCAGGCCGGTCCGGCGCCGAGAGCTGGTCGCTACCGGACCGGGCCGTCGCCCCATCGACAGCGGCTTAATGGGCGAGTTTGAGCCCGGGTGGTTCGGCCGACATCAGTGGCGGTGAGTGGATCTTTCCACGACGTAGTATCGGTTTCCGATATCGGTTCCGTCGCTCCTGTGTCGGGTGGGACGGACAGGCGTCGAGGTGGAGCAGACGATGCACGAGTTTCAGCGGGGGGGGGGGCGATCCGGCTGCAACATCCTGCATCACGCGGCCGAGGAGCCCATCCACGGCGCGTGGATGGCCCGTGAACTGGCCAGTCATGGCTATGAGATCAGTCCGGGCACGTTGCATCCCACGCTGCACCGCTTGGAAGCCGACGGGCTGCTGGTCTCCGAACAACAGACCGTGGAGGGCCGCATGCGGCGGGTGTACCGGGCCACCGACGCCGGGCGTGAGGCCCTGGCCGCCGATCGAGCCGCGCTGCGGGAGTTGGCCGGCGAAGTCCTCGGGGACCGCGGCAGCGGCACCGAGGCAAACGGTTAGGGAGCACACATGACCACTACTGCATCCGTGGCATCGTCCTGGCGGGTGTGGCTGCTGGGCACCCATGCGCCGAGGTCGGTGATCCCGGTCCTGGTCGCCATGCTCGGGAGTCTGCTGCTTTTGCTCATCGTCGGCGCCGGAGCCTGGTCGCCGGATAAGCGGCTGGCCATCCCACCCCGCCCGGACATGCACCCGGACCATGCAGCCGGACACCGCCCAATGACCCCGCCGAGGCCCGTCCGGCGGTTTTTGGCCACTCTGGTTATGCGCGAAGGAAGCGAGCCCTCTCGTGTCTGCCACATCTGCTGAGTCGTCCCCGCAGCTGGCGCGCCGGTTGGGGGTGTTCGATGCCGTGGTACTCGGGCTGGGCTCGATGCTCGGCGCCGGTGTGTTCGCCGCGTTCGGGCCGGCTGCGGCCGCGGCGGGCTCCGGGCTGCTGCTCGCGCTGGGGCTGGCGGCAGTGGTGGCCTACTGCAACGCCATGGCCTCGGCTCAATTGGCGGCGTGCTATCCCGAATCCGGTGGTACCTACGTCTACGCCAATCGCAGGCTCGGACCCGTCTGGGGGTTTCTGGCCGGGTGGGGTTTCGTGGTCGGCAAGACCGCCAGCTGCGCGGCCATGGCGTTGACACTGGGTGCCTATGCCTGGCCGGCCCATCCCGTGCCGATCGCGGTCGCGGCGGTCGTGGTGCTGACCGGAGTGAACTATCTCGGGGTGGGCAGGACCGCCCGGGTGACCCGCGTGCTGGTGGCGCTGACTCTGCTGGCCCTGGCCGGAGTCATCGCAGCCGGCCTCGGCGGTGGAGCGGCCGACCCGGCACATCTGACCACGTGGTTTCCGCACGGGTTCCTCGGGATCACGCAGGCGGCCGCGCTGCTGTTTTTCGCCTTCGCCGGCTATGCCCGCATCGCCACCCTCGGTGAAGAAGTCCGCGAACCGGCCCGCACCATCCCCCGGGCGATCCCGCTGGCCCTGGGCCTCGTCGTGGTCATCTACGCGCTCGTGGGCCTGGCCGCACTGCTGGCCGTCGGGCCCCGGACACTGGCCGGTTCCACGGCGCCGCTGGCCGCCGCCGTCCGTGCCGGCGGTCTCGACGGGTTGGCGATGCTGGTGCGTATCGGTGGCGCCGTGGCCTCGGCGGGGGTGTTGCTGTCGCTGATGGCCGGCATCGGTCGCACCAGCCTGGCCATGGCCCGCGATGCCGAACTACCCACCTGGCTGGCAGCCATCCACCCGCGCTATCAGGTCCCACACCGCGCCGAACTGCTGCTGGGCACGGTAGTGTTGGTCATCGTGCTGATCGCCGACCTGCGCGGAGTGATCGGGTTTTCCAGCTTCGCCGTGCTGGGCTACTACGCCCTGGCCAACGCCTCGGCGTTCACCCTGCCCGGCTCCCAGCGCCACTGGCTGCGCCCGCTGACCGTGCTCGGCTTCGCCGGATGCCTGTTGCTGGCCGCCACCCTGCCCCTGCCCAGTGTGCTCGTCGGCACCGCAGTCCTGCTGACCGGACTTGGCGGGCGTGCTCTGACCACGTTGCTGCGGCGGCGTCAGCAGCCACACACATCGCATAGCGAGTAGCCATGCTCGGTTCCTTGCTGGAGCTTGTGCACCAGACGGTGACCTCGCCGTGGCAGGCCTGGCCGCCGAACTGGCCCACCGCACACGCCGACGCGGCAGCAAACCACCGCACCTCCCACCGACTACACCGCAGCCTCCACTGGACTGAGAGGTCGACATGGTGCCCCCTGGACGTGTACTGGGTACACGCTCGGGACATGCTGACCCCCGTCGAGGAGACCATGCGTGCCCTCGACGATCAGGTTCGAGCGGGCAAGGTGCTCTATGTCGGGGTCTCCGACTGGTATGCCTGGGAGGTGGCTCAGGCGAACACGTTGGCAACGCTGCGGGGCTGGACGGCGTTCTCGGGTCTGCAGGTGCCGTATTCCCTGGGCGAGCGAACGGTGGAACGGGAACTGGTCCCCATGGCCGCACAGCTCGGGCTGGCGGTGACCGCCTGGTCGCCGTTGGGTGGAGGTCGTTTGGCGCGGGGCAGCAAGGATCCGCTCGTCGGAGCCCTGAAGAACGTCGCGGGTGAGATTGGTGCGAGGGCGACGCAGGTGGCGATCGCGTGGCTGCGTCGTCGGTCGGGGCGGGTCATTCCCATCATCGGCGTCAGCAAGGCCGAGCAGATGCGCGAAAACCTCGGCGCCCTCGACATTGAGCTTTCCACTGATCACCTCGCCGAGCTGGACAAGGCGAGTTCGATCGAGCTTGGTTTCCCGGGAGACTTCCTGGCCGACATGCAGGTGCGCGACGCGGTCTACGGCAGCCATCGTGCGCGGATCGGCGAGGGCATGTGACAGCGGCTTCCACGTCGTCGGGACCGCCGTGGCCGAGCTGGCCATGATCGTGCTTACCGGCCCACACGACGACGGCGAACGGCACAGCGACCCCGATGGGATCGTCAGGTCGCCATCCCAGCACGCGGCGGATTCCGAGATTCGGGTTCGTCGTTCAAGGAGCAGGGCGAGGAAGCGCTTCACTTCCACACCCGTGTCAAGACCGTCGCGCTCCGCCTCGTCGAGTGACGAATGCTGAACTGACGAGCGTTGGACCAACGCAAGAAGGAAGGACGGGAATCGGTGACCGGTCAGACCATCGGCATCGTCGGCGGCGGCATCGTGGGTCTCGCGGTCGGGCGCGAGCTCAGCCGACGCTACGAGAACACCCGGGTCGTCGTGTTCGAGAAGGAGGATCGGCTCGGGGTGCACCAGACCGGGCACAACTCCGGTGTCGTGCACGCGGGCCTCTACTACAAGCCCGGCAGCCTCAAGGCCGAACTGTGCACACGTGGCCGCTCGATGTTGCGCGAGTACTGCGCCGAGCGGGGGCTGCCGTATGACGAGTGCGGCAAGCTCGTGGTCGCGGTCGACCGTTCCGAACTCGACCGCTTCGACGCCCTCGAGGCGACCGCGCGGCGCAATGGCGTACCCGGGCTGCGACGGGTCGAGGGATCGGGGATCACCGAGATCGAGCCGCACGCGGCCGGGCTGGCCGCACTGCACTCGCCGGAGACCGCGATCACCGACTACGCCGCGGTGGCGAGGGCATACGGCGAGGACATCGAGAAGGCCGGCGGACGCGTGCTGCTGTCCACGGCCGTGACCGGCGTACGCCGGCGGGTCGGCGGCATCGACCTCGAAACCGCAGGTGGTGTGCACCCGGTCGACCGGCTCGTCGTGTGCGCCGGACTGCAGGCCGACCGGGTCTCGCGGCTGGGGGATGGTGTGGACGGCCCGCGGGTCGTGCCCTTCCGGGGCGAGTACATGAGCGTCGCCCCGCCCAAGCGCGATCTGGTTCGCGGGATGATCTACCCCGTCCCGGACCCGCGCTACCCGTTTCTCGGCGTACATTTCACCCGCCGCGTCTCCGGGGAGCTCGAGGTCGGTCCGAACGCCGTCCTGGCCCTCGATCGTGAGGGCTACCACCGCCGCGACATGGCGCCGGCCGACCTGCGCAGCATGGCCACCTGGCCGGGGTTCTGGCGGATGGCCCGCACCCACTGGCGTACCGGCGCAGCGGAGATGTGGGGCAGCCTCTCGATCAAGGCCTACATGCGTTCCGCGAGCCGCTATGTGCCGTCCATCGGCGCCGAGGAGGTGCGGCGCGCCGGTGCCGGCGTCCGTGCCCAGGCCGTGGAGCGGGACGGGGCACTCGTGGACGACTTCCGGATCGGCCACGAGGACGGCATCACCACGGTGCGCAACGCGCCGTCGCCCGCCGCGACCTCGAGTCTCGCGATCGCCGAGCACGTCGTCGACCGGATGGCGGTTGACTGATCCCACGACCGCGCCCCAGTCCCCTCGTTCCGTCAACAACTGCTTGCGTCCCGGGATCTCCCCAACACCGGGAATCCACCCTGGCGTCGGACGCGCCCAGCACAGCGAATCCGCAACACGCAGAGGATCGCCCACCGTTTGGATCAACCCCATATCAAGGTCCCCACCGGTGCCCGCTGCACACCGACCAGACCGTTCACCTGCTCGACCCTGTGGTCACACCGCTACCGGCCCCTGTGGTGCGGGGGTAGGGCGTGC
This sequence comes from Haloactinomyces albus, assembly GCF_031458135.1. Classification (NCBI taxonomy): domain Bacteria; kingdom Bacillati; phylum Actinomycetota; class Actinomycetes; order Actinopolysporales; family Actinopolysporaceae; genus Haloactinomyces; species Haloactinomyces albus. The sequence goes on along the minus strand of NZ_JAVDXW010000002.1, from coordinate 185,977 downwards.
CGATTACGGGGAGGCGTTCCTGACGGTGCGGAAGGAGCTCCCCTCCGTCCGGGGTTACCAGGGGACGACGCCCTCGTCGTCGAAGAAGCCGCCGCGCGGCCCGTCGTCCGGCAGGGTGGCGAGCCGGATTGCGACCGCGGCACCTTGCTCGGGCGTCCGCGGCGCGTTGAAGCCGGTGAAGTCGGTTGCCACATAGCCGGGACAGCCAGCGTTGACGATGACGTTCGTATCGGCGAGTCGGCGGGCGTACTGTGCCGTGATGCTGTTGAGCATGGACTTCGACGGGGCGTACGCGGCCATGATCGGGCCGGTCTGCCGCGTCAGCGAGCCCATATCGCTCGACATGTTGACGATGCGCGGCGAGTTTGCGCGGCGCAGCAGCGGGAGCATCGCGTTCGTCACCCGAACGACCCCGAATACGTTTGTGTCAAGGACGGTGCGGACGACGTCGAGGTCGAGCGTCGTCGGATCCTGTGCGTCGCCGTCGGCCCGGCCAGAGATGCCTGCGTTGTTGACGAGCACGTCGAGCCGCCCGGCCGTCTGCTCGATGGTCGCCGCCGCCGCGGCGATGCTGTCGTCGGAGGTGACGTCGAGTGCGACCCCGAACGCGTCGACGCCTGCGGCACGCAGGCGCTCGACGGCCTCCTCGCGCCTGGCATCGTCGCGAGCCCCCACCGCGACCGTGCAGCCGATCGCCCCGAGCCCCTGTGCGATGGCGAAACCGATTCCCTTGTTCGCGCCGGTGACCAGCGCGGTCTTCGTGTCGTTCACACGATCCATGCTCTGCGAACCGCGCACTCCTCGTCCAAGACCGTTTCAGCAGGCTGTGATACTCAGCAAGTATCAGCTGTTAGGCTCCGTCCGTGGAGGATTTCGAGACCCGCGAGCTCCGGTACTTCGTCGCCGTTGCCGAGGAACTGCACTTCGGACGTGCCGCCGTTCGGCTCGGAATCGCACAGCCTCCGCTCTCACGCGCAATCCGCCAGCTGGAGCGGCGGCTCGGCGTCGAGCTCCTCGATCGGGATCGCCGTGGAGTGGGGCTCACTGACCCCGGCAGGGTGCTACTTCGGGAGGCCAGATCGGCCCTGGACGCGGTCGCGGCCGCTGCACGGCGGACGCGGCGTGCCGGGGACCCGACGCGGCCGCTAGTGCTCGCGACGAAGGCTGGGGCGTCCCATGAACTGCTACAACGGCTCCTCGACGCGGTTGCGAGCAAATCTGGTGCGGCGCCGATCGAGGTCCTCCTGTGCGAGGTCGGCGAGCAGGCTGGGCTGCTCCGCGACGGGCACGCTGACGTGGCACTCATGCACCAGCCGTTTGACGACCTCGCCGGGTTCGACACCGAGGACCTCTGCGTCGAAGGCCAGGTCGCGATCCTTCCCGCAGAGCACCCGCTCGCGTCGCACGATCAGCTCACGCTGGCGGATGTTCGCGACGTACCGGACCTGCCGATCGCTCGATGGCCCCGGCTCGACGGGTCCTACCCGGACGGGCCCGGACCCGAAGTGCACACTCAGTCCCAGCTCGCTCAGCTCGTGGCGCTCGGCAAAACGCTGCTCGTCATCCCTGCCTCCAGCCGTGCCTGGCAGTGGCCCGAACACGTCGCGGTGCCCATCGTCGACGCGCCGAACGTCACCACAGTGATCGCATGGCCGCCAAGCAGCCACTCACCGGCCGTCGCATCACTTGTCCGCTCAGCGGTCAGGCTGGGGTCTGGGGAAAATCCGTGACAGATTAAACACTGGTGAACATCATAGCTGGTCATAGCTTCGGAGACGAGCACGTGACCAGTCTCCGACGGAAGCTGAGCCAGCCTGGTGACCAGCGATAACGTTCAATCCTCCCCGGTTGTTCTTCAAACCCCTATCCGTACACGAGACCTCGTCGACCGTTGCGATGCGGAGGAACAGATCCATCCGGACGGGGTCGCCGAGCGCCTTGAACGCATCCGTGCTCTCGCCGAGCACGGTGTCGTTGTCGCTGACCATGGCGTCACCCGTAACCATGTCCGCCCTTCCCGTCGATCTCTCACACCGGCCTTTATCACCTTACCCTGACTACTGCGGGCACGTGACCAGCAAAAGCACCTCCGTCCTCGCCTGCCTCTGCTGCCCCGCGACGACGCATCACGACAGCGACCCGCCGAACGTCGAACCGCCAGAGAAAGCCCGCAAGCTTCGCTGCTGCCCGACAACGGCAGGAGTTATTGATACGCGAGGCTCCGTTTCCCCGCCCCAGGCACGCCCCGCCCCGGCAAGGAAGCCGCATGGGATCGATACCGCGAGCACCGCATGGCCGCAGCCATGAGGCGACGATACGCCGCTGAACCTGGGAACTCCTATGAAAAGCCAAACCCGCTACCCCACGCACGTGGGAGGGATCCACACCACCATTATGCGAGTCCGGATGATCTGCGCCAAGGTAGGGCGTGTATCGACTGCGACGATCGAGCGTGCGGCAGGCGTTGCCCGCAGCGCCCCTGGCACCAGGGGAACGGCGTGACATCATCCGGATGCCACGCCACCTGCTTCGGATCCGCTGCGGCGTTCCCGAAGCGAAGGTCGTTGATCTCACTCTCAAGCGGTCTGGTACACAACTTGAGAGCAACTACAACGCATACGGCGTGTCACTCACAGCCGCTAGCGTCGATACGCTATGTTGATCAAAGCAACCCGATAGCGGTGGGAGGACGCCGTGACTGACATCAAGGACAAGGTGCTGTTCGTACGAGTCGATCCTGCGCTCCATGGTGAGGCAGCCAGCCAGGCGGCCGCGATGAACGAGTCGGTCGCCGAGCTCGCCCGCCGTGCCATGCGGCTGTATCTGGACAATCCGCACCTGCGGACCGACGACGAGGACGACAAGGAGGTGCTGGCTCAAACCGCCTGATCCGCGACACTCCACATCCGAATATCGCACCGGTGCAGAGCCAGCCGAGCAAGTAAAAACCCGCCCTCGGGTGAGGGCGGGTGAGGTCGGTTAACAATTCACTGACCGGCCTCCCCACCACGGGAAACCGATCGACTTGCTTGGTTTTTGGCGGGGGCGAGCACCACCTCGCCCCTCACCGGTGCCCCTACCTAGGGAGCTGACTTTGGCTAGTCGCTTCCAGGGTAGCGCACGCCCTGACACAGATTCCACTCGAGTTAGCCCCGACACGCAGATTGATCCGAACGGGGTAATCGATACAGCGCTCGGTACCAGTGCGTCCACGCCGAATGCGTGGGGTGCCGAGCACAACGTTCCGGCCGATGCCGCCGAGCAAGACCGGCTCCACCACCTGTTCACGGTGCGCGTCTCGCCACGTGCCCGGGTCCGCATCGATGCCGAACACAACCACAACTACACATCGACGGCACTCCCCGACCGGCCGCCATGCCACCCGCACGCGCTGTACCTCGCCGATCGGCAGGGGCGCTACCGGCTCCTGGCATTCGACCTCGATGCACACCGGCACGGAGCGGATGCAGTGGCGACCGATCTCGCCCGTCTCCGGCTCTGGTTGTCCGAACGGGCGATCCCGCACGTGGTCGCCCACTCCGGAACACCCGGGAGTCGGCATGTCTGGGTCGGCGTCCCTCACGGTGCCTCCGCCGAGCTGGTCTCCCGAATCGCCCGCGCGCTGAGCGGCTGGCTGCCGACACTCGACACGGCAGCGCTGACCAATCCTCGGACAGGATGCGTGCGGCCGCCAGGGGCTCGGCATCGCTGTGGCCATGTCTCCGCACTGGATCCCGATATCCACGGGGTGCACGGAACGATCACGCCCCGCCAGATACACACGGCGGCCGCCGCGCTCGAACGGGGAACGACCGCCGATGTCCTGCACGAGCTCCTGGTTACGCTGCAAACGCCCGCCCCGGCCGCCCCCTCCCCCGGCGACCGCGCGGCAGACCACCCTCGGACGATCGCCACCGACGAATCCGGAGCACTGCGGCTGACCGGTGCGGTACGCGACCTGGGCGATGGGACACTGCGACGCCTGGCCGAACCGGCCCCGGACGGCGACTACAGCGCACACGGATACAGCATCCTGCTCGGCCTCGCGCTCGCTCGGCTGCGCCTGGAAGACGCCACCGCGTTGGCACACGCACAGGCCAACATCGGCATGGAGCACTTCAGAAGCCGAGCCGAAAGCGGCAGACGCGTTCCGCGCAGCTCCTCCGAGGCACGCTCCCTACTGGAGCGGCAGTGGAACCGAGCCGTCCTGGCTGCCGCACACCTCCCGGAGGGTCCCCCCGGATCGCGGGGAAGCAACGCCGCCGTGGTCGCCACGGTCGCAGCCATCCAGGCTGCCGCCGATGCCGTGCCATGGCGCTGGGCCGGTCGAAGCGGACCGGCGGATCGGGCAGTCCTCGACGCACTGTGCCGGCAAGTTCTGGAAGCCGGTCGTCCGGCAGTCGACATCGACGTCCGCCGCTGGGCCCAAGCAGCCGGACACAGCCGCTCCGCAGTTGCCCGAGCAGCACACCGCCTCGCCTCCCCCGATGACACCGGCCATGCCTGGCTCGTCCGGGAACATCCGGGGGATCGCACTCAAGCAGCTACTTGGCGGCTTCTCGGGCTTGTGGATCAAAGTGGGACACAAGGTTCACCCGCCCCCGGGGTTTCCGAACTGGAGGGTGGAGAAGTCCAACTTGGAGGGCTTGATTCGGTAACTACTGAAACTTCAGTGAGCGATGAACTGGATGCCGAAGTGGCCCAAGAGGAGAGAAGAAGTCTCAAAACTCGTTTGGAGAGGCGTCTCGAGCATGTCAAGCAGGATGTGTGGACGTATGGGCGTGGTCTTGGACATCACCTGGAACGAACCCGGTGGGCACTGCTGTGCGGATTGACCACACTCGTTGATCTGATGAGTGCCACTGGTTACGGCGCTACTCGTGTGTGGCGGCACATCGAGACACTCTGCGATTGGGGCCTGGCCGTGCAGGACAACCGGGGAGTGCGTGCTTGTGGCGATCCATCGGGAGTCGCAGCGCAGCTCGGCGTGTTGGGCAGGGGAGCCGAGCGTGTTGACGAGCATGTGATCGACCGTATCGTGCGTGACTGGTGGGACGAGGAGGAGCGGTGGCGTCGACGGCCGGGTAAACGTCGCACGGGAGCGGCCCCAGGGCCTACTCAGGTGATCCTGCCCGTTGTGGGAAGTGCTGGTTGGCGGCAGAGACTGGGGCGGTTTCCGACGCGAGTGGGCGGACGAGCCGACTATAAGACTGCTCGTGACCTTGCCCGGCAGGTACTTCCCGGCAGTGCTGTACTGCGAACAGCAGCTTGACCCTCGCGGGGTGATTACGCCGTAATCACCCCGCGAGGGTGAGCGCCATTGGAGCAGGCCCTATGGCTCGATCGGCTTGCCGGGGGTGATTACGGCGTAATCACCTGAGCGGGATTCCGTCGGCGTGGCGCGTTCCCTTCCGCTAGCGCGGTGTGGCACGATCATGCTGTCCGAAGTAGCCATTTTGGATGGCGAAGCGAACGGAATCACAAGGAGAAACATGACTCAGGTGCATGCGGTCCTGTCGCAGAAGGGCGGCGTCGGAAAGACCACCATCACGGTGAACCTCGGTGCTGTCGTCGCCGATACTCTCGGGGCCGATCCCGAAATGCCACCAGTACTCGTTGCCTCCATCGACCCGCAGGCTTCAGCCGTGTGGTGGGCGGAACGAGGTAATGCAGAGGCGCTGCCATTCGACTACGACCAACTCGACGATCGCCCCGAGGGGCTGGCCGAGCTGGCCGACACCGGATACCAGCACATCTTCATCGATGCCCCGGGAAGCTTGGCCCGCCCTGCGGTCCTGGCGCGGGCTCTTGATGTGGCCGACGACGTGATCGTGCCGACGGTTCCCGAGCCGCTGGCATACGGCCCCACAGAACGCACCGTGCGTGAGCTGATCGAGCCCCGAAGCTTGCCCTACCGGATCGTCCGTAATCTGTGGGACCGACGAGACGGCCGTCTGGATCTCGATGCGCTCACGGCGTGGCTCGGCGAGCAGAAACTCGACTACAGTAACACCATCATCCGCCGGTACAAGATGCACACCAACGCCTCCGCCGAAGGCAAGGTCGTGACCCAGTATCCACCGGGGCGCACAGCGACCGAGGCTCGTTCGGACTTTCTGAGCCTGGCGCTCGAGCTCGGTTACGGCGGCAAAGTCGAGGGGGCCTGATGGGGCGCCGGCGTGTACAGGGATCCGCCACTGTAGACAGCGCCCACTCACCAACAAGCGTGCCCGTCAACGGCATCGCACACAATCCGCGCAACCCGCGTGACCACTACGACGACATCGAGGAGCTGGCGGAGTCCATTCACGAGTACGGTCTCCTTCAGCCGCTCGGTGTGGTGCGGTACGAGATCTTTCTCGGTCGGTACCCGGAGTTCGAGTCCGAGATCGGCTCGGCCCACTGGGTGGTCATCCAGGGAAACCGGAGGCTCACGGCAGCTCGCCGAGCCGACCTCGCCGAGGTGCCGGTTGTCATCCAGGAGCGTCTCGGTAGGGAAGACGTCTTCGACGAGTCGACACTGATCGAGAACGTGCATCGCACGGATCTCCCACCGCTACGGGAGGCAGCCCTCCTACGAGAGCTGCTGGACAAGTACGGATCCCAGCGCAAACTGGCAGGAAAGATCAAGAAGAGTCAGGGCTACATCTCGCAACGACTGTCCTTGCTGGATCTGGTGCCGGAAATGCAGGACGCACTTGCCCGCGGGGAGATCACCGTCGTTCAAGCGCGGAACTTGGCGGGAATTCCACTGGAACGGCAACGCCGGGCAGTGGAAGCCGGTCCGCCGTATGAAGACCCGGATGCCTCCATTCCCGAGCCGGTGGTGACCCCCGTTGCTTCGGAATCACAGATGCCGGATGTGGAGGCGCCGAGCGTTGAGCCTGTGGGTGATTACGCCGTAATCACCCACAGCGTGAACGGTTCCTCGCATGGCACTGATGTGCCCGATGAAGCCGCTGCCGTTTCGGACGGTCCGGCCGTGGTCAGTACTCGCCCGCCACAGCCCAAGCGCAAGCTGCCCGCCCCTTCGGAACTGGCAGCACGGCTGGCGCAGGAGTACACGACCGAGGAACGCAACGAACTGGTGCGTCTGCTCCAAGCCTGAGTACGACACTGTCCACGGTGGGAGGTGACGGTGATAGGCCGGCACCTCCCACCGTGTTCTTGTCGCGGTGGCGAAGCCGCGATATCCGGAGGAAGGGCGGCGTAGCAGCCGACCAGAATTACCGTCACCGTGACGTAATTAGCCTGCCCCGTTGGGGTTGGTCTTTCGGATGGTCGAGAAGGCACTGCGGAGGCCATCGGCATATCGCAGAGCACGATGCACGGCGTGCTGCTCATCCAACTCACATACCACGGGGGAGGCGCGCAGTTCGCCGGAAGCCAACCCCAACACGGTCAAAGACGCGGGCGTCCAGGCGTCGGCCTCGTAGTCAGCCTGCAACTCCTCGAACCACTCGGTGTCCTCGTCGGTGACCATGTTCGAGTAAGCGAGCAGGCGTGCTGCTGCAGTTCGCACCTCGTCGAGGTTGTCGTCGATCCATGCCTGTCGAGCATCACTCGACTGCTTCACCCGTCGAGCGTCCCGCGTGATCTTCTCGTCCGGGCGGTCGTACTCGAGCAGTGCTTCGAGCCTGTCGAGAGCATCCCGCACTCCTTGTCTGCTGGATATCCCCAGCGGCGCACCGAGTTGGGACAGGAACATCCCTTCTCGGAGCCCCGCGCGCAGGAGGGCGCGCTCCCGTCGACGGTCCTCCCACCACGTCCACACGTGCAGGATCAGACAGTCGGCGACATCAGCCTGACGTACCCAGCTCGGAATGTCGCGGTCGGTGTATTTTCGCAGGTAATCCAGGGTGCTCGCTGGGTCGTTGCCCAGGAGTTCCCGATTCTGATCGTCTACTTTAGACCGTCGTGAGTGGATCCGTTGCACGGCGGCCTCGAGCTCCTGACGGGTCACACGGGGAGGGGTGCGCATACCGTCAGTATTTCACTGACAAGTAATGGGATCCTGCATCACGCACCGAAAGCTCCCGAACGGCCAGGCGCACTGGCCGGACCGTACAGGTGTCGACCATCGCGCCCAGGCCGGTACCAGTCCGCGGGGAGGCCTTATGATCAGGACAAGTCTCAACTCCCCGGCATTGGCCTGAAACGGCAAATCCAGGAGCGGGATCGGTACTTCTGCGGACTGACCCCGTAGTGCTGCTTGAACGCAGTGCTGAAGCTGAACGGGCTGCTGTATCCGACTGAGCGGGAGATGGCGGCGAGAGTCATCGACTCGTCCTCCGGAAAGATCCGCTTCTCTGGCCAGCGCTGCCCGCGACAATCCCACCGCCGCGGCCAGCGACTGCACCGTCCAGGGATGATCCGGGCTGCCGTGGATCAGCTTGACTGCACTGTGCACCTCCGGATCTCGGCTGGAGGACATCCACGTATTGCTCTGGCTCGCCTCCCCAGCCACTTTCGCAACGTGGCAATGAGCAACAGATCCAGCAGGCGGTCGAGTACGCCTCCCTGGCCCACCTCGTCGCGGACGATCTCCAGGTTGAGCAGCTCCGTGATGTGCGGGGCCGGATCGTGGACGACCAGGTACGGCGGCAATGCTTCGCGCAGGATCCGCCCCACCTCCCCGTCGCTGCGGTAGGCCCCGACCAGCATGCAATCGGAACCGGCGGGATCGTTTCCCCAGGTACGCACTAACGAACCCACCGCCCCGTCCGCAAGTCCTGATCCTGCTCCCACATCGCACACGGAGCGGTCCGCGCCCGCGGTTGCCGAACCACCGCGGCGCGCCTCCCGCGGCACGCCCACGACGCGGTCCCCGCAGCGGCCCCACCGTCGGAAGCGGCACAGCTACACCGCCGCCGAACTCAGCGCCCACTGCCTGGAACCCGTGCGCACTGGGACCGGCGAGATCCTGCGCTACCGGGTGCGCATCGCCGGAGACCTGCTCGGCTCCATCGTCCGCGCCCCCTATGGGCACAGCGGCCGGCAGGCCCAGGACAGCGCCGGGAACGCCCTGGCCCACAGCGGGTCCGGCCGCTACGCGAAGAACCGCCAAGCCGCCGTGGTCGACCTGCTGGCCGCGCTCGGCATCACCAGCCGAGGCTGAGTATCCAAGGCGGCGGAATCCGGACCCACTATGCATCCGGTGACCACTCCCCGTGACGTGGTCGATGCTCGACTGTAAGCCGGTGAAGTCCCCTGTGCGCTACGTTAATGGTGATCACGCTGGCAGGATGGAGAACATGGTGCTCCCCGTTGCGAATGAAGCGAGCATTTTCGCAAGAGCTGGCGCAAGCGTGGTGCATGGGCTCGGGCAAGCAAACAGGCCCATCTCGTGGCCCAATGCTCACGAATCACTGCTCGAGCTGTACGCAATCTTGGACGACTGGTGCGAACGAGCTGAACAAACTACGCACTACATCAACGCTCACATCGGAGAGCCGCGACCAAACACGGACTCTGAGCATGCCTTCGGCCCCTTCGGCTTCAGCTTCCACGGCGCTACGAACTTTGCCCCAGGCTATGTAGAAACCGCCTCCACAGACGTGGGAGGAATCTTGTCCGAAAAGCCGCCCATGCTGCAACGATGGCGCGCATCGAAGCGACGTCAGGCAGCACGGCGCAACCTCCGCACTCTCCTTAACGTCTACTGCCCGAATCTCCTCAGAGAGTTTGAAGATGCCATCCAAGAGCGTCTCAAGTGGACACGTAAGCACCGCAAACACATCAACCGCTGGCTCAGTTCTTGCTCTGATGTCGAGAGCACACAACTACTGGAAGACATGGCAGCGACACATGCCCGCTTGGTGCAAGTTCGCGAGGACCTCCACCACTTTCTCGTCACCCACTACCCTTTGGGGGGACCAGGAACGGCCTAATTGACCTGACGCTCCTGAGGGTACTTCAGAAGGGATTCCTGCCTGGTCACACCCGGTACGGCTGGGCTGCGGCTCCTGCGGACACCACCACGGGATCTCCGCAGTCGACCTGGCCGACCCCGACACCCGCCACACCTGTCTGTGCCTGCGGCCTACACATGCCCGGCCTCACCACGCAGACCCCGGACCGTGGCCGATCACGCCCGGCTCGTCTCAGGGCTGCATGCGCCCGAACTGCGCGAAACCCTGCGCGAAGCCAAGCGGCGACAGGGCGAGGGCTGACCACTCACCTGAGTACAAGACCGGTCCCCGCCGGAGGGCACGGAGACCGGCCTTTGACCAGATGGAAAGGGGTAATCCCCGAGATAGGTGCTTGTGCGACAGGAGGGGGCGGGACCAGATCCACCACAGCAGTGCCCGACCGAGGGGGCGGCCGGGCACTGTTGTGTTCGTGGTTAACGCTGGTCAGAGTCCGAAGAAGTGAGCGACTGCCTTAGCTGCTATCTTGATCTTGTCCCATACCCAGCCGGCTGCTTCCTTGATCTTGTCCCACACCCACTCCAGCTTCTGGATCAGCCACAGGGCGGCCTTCTTGAGGAAGTTGATGATCGCTTTGGCGGCCGCGCTGTAGGCATCGGCGATGGTCAGCAGGAACCCCCGCTCACGCGGATTCTTGTTCCCGCGATCCCGGATCCCCTCCCAGAACTCGTGGTTGGCCTTGAGCAGCGCCTCGCCGTCTTTCTTCTCGCGGTCGTCCACCATCGCGTTCCACGCGGCGGTGTCCAGGCTCTTGGCGTCCTTGAGCTTGCCGATCTCGGCGTTGACCTGCTTGTCGGCATTGACGACGACGTCGTGGATCTTCTGGCCGCATTGCTTCGCGAGCTGCGTGGCCGGGTGTTCAGGGTGCGGAAGTGGTTTCGCGGTGGCCTCGTGCAGCTTGTTCATCGCGTGCTCAAGGTCGTCGTCAACGTTGGACAGTCCCCCGAATGGTTCTGGTGGGGAGCTGGCTGAGTCGGTGCTGGTCAGGGCGGCGAAGCTCTCCGGATCGCGGAGCAGGTTCGCCATCGCCTGGTGCTCGGACTCGTATGAGGCGATGAAGGCTTCCCAGGTTTCTTCGGACACGGTTGGTGACGTAGTGGTCATGTTCTGTATTCGTACTAGCTGGCGACCTCACCCCGCAGCAAGATCAATAGCATGTCACCCGACCGGAGTGGAGAGATTGCTCTGTTGGGGGTGTCCCTCATGACAACGGAGCGGCCAGTCGTTCACGGACGTCTCGGGTCTCCCGGACCCGGTGAGGTCTTTCCACAGAGCGGTGTCATGGTCGGCGTTGGCTGCCTGCCGAGTGGTGCCCGTCGCTGTGCGCCGCGGTCTCGAACACCGGATGCCTGCGCCCACCAGGGTGGGGCCGAACCCGCCCGGCGGTGATGGTCAGCACGCAGCACCGCCGGGCCACCGCTGCCGGACGGGCCTCTCTGGCCGTCCCGGTGCGGCTCTACTGTCGCACTGACCACTGCTCGTTCGGATCTTCCTCACGACCCCGTACCGTGCTCGCTCGTGTCGGAGTTACGTCCCTTTCAGCGTCTTGATGATCGACTCGCTGGGAAGACAGCCGAGGAAGTCCTTTTCCCGGGTTTGCCCGAGCACTTGGTGACCCCTTTGCACATGTGGATCGCAGAGATGCTGTCCCAGGATTTCCCCTATCAGACCTGGCTCAGGATGTAGCGCTGCGCTTGCAGCGGGTACATACGTACGGAGTCAGCTATCGGGACTTGCTCGCATTCGGTGGGTCGGACGAGGAGCTGCTGATCGTCGTGGATGCGATCCTGGCAGTCGCAACCGCCATCCAGGGATGGGCGGAGGCTTCCAGAGGGAGAAGCCCACAGCCTCAACGCCATCTCGTTGCATGGCCGGTCGGCATATCGGGTCGCCGATGATGAGTCGAGGTTGGTGTTGCGGGTGGCCCCCAGGGTAGAGCAGGCCTTTCACGGCACCGCCGCCGTAGCCGACGAAATTACGGCTGGTTTGCTGCGAGACGCCGAGCTCGGCCGGGTCGGGTCGGCGACGGTGCCGCGGTGGCGATACCAAGGACCGTGGCCGCGGTTACTTCACCACCGACCGGTTCGAGTGAGCCGGGCCGGTACGGTGAGCATCCTCGGATTCCCCGGGGTCTTCTTCGTCTTCGGACGCTGTCCACAGTGGTCTGACGATGGGGGCGCGTGAGGACTTCCCGGACTTGTGCGCGGGGCTGTTCAGTCACGGATGTCGGGCTGTCGGTGGTGGGCGTCCACGGCGGTGTCGGCGAGCTGCTGTCCGGCTTCGGCGAAGATCGAGCGGAGCCAGGCGTGCTCGGGGTCGTTGTCGTGCGTCGGGTGCCACCACAGGGCTTCGACGAGAGGCACGGCATCGTACGGGCAGGGTAGCGCGCGGACCTCGCCGCCCGCGGTGAGCAGTGGCGCGAGCTTGGTTTGGGTGAGCGCGATGCGGTTCGTCCCGGCGATGAAGGACGGCAACGCGAGGAAGCTTTCCACCACCACCTGCACGTTCGGCTCGATGCCGAGCATCTGCAGTTGGCGCGCGGCCGGGGTGAACGCCGAGGGCGAGTGGTAGGTCAGCACCCACGGCAGCTCGGCGAGATGCTCCATCGTCAACGTCTCGCCGACGTGGGGGTTGTCCGTGGCCACCAGGCAGCTCCAGGTGTCCGAGAAGACGTCGAGGTTCGGCAGGTCGGCAAGGAAACCGTGTGGCAGCAACAGCGCGTCGACGTCGCGCAGCACCTCCGCCGCCGTGTCGATCACGCTCGGATTGTGCAGCTCGAACCGTAGCCGCACGTTCGGTGCCCGCTCGGCCAGCAGGCGTCCGACCCGGCCGCCGAGCAACGACATGGCGTAGTCGGAACCGAGCACCCGGAAGGTCGCCTGCGAGGTGCCGGGGTCGAAGACGGGTTCACTGGTGAACACTCGTTCGATACCGGCCAGTGCGGCTTCGGTGCGCGGACGCAGCCGCACGGCCAACGGGGTGAGCTCGTGGTGATTGCCCACTCTGGTCAGCAACTGATCACCGAAGTGTCGCCGCAGTCGCGCCAGGGCGGCGCTCAGCGCGGGCTGCCCGAGGCTCATGCGCTGGGCAGCCCGGGTGACGCTGCGTTCCCGCAGCAGGTGGTGCAGCGAGACCAGCAGGTTGAGGTCGAGGTTCAGCACGGCTTTCTCATCGATGGTATCGATCCCCTGTATCTGCAGATTCGTCTTCCGTGATGCCTGGTGGCCGTTCAGAGTAAACGTGTCGTTACGAAGACGAAAGGACGCCGTCGTGGCCAAGGCCAGCAGTCCGTTCGCGCTCGGCACGTTCGCCGTCGGAAACGAGGAGTTTCCCGGGCTCGTGGTCGGTGATCGGACCTTGAACCTGTCGGACGTCCTGAGGATTCCGGGAAGCGTCTTGTCGCTCGTGCAGGACTGGGATGCGGTGTTGCCGCGGCTTGAAGCGCTGGCCGCGGATTCGAGTCGTGCCGACTGGTGGCACCTGGCGGACGTGTCGGTGCGCGCACCGCTGCGACCTCGGCAGATCGTGCAGGCCGGGGCCAACTACCGAACCCACGTCATCGATCTGGCCGTGCAGCACGCGGAGCTCGGTCCCGGGCGCACGGAGGAGCAGGTTCGGACCGAGACCGCGGCGATGATGGATCGCCGGGCGGCGGAAGGCACGCCGTATCTGTTCCTCGGCCTACCCGGTGCGGTCGCCGGGCCGTACGACGACGTGGTACTGCCCGGCTACTCCGAGCAGCACGACTGGGAATTGGAACTGGCCGCCGTCATCGGCCGCAGGGCCTTCCGCGTCGACCGCGAATCGGCCGCCGACCACGTCGCCGGCTACACGATCGTCAACGACCTGACGACGCGGGATCTGGTGTTCCGCCGGGACATGCCCGAGATCGGCACCGACTGGCTGCGCGCCAAGAACGCCCCCGGATTCCTGCCGACCGGCCCGTGGCTGGTGCCGTCGTCGTTCGTGGACCCGGGTGACCTGCGGTTGACGCTGAAGCTCAATGACGAGGTCATGCAGGATGAGTCCACAAAGGACATGGTCTTCGATGTGGCCGCGCTCGTGTCCGCCGCCTCCCAGGTGGTCGAGCTGCTGCCGGGCGACCTGGTCCTCAGCGGGAGCCCGGCCGGAAACGGGATGCACCACGGCCGCCTGCTGCGTCCGGGAGACGTCATGACGGCCACGATCACCGGACTGGGCGCACAGCGCACCAGGTGCGTTGCCGAGGAGACGTGATGGACCGGACCGATCCCGAAGGCGCCATCGCCGCCGCGGCGGCACGTTGCTCGAATGCCGGGCGGTGGGGAACCGACGATGTGCTGGGCACACTGAACTTCCTCGACGAGGGCAAGCGCGCCGAGGGCGCCCGCCAGGTGCGCCGCGGAACGGTGTTCTCCCTGGCCCAGCGGTTCGACGCGCACGGCCCGCAGAACGGGTGGCGGCGTCGGACCAACCCGGTCCACACCATGCTCGACACCGGCCTCGACGCCGCGCGCGGGCAGGGCTTCCCGCACGGCCTCGGCGGTGCCGACGACGTCGTGTTCATGCCGTTGCAGTGCTCCACCCAGTGGGACGGGCTGGGGCACATCTTCGATCACGGGACGGCCTACAACCGCCGCCGTGCCGACGAGGTCGTCACCAGCGAAGGTGATCAGGTCACCGGGATCGAGACGGCGGCGGCCCACATCGCGGGCCGGGGAGTGCTGCTCGACGTGGGCCGGGTCGTCGGCGACGAAGGTGAACTGCCCGACGGGTTCGCGGTCACCACCGAAATCCTGGAGGCCACCGCAGCCGCGCACGGCGTGACCGTCGGACGTGGCGACCTGCTGTGCGTGCGAACCGGACGGCTCACGCGTGCTCGCCGCGACGGGTGGGGAACCTACGCAGGCGGGCAGGCACCCGGGCTGTCGTTCACCACCGCCGACTGGCTGCACGGCACGGAGATCGCCGCGATTGCCACCGATACGTGGGGATTCGAGGTGCGGCCCAACGAATTCGACGAGGCGTTTCAACCGCTGCACCAAGTGGCGATCCCGCACATCGGGCTGTTCATCGGCGAGATGTGGGACCTCGACGAGCTGGCCGCCGACTGCGCCGCCGACGGCCGCTTCGAATTCTGGCTCACCGCCGCGCCGCTGCCTGTGACCGGCGCCGTCGGCGCCCCCGTCAACCCACTGGCCGTCAAGTAGGAGCATCAGATGTCCGCCGTCCGTTCCGTACTCGTCATCGGCGGTGGCTCCGCAGGCACCGCCACCGCCATCCTGCTCGCAGAGCAGGGCATCGCAGTCGACCTGGTCGAGACCAACCCCGACGTCACCGCGCTCGGCTCGGGAATCACGTTGCAGGGCAACGCTCTGCGCGTGCTGCGGCAACTCGGCGTGTGGGAGGAGGTCCAGCGCCGCGGATATTCTTTCTCCACGCTGGGGCTGCGTGCGTCCGACCCGACGGGCAGTCTGCTGGCCGAGATCTCCGACGCCCGCACCGGCGGGCCCGACCTGCCCGCCACGGTCGGCATGTACCGCCCCGAACTGGCCCGCATCCTCACCGATCGGGCGGTAAGCCTGGGGGTGAAGGTCCGGTTCGGAACCGTCTGCACCGGACTCGACCAGGACACCGACAGCGTCCGAGCCCGCTTCGACGACGGCACCTCGGCGCGCTACGACCTCGCGGTCGGTGCGGACGGGGTGCGGTCGTCGACCCGGCGTACGCTCGGGATCGCACTGCGGACCCGCCCCACCGGCATGGGGATCTGGCGGGCGTTCACCCCGCGCCCGGACAGCGTCACGCGCACCGACCTCTACTACGGCGGGGCCGCTTACATCGCCGGATACTGCCCGGTGGACACGGCCGGCCTCTATGCCTACCTGGTCGAGGACGCCCAGTACCGCAGCGAGCTCGCCCCGGACGAACGCCTCGCGGTGATGCGGCAGATGGCCGAGCACTACCACGGGCCGTGGGACGAGATCCGTCCACACCTCCACGACCCGTCCCGGATCCACTACACGTGGTTCGAGACGCACTTGCTGGACGGCCCGTGGAACCGCGGCCGGGTCGTGCTCATCGGCGATGCGGTGCACGTCTGCCCACCCACGCTGGCCCAGGGCGCTGCCTTGGCTCTGGAGGACGCGGCCGTGCTCGCGGAACTGCTGACCGACGCCGACCGGGTCGACGAAAACCTGTGGGCGGCGTTCACCGCACGCAGGCTCGAACGAGTCCGCACCGTGGTGAACGTATCCGTGCAGCTGGGGCAGTGGTTGCTTGACGGCGAGCAGGGTGACGTCCCCGAACTGATGGACCGGGTGGCGCGAGTCGTGGGGGAACCGGCATGACCCGCGCAGTGGAGGCCCCGGTGGTCGACGTGCACGCGCACGTCCTCATCCGCGAGATCGAGGACGAGGTGGCCGGTCACCCCGGGCTGCACGCCCAGCAGGAACTGGAACTGGTTCGTCAGGGCACGGAGTCGAGCGCCGTCTCCGGTCGCATGGTCGCCGACCGGATGTCCCGGCTGACCGACATCGACGCGCGACGGTCCGACATGGACGCCGCGGGGGTGGACGTGCAGCTTCTCTCGCCGTCCCCGTCCCAGTACCACTACTGGGCGGATTCCGGTCCGGCGTGGACGGTGGCATTGGCCGCCAACCGCGGAATCGCCGCCACGGTTGCCGAGGACACGGCGCGGTTCCTCGGCCTCGGGATGGTTCCACTGCAACATCCCGCCATGACGGTCGCGGCCTTGGACGACGCGTTGGACCGCGGACTGGCCGGTGTGGAGATCTCCTCGCACGCCCCGCAACCCGACGGCAGCACCGTCGAACTGTCCGACCCGCGGCTGGAACCGTTCTGGGCACGCGCGGCTCAGCGCGAGGCGGTGATTCTCCTGCACCCGTTCGGCTGCACGCTCGGCGCCCGCCTCGACCGCTTCCACCTGGCCAACACCGTCGGGCAGCCGGCGGAGAATGCCGTCGCGCTTTCGCACCTGATCTTCGGAGGAGTGCTGGACCGGCACCCCGGGCTGCATGTGCTGGCCGCCCACGGCGGTGGTTACCTGCCCACCTACCTCGGCCGTTCGGATCACGCCTGGCAGGTACGCCCCGACGCGCGTGGCTGTGCGCAGCGCCCGAGCAGTTACCTGCGCAGGCTCTGGTTCGATTCGCTGGTTCACACGCCCGCGGCGCTGCGAGCGCTGGTCGCCGAGGTCGGAGCCGACCGGATCCTGCTCGGTTCCGACCACCCCTTCGACATGGGGGTGCCCGACCCCGTCGACCGGCTCGCCGCGGCCGATCTGTCCGTGCCGGACCAGTACGCCATTCGAACCGGCAACGCCGAGGGGCTCGGCCTGGTTCCCGCTGGACCGGCCGGCACGGCGCACGCCGCTCCTCGAGGGGAGCACTCGCAGTAACAGCCGGTGAGAAGTTCCGCCACGGAACCATCCCCGTAAACCGGGAAAAAAGTCCTATGAGGAGAGATCTCATGATGAACCGCCTGATCACGCACCTGCGGCACATCGCAGTGGCCGTACCCGACTTCGAGCGGGAGCTGGAGTTCTACCGGAACCTGTGGGGACTGACCGAGGTCGCCTCCGACACGGGGCTGAGCTTTTTGGCCGCGGAAGGTTCGCCGGAGCAGTACGTTGTGCGGCTGCGCAAGTCCGCCGACAAGCGAATCGATCTCATTTCGTTCGGCGCCGCCAACACGGTGGACGTGGACACCCTGGCCGCCCGTCTGAGCCGGGACGGGGTGCGGTTGATCTCCGAACCGGGAACGGTCGCCACTCCGGGCGGTGGCTACGGTTTCCGGTTTTTCGACAACGAAGGCCGCACCGTCGAAGTCTCCACCGATGTGGCGCTGCGTCCTCACCGCAAGATCGAGGAGACCGAGTCCGTTCCGGTCCGGCTCTCCCACGTCGTGGTCAACTCCTCCGAGCCGGAGGCCACCGTCGAGTTCTACCGGCGTCACCTCGACTTCGCGCTGTCCGACGTGCTGATGCATCCGGAGAACGGCCGCATGATGTGGTTTTTGCGCTGCAACGACTGGCACCACAGTTTCGCCGTCGCACGCTGTCCGCACGCTTCGCTGCACCACGCCAGCTTCGAGATGCGCGGTCTCGACGAGTACATGCGTGGCTCCGGCCGTCTGCTGCGTGCCGGTGTGGAGAAAGTGTGGGGACCGGGCAGGCACAAGGCGGGTAACAACACCTTCTCGTACTTCCTCGATCCGCAGGGCAACACCGTCGAGTACACCACCGAGCTGGCGCGCCTGGACGAGGACACCTGGCATCCCGGGCTGCACGACTTCACCGACCCGATGGTCTCCGACCAGTGGGGCACGGCCAATCCGATGGACGAGTTCGTCGCCAGGAAGTCGTTCAACGACCCCGACAGGGGCCTGTTTCAGGCCCCACCGGTGTGATCCCGCCGCCGGACTCGCGACGGAAACGACGAGGAGGGGCCGACTTTGCGCTTTGCCACCGTGGAGGAACCCGACGGCGCCGTGCGGTGCGGCGTCGTCGTGGACGACGTGCTGCACCGGCTGCCACCCGGTACGAGGATTCTGGATCTGCTGCGGACCGACACGCTGCTCGAGGTCGGCCGCAGTGCGCTTTCCGCGCGGGACACGGTCTCGTTGACTGAGGTCCGACTGCTGCCGCCGCTGGAAGCGCCCACCGTGCGGGACTTCGTGGCTTTCGAGGAACACGTCGAAGGCGTACGCCGCAGCGTGGAGGGGGAGGCAGGAGTGGTGCCGGAGTGGTACGAGGCACCTGCCTTCTACTTCACCAATCCCCATTCGCTCATCGGTGCGCACGACGAGGTCGCGGTACCACCGGGGTGTGCGGTGCTGGACTACGAACTCGAAGTCGCCGCGATCATCGGCCGCGAGGGAGCGGATCTCACCCCGGCACAGGCGCGCTCGCACATCGCGGGTTACACGATCTTCAACGACTGGTCCGCCCGCGACCTGCAAAGCCGGGAGATGCGGGTGGGGCTCGGCCCGGCCAAGGGCAAGGACTTCGCCGGAACCCTGGGACCGGTGCTGGTCACCGCCGACGAACTGGAGCCGTACCGGGACGCCGACGGATTCCTGCACCTGGCCATGACCGCCTCGGTCAACGCCACCGAGGTCGGCCGGGACCTGCTGTCCAACATGGGGTGGCCGTTCGAGGAGCTGCTCGCCCACGCCGCGCGCGGAAGCCGCGTGCGCCCCGGCGACGTGCTCGGTTCGGGCACGTGCGGACACGGCGGTTGCCTGGCCGAGCTGTGGGGCAGGCGCGGTGTTCAGCAACCACCACCGTTGCGGCCGGGAGACGTGGTGGAGATGACCGTCGAGGGCATCGGCGTCATCGCCAACACCGTGGTCGAAGGTGTCGTCGACACGGATGTTCCGCCGGTGCGACCCGCGCGCCGCCGGGACAGGCAGCGACCGTGACCACCCCGAGCGGAATCCGACCTTCGACCGCCACCGGTGCCGACGGAAGGACGTGCCCGCCAGGCTTCGCGGGAACGATCATGGCGTGTCGGCGCCACACCGGGACGCTCGATCAGTTCGGTTGCTCGGCGACTCGTGTACTGGTCGAGGATCGCGGGAGTTCGGGAGTGGGTGGCGAGCCAATCGCCGAGTGCCGGAGAGGTCATGCTCACCAGGCGCACGGCGTCGTCGTGGAGCTCCCGTGGCCGGCGGTAGGCCTCCGGTGCGGAGCGGGGCACTCCAGGGCGGCGGACTCCGTAGATAATCGGCCCATGGTGAGCGATCCGATTGCGCAGGCAGATTTCCACCAGCGCGAGATCGGCTTGCATGCTGGCGGCCAGTTCGACCCCACGAGGTAGAGCTGCACCGGTCCACAGCCCCACGCCGGGGCGTGGCGCTCGTAGGTTCGCAACCGTTCAGCGCTGAGCAACGGCGCCAGAGCATCCACCGAGTCAGCCTGGTGATATCCCACTACCGGTGTTCTACCACCACGGCACCTTGAAACGAGCCTCCTCACCGTGTCCGCTGGTGAGGAAGTCCCCGCAACCGCCTCTGCTCCGGTATGCGGCCGGGGTCCTTCTTATGGCGCTGGAATGCCGTCGATGCCGGAGAACACGCTGCAGGGCGTTCGCTGCGTCCGGCTTCGCGCGGTGACGGCCGGGAGTGTGTTTACTCGTTTTTGCTGTTGCTTCAGCGTTGAACGAAGCTCACGTCCAAGGCAACTGGCCTGCACCGACTCGCTGCGCACGTAACCGAGCTCGTCGATGACCGACCGGATCCGGGCGCGCGTGTCCGCTGAGACCCGGTCCGGTCGGTCCAAGGCGTTCGAGACCGTCCCGATCGGCACATCAGCACGACGCGCCACATCCTTGGTACTGAGCTCTCCGGTGCTGCGGCTACCGCCCGCAGCCGGCACCCCGCCTCCCCTGACTCGAGTGTTGACTCGAGAACACCCCAGCCTATCCTTCCTCAGGCTAAAACGTTTTATTTGCTTCGGCAATGGTGGGTACCCGCAGCAGTGGTAAGTCCCTGATGCGTGGGCCAGCGAGGTTCCGCCACGGGAATTTATCGTCCAAGGGCCCGTGCCGCGGGCGTTCTCAGTGAGGTCGACAGCGACTTCGAGCACGCCGCCACCGGCACATGGTTGCAACCGCTCTGGCCGCACGAGTGTCGCGCACGGTCTTGTTCACAGCTGCGGCGCTCGTTATGGTGTGCACCACTTTGAAACGATTTACTTCCGCGACTCCAGCATCCGGAGCCCGCGGCACCAAGGCCGATGGACAGGAGGGCCGATGGGAGCCCGGTTCACTGACAAACGCACGACAGGGTGGCGCGCAACGATCGCCGTGGCCATGTCGAACTACATCGAGGCGGGGTCGATCATCGCGATCGCCACGAGCCTCAGCTTGTGGCAGGAACGCTTCGGCTTGGACAACCTGGCGGTCGGACTCCTCGCCTCACTGAGCGCCAACGCATTCGGTGCCGCGGCGGGAGCGGCCATCGGCGGCCCGCTGTGCGACCGCTACGGCAGGAAGTTCATCTACACCTACGACCTGCTGTTGTACATGTTGGGCGTGCTGTTGGCGGTTTTCGCCACGTCCTATGGGATGTTGCTGACCGCCTTCGTGCTGACCGGCATCGCCGTCGGTGCCGGAGTGACCGCGTCGTGGACCTACATCGCCGAGGAAGCTCCACCGCACCAACGGGCAGCGCACGTCGGTACCGCCCAGTTGGCTTGGTCGATCGGGCCGATGATCGGCTACTTGCTGGCGGTCGTCGTCGCCCCGCTCGGGCTGGTCGGCAGCCGGCTGATTTTTGCGCACCTGTTCGTCGTCGCCGCCGTGACATGGTGGGTGCGGCGGGGTCTGCCGGAATCCGAAATCTGGCGCAGCAGGAACGACGCTCCGGACGAGCGCCCCTCTTTCCTCGGCAGCCTGCGCGGCTTGTTCACCACGAAGGCCAACCTCACCGCGCTGCTGTTCCTGTTCGGCGTCTACGCTCTGTGGAACACCGTGGCCGGGCAGTCCGGTATCTTCCAGCCGCGCGTGTACGAAGCGGCAGGCGTCACCTCGGTGACCGAGCAGTACCTGTTGCAGGTTCTTATGTGGGGCTGCACCAGCGCGGCCACGTTCCTCGGGTTCATGCTGCTCGCCGACCGGATGAGCCGCCGGTGGTTGTACTGCTCCGGTGCCGCGCTCGGCGTCCTTGCCTGGAGTGCACTGATCTATGCCCCGCCGAGCACCGCCACCATGCTGTTCTTCGCGATCGGTTGGGGTGTATCCATGGGTGTCGGCGCGCAGGCGTTCTACGGGCTGTGGACCAGTGAGCTGTTCGCGACCGGATATCGCGCCAGCGCGCAGGGAGTGCTGTTCCTGGCCGCCCGAGTGCTCGTCGGGTTGCTCAGCGTCTGGTTCCCGGTGCTGCTGGCACAGATCGGATTGACAGGACTCGGTCTGCTCATCCTCGGACTGCTGGCCGCTTCCCTGCTCATCGGTACAGTGTGGACACCACGCACCCGGGGCAAGAGCCTGCAGCAGATCGAGCGGGAGCGCTACGGGACCACCGCGACCGCGGACAGCGCGGTGGTGACCTCATGACCCGCGTGTGCTTCCAGTTGTGGATCGACCCGGACCGCCTCGACGAGTACCGGCGCCGCCACGCGGCCGTGTGGCCCGAAATGCTGCGCGAGCTCGAGGCCTCGGGACGGCGCAACTACTCGCTGTTCCTGCGCCCGGACGGCCTGCTGATCGGCTACTACGAGACGGACTCGGTCGTCCGGTCGGATGCCCATCTCGCGGCATCGCGGGTGGCCGCGGTCTGGGAGGAGCACATGGCCGACCTCTTCGTCGCCCAGAGCGGGCGCGCGGACCAGACGGCCACAGTCCTCGACGAGGTATTCCACCTCGAAGACCAGCTTGCCGGCATCGGTGCACTGCAGACACCCGATGAGCGGAACCCGAGCGAAGGAGACGATGCATGACCACCCCACCTCGTTTCGCCGAGATCACCGACACTCTCGCCCGCCAATCCATCGAGCTGCCCAGCTGGGCGTTCGGCAACTCCGGCACCCGTTTCAAGGTGTTCGGCACGCCCGGCACCCCGCGCACACCGCACGAGAAGATCGCCGACGCCGCCAAGGTGCACGAACTCACCGGCCTGGCACCGACCGTGGCGCTGCACATCCCGTGGGACGACGTCGACGACTTCGCCGCGCTCAAGGCACACGCGGAGAAGCTCGGCGTGCAGCTGGGCACGATCAACTCGAACACGTTCCAGGACGAGGACTACAAGTTCGGCAGCCTCACCCACTCCGACCCGGCGGTGCGGCGCAAGGCCATCGACCATCACTTCCGATGCCTCGACATCATGCACGCCACCGGCTCGACCGACCTCAAGATCTGGCTGGCCGACGGCACCAACTACCCCGGGCAGGACTCGCTGCGGGCGCGCCAGGACCGGCTCGCCGAGTCGCTGGCCGAGATCTACGACAGGTTGGACGAGCACCAACGGCTCGTGCTCGAGTACAAGTTCTTCGAACCGGCCTTCTACCACACCGACGTGCCCGACTGGGGCACCTCGTACGCGCAGGTCAGCGCGCTCGGCGACCGGGCCTTCACCTGCCTGGACACCGGCCACCACGCGCCCGGCACGAACATCGAGTTCATCGTCATGCAGCTACTGCGGCTGGGCAAACTCGGCTCGTTCGACTTCAACTCGCGCTTCTACGCCGACGACGACCTGATCGTCGGCGCGGCCGACCCGTTCCAGCTGTTCCGCATCCTGCACGAAGTCGCCACAGGCGGTGGGCTCGATGAGGGGTCCCCGGTGCGCTTCATGCTCGACCAGTGCCACAACGTCGAAGAGAAGATCCCCGGCCAGATCCGCTCGGTGCTCAACGTGCAGGAGATGACCGCACGTGCGCTGCTGGTCGACCGCGCGGCGCTCGTCAAGGCGCAGTCCGAGCACGACGTGCTCGGCGCGAACGACGTGCTGATGGATGCCTTCCACACCGACGTGCGACCGGCCCTCGCCGAATGGCGCGCCTCGCGCGGACTACCCGCCGAACCGATGCGCGCCTACGCCGACTCCGGACACCAGAAGTACCTGGCCGAACAACGTGTCGGCGGTGTGCAGGCCGGTTGGGGGGCCTGATGAGCAACCGCGCGCGAAAGGAAAACGCAGTGGTCGGCAAGAATTCCAGCGCTGTGCTGACCCAAGAGATCGTGGATGTCCATGGCGCTTGGGTTGCCGACCAGGGCCGCTTGGTGGGGTGACCGGGCGAATAAGGAACCTCCGGGAGTGACCGAATCTCCCGGAGGTTCCTTCGTGCGTTTCCTTACCCGCCGAGCCGGCGGCGTAGCTGGTCGTAAACCCCTTCGCGGGAGCCGATCGTGGCGAGGCGTTCGCGGGCTGTTTCCAGGTCGGCGAGGTCTTCGAGCTCTTCGAGGAGTTGGGCGGCTTGGGCGGAGACGACGGCGGCGGCGCGGCGGCCGTGCTTGGTCAGGTAGGTGATCTCGCCGGTGTACTCGGCGCGGTCGGTGACTGGGCCGATGTCGGTGCGTGCGGAGGAGACGGGCATCTCAACGGACACGTTCTTAACGTGCATTACGTGCCATATGGATGTGCCAGGCTTGCCCGGCTCTGCTTGCTGTGGCGCCGAGTGCGGGCACGGTGTCGTCATCCACGCGCAATCTGCCTTGGCCTGCCAATTCGTCGACTCCCGTGGAGGTCGGCATGGCTCGCCGGTGTTCAGGGTTCGGCAAGGTGGGTGGGAATCCGTACGGGCTCAGGAGGTCTTTGACGGTTCGTTCTCGGGAGATGCTTGACCGTTTTGGACGTTCGTGATCGTGTCCGAGGGTGGATCAGCAGGCGTTGGTGGAGTTTCGGTATCGCGCGGTGTGCGAGGTGCTGTTCGAAACGATCTGTCGGCACAACGGCCATCACCCAGCGCCTGACCAAACCTCGCTCACCAACCACGACCGGCAAGATCGAACGGTTCCACAAGACACTCCGGGCCGAATTCCTCGACCGCGTCGCCCCGTTCGAATCCCTCGACGCCGCGCAAGCCGCAGTCGACGTCTGGATCGAGGGCTACAACCATCAGCGCCCGCACCGATCACTGGACATGGCAACTCCGGCCAACCTGTTCCGCCCGAACGGCCCCACACGCATCGACAGCCCCCCAACCCCGGCCGACCGAAACCGAGGCTCCCGCGCCCTTGGTAGTCGATGTCATCGAGCCCCCTACGCAGGCCCCCAGCCCGCCGGCGGTGGAGTTCGACCTTCGGGTCCCGCCCAGCGGTGAAACGAGCCTCATCTCGGGCAAACAAACGCTCTCCCCGCACCACAGCCTGGCCGGACGGACCGTGAACATCTGGGCTGACCTGCGCAGCATCCACATCACCCTGGACGGGAACCTGCTGCGCACCGTCTCCTCCCTCCCGAGGTCACACACCGCCGAACTCCCGTCCCTGCGGGTTGCGTCCGAAGTCGACAGTGTCGAGCATCCGAGTTTCGTGGCGACGCAGGCCAAACGCATACGCGGTCTTGAACATCACCGCATCGCGGAACGCCGGCAACCAGCCCTTCCGGCCGACGCTGCGAATCCGATCACCTGCTCGTCGGCATGGTCAAGAAGTCGATGAGCTCGTTGCGCGTGAGGGCCCGCTTGCCCGCGTCCTCTTCGGCCTCGGTGACATGCACGGCGGTGTTCCACTCGTGCACGACCTGGACAGGATGGGTGCCGAACCGCTGCTCGCACTCATCCGACCAGCCATAGGCAGGGTCGATGATGTAGGCGCAGAACGACTGCACCGCTTCCTGGTAGTTGCGCAGCGTCGAGCGCTTGAGGTTCCGCACTGCCCGCAGGTCACCCAGCCACTCGTCGACCATCTGCGCCGACCAGTGCCACGGGAACGCATCGGCGTGGCGGGCGAACGCTTCCAGGACCTGCTCCCGCCCGTTGATCGTCGAGATCGCCAGGTTCCGCGCCAACTGCTGGTTGCGCTACCGTCCCGCATCGCAGTGAACACCTGCTCCTCGGGCCGCAGTAGCGAAAGACCATCAACCAGCTGCAGTCCTGCCGACCCCGGTGCCAGCCTGTCTTGCCCATCCCACCGCAACCCTCCGTCACCTACATCAGACGGAGGGATCTTTCACCAGAAGCAATCACCCTGGCAAGCGAGCAGTTCACAGGCTTGCTGCCGACGCTGAATCCGGTGGCCGGCAAGCTCGGGCACAACTCCGCACCCGGTCACTGAGCTCCAGCTCAGGCAAGGCGACATCGCCTCCCGACCTGCGATGTGCTCACCAGTCGGAGTTCTACATCCGATGAAATTGCGGCCACAAGATCAAACGTCAGATGTACGGACGCGCAGCCTTCACCCTCCTCCGCCACCGCATACTGCTCGGCTAATGCTACCCAGCCTCACCACCGAATGTGAGCCAGAGCCATTCCTCTGACAGTCCCACCCGGGGAGCAGTTCTTCAGGGCACACGTGGGGGACATTTTGTTAGAAAAGGCGAACTTCGGCTGAGAAGGCGCCTGACGGAGCCGTTCGGCGGCTGGGTTTGGCCCTTCGTAGAGGATTGGGGTCCACTCGTTCGCAACTCATTGTCCCCTACGAGAAACGAGTGGCATGTTGTAACCTACCGCGCCCGCTTGGAACGCCTCGGTTCCGCACCGGCAACTCCTCCCCGCCACAAGACCGTCGTCCACTCGAAGTCGGCATGACGCCGGTCTCGATCTCGACGGCGCGAAGCATGCGCCGAACACCGCAAAGGAACGGATTGTGACCACATCGGAAGCTGCCACGGCAGAGTACGCCAGACACGCGAATGAGGAACCCGAGCCGGTTTCGGGGCCGCTGTCCGGTGACCCCGCACTCATCGGTGTTCCCACGTTCATCGTCGGTTCGATCGCACTCGGCATGACCCTCGTCGGATTCGTGCCCGCCGAGGCGGTCGGAGCGCCGGTGGCGATCATCCTGGCTGCCACTGGAATCGGCCAGCTCGTCGCCGCGATCTGGGCGGCCGGGCTCGGCCAGAGCGCCGTCGCGTCCATTTTCGGAATCTTCAGCGGATTTTGGCTGAGCTACGGCTTTCTCGTGCTCGGGTTGACCCACGAATGGTTCGGGGTTCCCGCGGAGGCCGCGACAGCCACCCAGGCCCTGTTCCTGACCTCGTGGGCGATTATGGTGGGGCTCCTGACGCTGGCGTCGCTGCGCCTGCCCGCCGCGTACCCCTTGCTGTTCGGGCTGATCACCACCGCGCTCGTCGTCGTCCTGCTCGCGACGGTGCAGGGATCCGCGGGATTGCAGGCCGTCGGCGGATACGTGGTCTTCACCTTCGCCGCGCTGGGCTGCTACCTGTTCTTCCACGTGATGTCGGTGGCCACCGGGGGGCGCGGACTGCCGCTGGGCAGTCCGGTCCTGGGCGACTGAGCCCGGGAAGCGTGGAGGCGGCCTCACGCCGCCTCCGCGCTTCTGCGCGTCCGTCGAATCTCCGCCGCACGAGCGGGATTCCTCAGTGGCTGCGGGCCATCCACTCGGTGAGGTGCGGGGACACCTCACCGACAGTTACGCTCGGACCGTGGCCGGGGTGCACGACCGTGTGCTCCGACAGCGTGAGCAGACGGTCCCAGATCGACTCGACGATCACGTCGAAGTCGGAGAACGAGCGCCCGGTCGCGCCGGGCCCGTCGGCGAACAGAGTGTCACCGGTGAACACCACCCCGAGCTCGCGCGAGTGCAGGCACACCGAACCCGGTGCGTGCCCGGGGGTATGCAGCACCTGCAGGCTGACTCCGCCCACCTCGAGGACCTGCTCGTCGGCGGAGTACCGGTCCGGCCCGCGGTCGGGGTGGACCAGGTTCCACAGCGGCAGGTCGTCGGGGTGCAGAAAGACCGGAGCGCCGACCGCGTCGGCCAGTTCCGGCGCCCTGCGCACGTGATCGTCGTGGGCGTGGGTCGCCAGCACCGCCTGCACGGTGCGCCCGCTGACCATATCCAGGATGGATGGCGGTGACGTCGTGCGGAGCGTCGATGACGATGCACTCGCGGTCGTCGCCGACGATCCAGACGTTGTTGTCGACCTCGTGGGTCTGGCCGTCGAGGGAGAACGTGCCCGATGTCGTCGTGTGGTCGATCCGGGCGGTCATAGCAGCACCACCATCGCCGCCAGCAGCTCCTCGCCGCATTTCCATCCTTGCGAACGCTCCTTTCCACGTGCTCGAAGGCACCCTCGCCGGCGAATCGCGGCGAGGGTGCCTTCGAACGTCTCCGAGGGCTCCGACGACGACCCCGAAGGGCCGCGAGCCCAGCCGGACGTCAGCTGCTCGGCAGTGCGGGTGGCTCGCTGGAGCACTCGTAGGCCGCCAGCTGGTCGATCCTGCGCTGGTGGCGGCCGCCCTCGAACTCGGTGCTCAAGAACGCGTCCACGATGCGATCGGCCTCCTCGACCGGGTGCATCCGGGCGCCGATGCCCGCCAGCAGCGCGTCGTTGTGCTTGCGGGCGAGCTCGGCGATCTCAACGCTCCAGGTCAGCGCTGCCCGGGCACCGGGAACCTTGTTCGCGGCGATCTGCTCGCCGTTGCCGGAACCCCCGATGACGATGCCGAGGCTGTCCTCGTCCGCGACGACCCGCCGCGCCGCTTCGACGCAGAACGGCGGGTAGTCGTCCTCGGCGTCGTAGGCGGTTGGCCCGACGTCGGTGACCTTGTGGCCGAGGTCGGCCAGTCGTTTGACGAAGTGGTTCTTGAGCTCGAGTCCGGCGTGATCGGAACCTAGGTAGACGTGCACGGAAAGCTCCTCCGCAGTGATGGATGACGGTGGTAGCCCCGCTCGCGCGGGGCCGGAGCGTCAGCTCGACCGGGCGTTGCTCAGCGAGCGCCGAGCGGCCTCGACGACCTTCTCGGGAGTGAAGCCGAACTCGGCGAACAGCGTCTGGTAATCGGCCGAGGCACCGAAGTGTTCCAGCGAGACGATCTCACCCGCGTCACCGACGAAGCGGTGCCAGCCCTGGGCGATACCGGCTTCCACGGCCACCCGCGCGCGCACCGCCGGGGGCAGCACCGCGCGGCGGTAGGACTCGTCCTGCGCGTCGAACCACTCCACGCACGGCATGGACACCACGCGGGTGGCGACGCTCTCGGACTCCAGGACCTTCCTGGCGGCCACGGCCAGCTGCACCTCGGAGCCGGTCGCGATCAGCACCAACTCGGGCTCGCCGGACGAGGCCTCGGCGAGCACGTAGCCACCGCGGGACACGCCTTCCGGATCCGTGCCCTTGAACGTCGGCACCGCTTGGCGGGTCAGCGCCAGCCCTGTGGGGCCGTCGGAGTGCTCCAGCGCGGTCTTCCACGCCGCGGCGGTTTCGTTGGCGTCGGCAGGGCGCGCGATCGCCAGTCCCGGGATGGCGCGCAGGCTGGACAGGTGCTCGACGGGCTGGTGCGTCGGTCCGTCCTCACCCAGGCCGATCGAGTCGTGCGTCCAGACGTAGATCACCGGTTGGTGCATCAGCGCCGCGAGCCGCACGGCGGGGCGCATGTAGTCGCTGAAGACCATGAACGTACCGCCGTAGGGACGGGTCCCGCCGTGCAGCGCGATGCCGTTGAGGATCGAGCCCATCGCGTGCTCACGGATGCCGAAGTGCAGCGTGCGGCCGTAGGGGTTGGCGCTCCAGGTGCTGGTGGAGATGCTCTCCGGGCCGAACGAATCCGCGCCCTTCATCGTGGTGTTGTTGCTCTCCGCCAGGTCGGCGGAGCCGCCCCACAGCTCCGGGAGCACGTCGGCCAGGTGGGCCAGGACCTCGGCCGAGGCCTTGCGGGTCGCGACTCCCTTGTCGTCGGGTTCCCAGCTCGGCAGCTTGTCGGCCCACCCGGTGGGCAGCTCGCGCGCCTGCATCCGGTCCAGCAGCGCCTTGCGCTCCGGGTTGGCCCCGGCCCACGCGTCGAAGGCGACCTGCCACTTCTCGCGGAGGGCTCGGCCGCGCTCGCCGACCGCTCGGGTGTGGTCCAGGACCTCGTCGTCGACCTGGAACGACCGCTTGGGATCGAAGCCGAGCAGCTTCTTGACCTCGGCGACCTCCTCGGCGCCGAGCGCGGCGCCGTGCGCCTTGCCGGAGTTCATCTTGGTCGGTGCGGGATAGCCGATGACCGTGCGCAGCACGATCATGGTCGGCCGTTCGGTCTCCGCCCGGGCGGCTTTGAGGGCGTCGAGGAGGTCGGTGATGCGCTCGCCGCCGTGGACGGTGATCACGTGCCAGCCGTAGGCCTCGTAGCGCTTGGCGGTGTCCTCGGACAGCGCGATGTGGGTGTCGTCCTCGATGGAGATCTCGTTGGCGTCGTAGAGCACCGTGAGGTTGCCCAGCTGCTGGGTGCCCGCCAGCGAGGACGCCTCGGAGGTCACGCCCTCCTCGATGTCGCCGTCGGAGGCGATCACGTAGATCTGGTGGTCGAAGATGCTCTCACCGGGCGCGGATTCGGGGTCGAACAGGCCGCGCTCGCGCCGGGCCGTCATGGCCATGCCCACCGCGGTGGCCAGACCCTGCCCCAGCGGGCCGGTCGTGGTCTCCACGCCGCTGGTGTGCCCGTACTCGGGGTGCCCAGGGGTCAGCGATCCCCAGGTGCGCAGCGCCTTGATGTCGTCGATCTCCAGCCCGTAGCCGGACAGGAACAGCTGCAGGTACAGGGTCAGGCTCGAGTGCCCGGCCGAGAGCACGAACCGGTCACGGCCGAGCCAGCTCGGGTCATTCGGGTCGTGGCGCATGACGTGCTGGAACAGCGCATAGGCGGTCGGTGCCAGGCTCATCGCGGTGCCCGGGTGGCCGCTTCCGCACTGCTCCACCGCGTCGGCGGCCAGCACGCGGGCGGTGTTGATCGCCCGCACGTCCAGATCGGTCCAATCGGCGGGGGCGGCGGCGGTCGTCAAGCGGGTGATGTCGTCGCTCACGCGACGGTTGGCTTCGTTCGCGGTCATGGACGCGCACTCCTGATGCTCGTGGTTGCTCGCGGTGCTTCGTGAGGGCTTGCAGGGATGGCGGCGCGCTACGCGGGCCACAGCCGCGAGTGCTCGGGGTGGTCGTCGTCGATCAGGCGGTGCGCCAAGGCGATCGCCTCGTTCAGGTCGGCATTGTGCAGCGCGGGCTCGGAGCGGGCGATTCCTTCGAGGAAGTTGGACAGCCCTTCCGCCGCGGCGGCGGGCAGGCCGTCGCCGCGGCCGACGCCGCGCACATATCGCCGCCGCAACACCGCAGCGGCATCCAGCAGCAAGGAACGTTGCGCTTGGTACAGCGCTATTTCGTTGAGCGCCATGACACTTTCCCTTCCTCTCACGAAAGTCTTCCGTGGACGCCGCTCGCGATCACGGTTCGGGCGGCGGAGGCGCCATGGCGCGGTGCAGCTCGGCCACCGCGGCTTTCTTCCCGCCCGGGTGGGAGAGAACGGCGGAGCCCGCGACGAGGAGCTCGGCTCCCGCGTACCAGGCCGCCTTGGCGGTGGCGGTGGAGATCCCACCGTCCACCTCGATCTTCACCGCGCGCCCGGAGCGGCCCACCAGCGCCCGCATCTCGGAGACCTTCTCTTCCATCGCGGGGATGTACTTCTGCCCGCC
This sequence comes from Haloactinomyces albus, assembly GCF_031458135.1. Classification (NCBI taxonomy): domain Bacteria; kingdom Bacillati; phylum Actinomycetota; class Actinomycetes; order Actinopolysporales; family Actinopolysporaceae; genus Haloactinomyces; species Haloactinomyces albus. Next base: position 154,977 of record NZ_JAVDXW010000002.1, on the reverse strand, counting down.
GAAGCCCGGGTTGACGGTCATGATCACGATCTCGTCGAGGTGATCGAGCACGTAGCGGACGAAGTCGAGCGGGGTGGACGGGTTGACGGCCACGCCGGCCTGCGCCCCGAGCTCGCGAATCGTGGCGAGCGTCCGCAGCAGGTGCGGGCAGGTCTCGGCGTGCACGATGATGGTCTCGCAACCGGCCGCGACGAAGTCGGCCAGCATTGGGTCCGGATCCTGCACCATGAGGTGGGCCTCGAACGGCATGTTGCTGTACTTCCGGCAGGCCGCCACCACATCCGGGCCGAACGTCATGTTGGGCACGAAGCGCCGGTCCATGACGTCCCACTGGATACGGCCGACTCCCGCGGCGGTGAGACTCGCGACCTCGTTCCCGAGATGCGCGTAGTCGGCGCCGAGGACCGAACCCACGATCACCGGTTCGTCCGACGACCAGCCCGGGGCGGGATGCCGCGCGCCCGCACGCAAGGTCGTTCCTGGCTGATCAACCATCGAGCCATCCTCCCGATCACTTGTCCGGTTTACTCGAGTCGGCGTCCCGCGGAGATCGGTGAGGGCGAAGCCACCCAGCCCGCCTGAGGTCGCTACTTCGAAGTTCGGACGGTTCCAAGAGCGCAATTCGAAGCAGGGCAACTCCGCAGCCGCGGTCCCGCTCGACAAATGGTGGCGACCATTGTCGGCGGTGACCGCGAACTGCGTCGTCGCTTGCCCGAATCGAATTTCGGTCACCCCTACCGGAGAGGTGAAATGGTGTCAGGGGTCGCGAAGAACGAACCGGCCCCTTCCACCTCCCACGAATGTGCTGTGCTTTCGGTCAGCGGATCTGGCTCTTGAGGGCCTTGGCGGCCGCGGCCGGGTCCTTGGCGCTGCGGATCGCACCGCCGGCCACCGCGACGGTCGCCTCGGCGTCCTGCACCGCGGCGATGGTCTCGGCGGTGACGCCACCGGCGATCGAGAACGGAACGCCGGCCTGGCGGCCGTCCTCGAGCAGGGTCTCGATCGTGTAGCCGGGCTTGGCCTGCTCGTCAAGCCCGGCGTGGATCTCGACGAAGGACACGCCCATCTTCGAGACCTCGCGGATCCGGTCGACTCGGCCCTCCACGATGGTGATCATGTCGGCGACGACGTCCTTGCCGTGCTTCTTACCGGCGGCGACGGCCCCGCGCACGGTATCGTCGTCGGCCGCGCCCATGACGGTGACCAGGTCCGCGCCTGCGGAGAACGCGAGGTCGGCCTCCAGCTCACCGGCGTCGGCGGTCTTCATGTCGGCGAAAACGAGCTTGTCCGGGTGCGCGGCCTTGATCGCCGTGATCGCGGACAGGCCCTCGGCCTTGATCAGCGGGGTGCCCAGCTCGAGGACGTCCACGTAGTCCTTGGTCTGGTACGCCAGGGAAAGCGCGTCGCCGAGGGTGGCGACGTCCAATGCTACCTGCAGCTTCACGGTGTTCTCCTCGTCAGTGGTACTCGGTGGCGTTGCGGGTTTTCGGGCGCGGGTGGCCCTGCGCCGGGATCCACAATGCGGCGCACAATGCGGTCACCCGCATCCGGCTTTCCCGGATTCGGGGAAGAATGGTTGGTGGATCACGATGTCGTTCAGCAAGTACCGTTCCTCGAATCCTTCCGGCTGCTCGTTCTGGTGCTCCGCAGTTTTGCGTCGGGGTGAGAACGGGCAACGGCCTGTGACACTGCACGGATCTGTACGTCTAGTCAACCGCGGCTGAACGAACGGATGCCCAGAAAGCACAGACGGTGAGAACGCACTTCCAAATGGCATTTTCAATGGAGCCGCAAAATGGTGTTGCGATCCGGATGGACGCCGACGTATGATGGCTCCGTCCTAATCGACCGGGTGTTCTCGGAAGACGGGCCTGACTCTCCTGAAGCAGTCGAATATCGACCCGATCGAAGAGCGCAATTGGCGAGTCCAGGATTTCGACCCCGCCCAGCCGCGTGGCCTGGCGACCACCGCTCTTCGCGAAGAGGCCCATTGCTCCGGAAGCAGCCGGTCGGCCTCGAGCGGGGAGGTGCAGCAACTTTCGGCCTCGGCTCCGGCGGTTCGTCATGTCCGCCGAAGCACTGGCCGTTTCAGAAACCCCTGGGGCCTGTCAGAGTCTTGCCCCCCCGATTCTCGAAAGGAGGTGTATCCATGGAGTCCGTTGCCCCGCAGTGGGAAACGCCCCGGTTCGAGGAGATCGGGTGCGCGGCCGAGGTGACCATGTACGTCGCCCAGGTCGAGGACTGAGCCCGTCCGCCGGTTGACGGACGAGCGGTATCGCGGTGACCGTGGGCACCGGACTTCCGGTGCCCACGGTGTCGCGAACCGGCGCGAGATGCCATCCCCGGCCGTTCGCAGCCGGCGCCGACCCTCGCCAGATGCGGGTATTCCCACCGCCTCGCCGCCAAGCGATGCGTGGAGATCGACCATGACCAGCACTGACGCCGCCAGTTCGGCGCCCAGCCCGTTCGGCCCGCTGGTCGAGCTCACCTACGCGCGTGCCCGTTGCACTGCGCTTACTGCTCGAACCCGCTCAACCTCTCCGACTACCGAGACGAGCTGTCCACCGAGGACTGGAAGTGCGTGATCGGCGAGGCACACGAGCTGGGCGCGCTGCAGCTGCACCTGTCGGGCGGGGAGCCGCTGCAGCGTCGCGACATCGTCGAGATCGTGCGCTTCGGCAGCGAACTCGGATATACACCAACCTCATCACCAGCGCGCTCGGGCTCTCGCGTCGCCGTGCCAAGGAACTCCGCGGGGCCGGACTGGGCCCCGTGTAGATCAGCGTGCAGCCCGACGAGCCGGTCAGACCCCTTTCGCGCGGAGGTCAAGGAGCTCGGCTGGCCGCTGACGGTCAACGTGGTGCTGCACCGGCAGAACGTTGACCGCATCGGCGAGATCATCGAGCTGACCGAGCGGCTGCGAGCCGACCAGGTCGAGCTCGCGATCACCCAGTACTACGGCTGGGCCTGGTGCAACCGGGACGCGCCGCTGCCCACCCGCGCCCAGTTCGAGCGAGCCGAGCCGATCTGCGCGAGCAGCGGGAACGCTTGCAGCACATGGAGATCATCCACGTGCTGCCGGACTACTACAGCCAGCACCCGAAGGCCTGCATGGGCGGTGGGCGCAGTGGTAGCTCACCGTCGCGCCGGACGGCGACGCCCTGCCTGCCGCACAGTCGCTGCCTCTCCCCCGGGCGAGCGTGCGCGAGCCTCCCTGTCCTGGAGCTGGCGGGAATCCGAGCTGTTCAATGCCTTCCGCGGGACCGAGTGGATCTCGGACCCGTGCCGCAGCTCCTCGCGCCGGGACGTGGACTTCGGCGGCTGCCGCTGCCAGGCCTTCCGGACGACCGGGGACGCCACGCGCACCGACCCGGTCTGCCACCACTCGCCGGGCCGCGGACTCGTCGACGATGTGGTGCGCGCGGTCAACGAGACCAAGGAGGCCGTGGTCGGCGAGCTGGTCTCGCGCCCGCATCCGCGCAACCAGCGGTGAACACCACCGCGCAATGGATTCTTCCGCGAGGTCCGGCGAACGGCTTCGCGCCCCGGCCGCCCGCAGCCCAGAGCGGCGGCGGGTCCGGAACGGTCCACCCAAGCCGACCGGAGCCGCTGCTTTCCGCCGACGAAGAGCCCTTCACGGATCTCAACCACACCGCGCCGTCGGCGCGCGTCACCCCGCCCCGGAGCGCGACCACGGTGCTGTTGCCGAAGCACGCGCGTCTCGGTGACGTACCGCGGGACATCCGGAATTCCGGACGGTCGTCCGCGAGATTCCGCGCCCCGCGGACCGCTTGTGAAATCCTGCTGCCCTGGGCGGGGTGGCGAAACATCTTCCCAACGGGTTCGGGGCGTGCGGACAGCGGAATCGCCCCTGGTCGAATGCGATGATGATCGAATTGGAATTTCCGCGGATCCGTTTGATCCGCCCCCAAAACCGTTCGTACGACCCTGGTATCTCTTCGTGATGGCTATGTTGACTAGACGTACAGATCCGTGCAGTCTCTCATCACGGCATTCGTCCTGGCCGCGGTCTGTAAACCGAAGGGGTCCAGGGAAATACAGCGCTGCGCCGCGACTCGGCGGTCGCGCGCTGAACTGACGAATACATCCGATCGACCAGTGGAGTGTGCTCAGATGACGGGGACGGACACCGCTCAGGAGAATCTCGGCGACAAGCTGAATCCACCGCATTTCAATTACGCGACCATGGCCATCAGCACCGAGATGGACCAGATTCGCAAGGGCATCCAGCCCGCGGCGTGGGCTCGGGCCGGTGCGCTGCTGCTCAAGGCACCCACGGTGTTCACCGTCGGCACCGGGCGCAGCGGACTCGCCCTGCAGATGGCTGCGATGCGCTTCATGCACCTCGGGCTCAAGACCCACGTGGTGGGCGAGACGACCGCACCGGCGATCGGCTCCGGCGACATCTTGGTGGCCGCCTCGGGCTCCGGTTCGACGAAGCGCGTGGTGCAGGCGGCCGAGACCGCGCGCGCTCAGGGCGCGAACGTGGTGGCGCTGACCACCACTCCCGAGTCGGCGCTGGCCAAGATCGCGACCGAGGTTCTGGTGATCCCGGCCGCCGACAAGCAGGACTTCGACGGGACGACCTCCACCCAGTACTCGGGCAGCCTGTTCGAGCAGTCGGTCCTGCTGCTCACCGACGCGCTGTTCCACGCCCTGTGGCGCTCCAGCGGCACGCAGGCCCGCGAGCTGTGGCGGCTGCACGCGAATCTCGAGTGACCGGTCGCCGGCGGAATTCGCGGGAAGCGCATTCGATTCGCACATCACGCGTGGACAGGTGCTGGCCAAGGTCCGGAGCTGATCGCAGGGCTCGCTGATTTCGCAGGCCCTCCGCCGCCCTGAGGCAGACGACGAGACAAGGAGCCCGAGATGCAGCGCCAGAACGAGACCGCACCGAGCACCAACATCCGCACGCTGGAGTCGGTGGCCCTGTCCGCCACCAGCAGCGCGGCGGTGGCCAGCCACGGCTGGGTCGGGCGGCATGACAAGAAGGCCGCCGACGCCGCGGCGACCGAGGCCATGCGCCGGGTGCTGGCCGACGCCCCCGGCCGGGGCACCGTGGTCATCGGGGAGGGCGAGAAGGACGAGGCCCCGATGCTGTTTAACGGCGAGACCGTGGGCAACGGCCAGGGCGTCGAGTTCGACATCGCCGTGGACCCGCTCGAGGGCACCTCGTTCTGCGCGAAGAACCTGCCGGGCTCGATGGCCACCATCAGCTTCGCCGAATCCGGGACCATGTGGTCGCCGGGGCCCGGGTTCTACATGGACAAGATCGTGGTGCCGCCGCAGGCCAAGGGCCTCGTCGATCTCGCCGACGCCCCGGAGCGCACCCTGGGCAAGGTTGCCAAGGCCCTCGGCAAGCAGGTCGGCGAGCTGCGCGTGGTCATCATGGACAAACCGCGGCACCAGGACCTGATCAAGCGGGTACTGAAGGCGGGCGCGGCCGTGCACGCGCCCGCGGAGGGCGACGTCGGCGGCAGCCTCGAGGTGCTGCTGCCGACCGGCCCCGCCGACCTGCTCCTCGGAATCGGGGGCACGCCGGAGGGCGTGATGACCGCTGCGGCGGTCCGCGCCCTGGGCGGTGACATGCTCGGTCGACTCGCTCCACAGCGCAACGAGGAGGCCGAGGCAATCCGTGCCGCCGGCATGGACCTCGAGCGCATCTACACCTGCGACGAGCTGGTCGGCGGCGGCGCCCTGTTCGCGGCCACCGGTGTCACCGGTGGAGCGCTGCTGAGCGAGCCCCGGGACTCCGACGGCGCGATTCTCACGGAATCCCTGCTCATCTCCAGCGGTGAGGTGCGCCGCGTCTCGCACACCACCTTCGGCTCCATGCCGCGGATGACGCCTTGAAGCGCGGTCCCTCCCCAGCACCCGTCTGCTTGCCCTGTCGTACGGCCATCGTTCTTGAGGAGTTTCGGTGACAATGCACCTGGACGACCTGCGCGTTCGCCACCTCGGTGAGTGCCACTACGACTCACCCTTCTCCGAGATGCTCGCGGCCAAGCGGACTTCGCCGCACTACGTCGCGGAGGGCGACCGGGTATTGCTCGAGGACACCGTTTCGATGCTCACCGAGCACGACCTCCCGCCGGCCGAGCTGCCGAGCTTCGAGGCGGCGGGGCCGCGCCGGAAGATCTACTTCGACCCCGCCCGCGTCACGGCGGGTGTGGTGACCTGTGGCGGGCTGTGCCCGGGCCTCAACGACGTCATCCGCGGCATCGTCCAGGAACTCACCGTGCACTACGGGGTGAAGCGGATCCTGGGCTTTCGCAACGGGCTTCGCGGGCTGACCGCCGAGAACTGCCACGACGCCGAGGACTTGACGCCCGATCGCGTCCGCGAGATACACAACTCCGGCGGAACCATCCTAGGCAGCTCGCGCGGCGGCCAGGACCCCGACGAGATGGTCGACAGCCTGGTCCTGCGCGGGGTCAACGCGCTGTTCGTCATCGGCGGCGACGGGGGGATGCGCGCCGCGACGAACCTGGCCGCGGCGATCCGCCGGCGCGGTCTGGAAATCGCCGTCATCGGGGTTCCCAAGACGATCGACAACGACCTGCCTTACACCGACCAGTCCTTCGGGTTCCAGAGCGCGTTCGCGCAGGCGGCCAACTTCATCGCCTCGGTGGCCACCGAGGCCGCGGCCAGTCCGGACGGCATCGGCATCGTGAAGCTGATGGGCAGGCACTCCGGGTTCATCGCCTGCTACGCCTCGCTGGCCCGGAACGCTGCAGACGTCGTGCTCATCCCGGAGGTTCCGTTCGCGCTCGAAGGGCCGGACGGCCTGCTGGCTCGCGTCGAGCGGCACGTGCGCGAGAAGGGCTTTGTGGTCATCGTGGTGGCCGAGGGAGCGGGTCAGGACCTGCTGGAGGAGCGCGGTCTGCTCGCCGACGCCACCGACCCCTCCGGCAACGCCAAGCTCGGCGACATCGGTGCACTGCTGCGGGAGACCATCACCGCACACTTGACCGAGGCCGACCTGTCGCCCACGGTGCGCTACATCGACCCGAGCTACGCCGTGCGCAGCGTGACCGCCAACGCCTACGATAGCGTCTACTGCCTGCGCCTGGCCCACGCCGCAGTGCACGCGGCCATGGCCGGGCGCACCGAGACCGCGGTCGTGCGCTGGCGGCGCCGTTTCGTGCATGTGCCGATGCCGCTGATTATCAGCCACCGCAACGAGGTCGACCCCGACGGAGATCTGTGGATGTCCGTGCTCGAAGCGACCGGTTACCTGGCGCCGACGCGCGGGTCGCACGGCAGGTCGGATGTGAAGACGGTTCCGCACGACTACCGGGGCATCTGCCAGTTGTCCCACGATCGGGACGGCGGGGTGGGTGAGCCGCGCGACGTCGAGCTCCCCGGCGCCGGCCCGGTTAGGAGCTTCCGATGATGGCCTCGCTGGAGTTCGCGCTGGGGATCGCGCTGCTGGTGTATAGCGCGGAGAAGCTGATCGGCAACCTGGTCGGCGTGTCCAGCAGGTGGGTCGTCTCGCTGTTCCTGGTCGCCGTGCTGTTTACCGGGATCGAGTTTGACGACCTCGCGTACGGCATCGTGCTCAACGTCGAGGAGCTGCAGCACGCGGCACTGGGCACCGTCATCGGCACGACGATCGCGATCATGGGAATCGTGCTCGCACTGGCGACAACATCATCGAACCCAAGCCCACCACGCTTACTACCAGCGACGACATCACGAGTTATCGCTGGAGTCCTAGGCCGTTCCAGTGGGCGTTGGGGCTTTGCGAGCCCGCGAGCAAGCTCGTCGGAGGTTGTGGGGAGAGGATGATCATGACCGCCGCTGGTTGTTGCGAGACCGCCGTTCGTGTGCTGTTCGCCAGCGGTCGTCGCGCTAGCCTTGCCCGCCAAATCTTCAACCACGTAACTTTCCGTTTCATGTCCGGGAATCCGGAGTTCGGAAAAACCGCAGATTTGCGTTCGGGTTCATCGCCCGATGCGTGCCTGGTCACGAGTCGGCGATCACTTGCGTTTTTGTGCGCTGATTTCGCCGGGCCCGGGTTTCTTGGCGTTTCCAGCAGGGCAGTGGTCCGCGTGTGCAATCGGAGTAGTGACGCGGGTTGGCTCGGAACGCGAAGTGGTATGCGGACGCACCGGCCTCGTGAGCGTTCCGGCTTGGTGACAGACCAAAGGTGGTCTTGTATGGCAGATAGGCACCGGCTCGATTCGGTTCCTCGCAGTCCGGGGAAGGTGACGGTGTACGGGGCGTGGGAGCGCTTCGTGCGGGGTGAGGACGACGTCCGGGGTGTGCGGCCCGAGGTGGCGCTGTCTTGGCAGCGGTGCCGTGATCGGTACCGCGTCGACCCGTACCTGGCCGAGGCCAATCCGGCGCCGACGCGCGGGTCGCACGGCAGGTCGGATGTGAAGACGGTTCCGCACGACTACCGGGGCATCTGCCAGTTGTCCCACGATCGGGACGGCGGGGTGGGTGAGCCGCGCGACGTCGAGCTCCCCGGCGCCGGCCCGGTTAGGAGCTTCCGATGATGGCCTCGCTGGAGTTCGCGCTGGGGATCGCGCTGCTGGTGTATAGCGCGGAGAAGCTGATCGGCAACCTGGTCGGCGTGTCCAGCAGGTGGGTCGTCTCGCTGTTCCTGGTCGCCGTGCTGTTTACCGGGATCGAGTTTGACGACCTCGCGTACGGCATCGTGCTCAACGTCGAGGAGCTGCAGCACGCGGCACTGGGCACCGTCATCGGCACGACGATCGCGATCATGGGAATCGTGCTCGCACTGGCGGCGCTCATCGCCCCGTGCCCGGTGGATGTCCCCAATGACTACCTCGTGCTCTTCGCGGCCGGGCCGGCGGTGATGTTGCTCTTCGCCTCGACCGGCTGGTTGACGCAGGCCATGGGAGTCGTGCTGGTGGCCCTGTTCGTGGCGTTCGTGGGCTGGATCGGCTACCGCGAGTACGCCGCGCGACGGCCGGTGTTCCGCAACGCCGAGTTCTACGAGCAGGTCGAGAAGGCCGGCGCGGTCAGGGTCGTGACCACCTCGGAATCCAGCGCGACCGGTGAGCTGATCCCCGCTCGCCCACCCGCGGCGGACTCGGGGACGGGCGATGGCTTCGAGCTGCCCGGTGACCTGCGGCTCGACCAGGGCTTCCTGAGAGCGAGGCAGCGATCCCTGTGGATCAGCCTGCTGTTCGCGGTGCTGGCACTGGCCGGCCTGATCGGAGGTGCTGCGCTCGCCGGGCAGGGCACCGAGGGGATCCTCGAGACCTTTGACATCGACGGCACCGTCTTCGGCGTCACGATCGCGACGCTGGCGCTCTCTCTCGAGGACATCTTCCTCACCGTGGAGCCTGCCCGCAGGGGCGCGCCGGAGATCGGAGTCGCGAACGTCATCGGCAGCGTCGTGTTCTCGCTGACCGGTAAGCTCGGGATCGTCCTGCTCGTGGGCGGGAGCATCACGGTCGGCGAGAACGTGCTGTCCTGGCATCTGCCGGTCCTGCTCGGCATGACGGTCCTGTCGACGATCTTCTTGGCCACCGGGCGGCTGCGCCGCTGGCACGGGGGAGTGCTACTCGCGCTCTACGCCGTCTACTTCGTCGTCAGCCTGGCGGCTTTCGGCGGGGTGCCCCTCGACAGCGACTAGTACTCCAGCGTCACTTTGTGATTGTGGGCTGGTGGGAGGGGCATGAGATGCGGGCGGCCACCACGTGATCATGAGTGTGTGACGACAAATGAGCATGTGGTGGCCGCAGGTCACACGGTATCCCCTGGCCGAAGTGGTGCGGTATTCGAGTCGATGATGGATCGGGTGGCCAGGTGTTTGGCCGGGTAGAGATGCGGAGCGCGGCCCGAGCGTTCGTGTCCGGTCTGCTGGCGCCGATCGAGCGCAAGACCTGTTGGCAGCTGGCTGAGCATGCCGGGCATGCTCGTCCCGAGCGGATGCAGCGGCTGCTGCACACCGCTTGCTGGGATGCCGATGCCGTCCATGACGAGGTGTATGCCTTCATCGGGCAACGCTTCGCCGACCCCGCGGGGGTGTCGGTGGTCGATGAAACTGGGTTTCTCACGAAGGGGGCCTGTTCAGCGGGAGTGCAGCGGCAATATTCTGGCACCGCTGGGCGGATTGAAAACTGCCAGGTGGGGTTGTTCGCCACCTACGCCGGCGAGTCCGGGCACGCGGTCGTGGATCGCGAGCTGTATCTGCCTGAGCAGACCTGGTGCGCCGATGTCTCGCGATGCCAGCGGGCCGGGATTCCCTTCGCCTGGGTGGCCGCCGACGAAGTCTACGGGCAAAGCAGCTACTTCCGCAGTTGGCCGGAAAGCCACGGGATCGGCTATGTCCTGGCGGTGGCCTGCGATCACCGCCTGACCGTGAGTCGTGATGGCACGAAGCGCGCTCTGGCCGATATTGCCGCCGAGTTGCCCACCTCCGCGTGGCATCCCCACAGTGCCGGGGCGGGCGCGAAAGGCCCCCGTGACTACGACTGTGCCTGGATCTCTCTGCCCGGCCAACACCGGCAGTCAGTACTCATCCGTCGCAACCGCACCAGCGGTGAGCATGCCTATTACCGCTGCTACGCCCCGCAGCCGGTGCCCCTGGCCGAGCTGGTGCGCATCGCCGGAATGCGCTGGCACATCGAGGACTCGTTCCAGAACGCCAAAAGCCTGCTCGCACTGGCGACAACATCATCGAACCCAAGCCCACCACGCCTACTACCAGCGACGACATCACGAGTTATCGCTGGAGTCCTAGGCCGTTCCAGTGGGCGTTGGGGCTTTGCGAGCCCGCGAGCAAGCTCGTCGGAGGTTGTGGGGAGAGGATGATCATGACCGCCGCTGGTTGTTGCGAGACCGCCGTTCGTGTGCTGTTCGCCAGCGGTCGTCGCGCTAGCCTTGCCCGCCAAATCTTCAACCACGTAACTTTCCGTTTCATGTCCGGGAATCCGGAGTTCGGAAAAACCGCAGATTTGCGTTCGGGTTCATCGCCCGATGCGTGCCTGGTCACGAGTCGGCGATCACTTGCGTTTTTGTGCGCTGATTTCGCCGGGCCCGGGTTTCTTGGCGTTTCCAGCAGGGCAGTGGTCCGCGTGTGCAATCGGAGTAGTGACGCGGGTTGGCTCGGAACGCGAAGTGGTATGCGGACGCACCGGCCTCGTGAGCGTTCCGGCTTGGTGACAGACCAAAGGTGGTCTTGTATGGCAGATAGGCACCGGCTCGATTCGGTTCCTCGCAGTCCGGGGAAGGTGACGGTGTACGGGGCGTGGGAGCGCTTCGTGCGGGGTGAGGACGACGTCCGGGGTGTGCGGCCCGAGGTGGCGCTGTCTTGGCAGCGGTGCCGTGATCGGTACCGCGTCGACCCGTACCTGGCCGAGGCCCCGGTGGCCATTGCGGATGTGGACCACACGCTCGAGCATGACGTGGTCTTCGCCGAGCTCGGTTTCCGCGCGGCCTCGGTGGTCCGGGAGGTGACCGATCTCGGTGGCGTCGTGACCGTCACCGACGCCACCGGGCGGGTGCTGGCCGAGTGGGGCAACAAGGCCACGCGCAACTACGCGGCCAAGGCCAATCTGGCGCCGTGGTTCTCCTGGGCTGAGGGTTCCACCGGGACCAACGGCATGGGCACTGCGCTGGAGTCGCAATCGCCGGTGGTGATCCGGGGTGCGGAGCACTGGTGCCAGGCGCTCCACGACTGGAACTGCGCGGGTGTGGCGGTGCGCGACGTGGTGACCAGGGACCCGGTCGCGGCGCTGAACATCTCCTGCTGGCGCAGCGAGCTCCCCACCGCGGCGGGAGCCTGGTTGTCCAACGCCGCCAGCATGACCCAGCGCACGCTGCGCAAGCGCGCCCAGGACGGCTGCGCCGAGCTCATCGCCGCCTACAACCACGCGCGCTCGCGCGCGGGGGTGTCGCTGGCGGCGCTGGATCCGGCGGGCCAGGTGGTGATCGCCGACGACTGGGCGAGTGTCCTGCTGGGCGTGCCGGGGTCGACTCCCGCGCCCGATCCGGCAGTGCGCTGGGACCCAAGGCTGCCGGAACTGGTCCGGACGGCCAAGTACGCGGCCAAGCAGGCTTCGCGCAACCAGGACTGGGTCGGTTCCACGCAGATCTTCACGCACCTGGCTGACGAGCCGACGCCGATCAGCCTCCGCCCGGTGTTCCTGGCCGGTCACCTGGTCGGCAACCTCGTCGAGTTCGGGGTTTCCGAAGGGGACCAGCTGCCGCGCGCCGACGGCGGCAGCACCGGCTGCGACCAGGTGCAGGATTCCCGGATCGTAGCGATGCGGGAGAACCGGATGGTGCTGCTGCGTCACCAGGAGGTCTCCTTCGCCGAGTCCGAGGGCAACGACGTGTGGCTGACCACCGACCAAGGTCGGCTGCGGGCCGCTTCACCGGCTCTGGACAAGCTCGAGTGCGAGCTGGGCGGGACCGGCCTGCGGGTGCACCGGCAGTACGTGGTCAACCTCGGCCGTATCCGCGAAGTCGAACGCGGCTTCAAGGGCGAACTGGCCCTGGTGATGGACGACGAGGCGCGGACGATGGTGCCGGTCTCCCGGCGAAACGCTCCTGCGGTGCGCCGGGCACTGGGCATCTGAGGGTGTCACGCGACCCTGGAAGGAGTTCCCATGCCGGAAAATCCCGATGCCGTGGCGATCAGCCGTACCTACGACCAGAGCGTTAGCCAGCCGGCCAAGCGCATGCGCAGCCACCCCGCCGCTGGTGGGAACAACTGCGATTGGTGGCCGCACCGGCTCGACCTCGGAATCTTGGCCAAGCACCCCCCAGCGCGGGATCCCATGGGAACGGATTTCGACTACGCCGCCGAGTTCGCCAAGCTGGACCTCGACGCGCTGGCCCGCGACATCGACGAGGTGCTGACCACCTCGCAGGAGTGGTGGCCGGCCGATTTCGGGCATTACGGGCCACTGGTGCTGCGCATGGCCTGGCACTGCGCCGGCACCTACCGCGCTGGCGACGGACGCGGCGGGGCGTCCTCGGGCATGCAGCGCTTCGCCCCGACCAACAGCTGGCCGGACAACCGCAACCTGGACAAGGCCCGCCGACTGCTGTGGCCGATCAAGCAGAAGTACGGCCGCAGCATCTCCTGGGCCGACCTGATGGTCTTCGCCGGCAACCGGGCGCTGGAGACCATGGGGTTCAAGACCTTCGGCTTCGGCGGAGGCCGGGCCGACGTGTGGGAGCCGGAAACCGACGTCTACTGGGGTCCGGAACGCTCCTGGTTGGGCGACGAGCGGCACAGCGGGGTGCGCGACCTGGAGGAGCCCTTGGCCGCCGACGAGATGGGCCTGATCTACGTCGACCCGCAGGGCCCCGCCACCCTGCCCGACCCCGTCACCTCGGCGCGCGACATCCGCACCACGTTCGCGCGAATGGGGATGAACGACGAGGAGACCGTGGCGCTGATCGTCGGCGGGCACACGTTCGGCAAGACCCACGGTGCCGCCGACATCATGAAGAGCCTCGGCGACGAGCCGGAATCCGCCCCGATGGAGGACATGGGGCTGGGCTGGCGCAACTGCCACGGCACCGGAAAGTCCTCGGACACGATCTCCAGCGGCCTGGAGGGCATCTGGACGCCCACCCCCACCCAGTGGGACAACAGCTTCCTGGAGACCCTGTTCGCGTACAAGTGGGACGTGGAGCTCAGCCCAGCCGGGCTGTGGCAGTGGGTTCCCCGGGACGGCGCAGGTGAGGGCACCGTTCCCGACCCGCACGACCCGAACGTCCGCCGCACCCCGACGATGCTGACCACCGACCTCGCGCTGCAGGAGGATCCGGTCTACGAGCCCATCGCGCGGCGCTTCTTGGAGCACCCGGAGCAGCTCGCGGACGCCTTCGCGCGCGCCTGGTTCAAGCTCACCCACATCGACATGGGTCCGATCCAGCGCTACCTCGGCCCGCAGGTGCCCGAGGAATGGCTGATCTGGCAGGACCCGGTTCCGCCGGTCGACCACGAGTTGGTCACGGCGGCGGGCATCGCCGAGCTCAAGCGGCGCGTGCTGGCCTCCGGACTCGCGGTGCGCGAGCTGGTGTTCGTGGCCTGGGCCTCGGCGTCGACCTACCGGAACAGCGACAAGCGCGGCGGCGCCAACGGAGCCCGCATCCAGCTGGCACCCCAGCGCGGCTGGGACGCCAACGACCCGGACACCCTGGAGAAGGTGCTCGCCACCCTGGAGCAGATCCGCCGTTGGTTCAACGCCGAGAGCCCGGAGCCGATCTCGCTGGGCGATCTGATCGTGCTGGCCAGCTGCGCCGCGATCGAGCACGCCGCGGCCCTGGCCGGCCACCACCTGCACGTCCCCTTCACTCCCGGGCGCACCGACGCCACCCAGCAATGGACCGACGTCGAATCCTTCGCCGCTCTCGAACCCCGCGCCGACGGCTTCCGCAACTACTACTCGCCTGGAAACCGGCTGCCCGCCGAGTACCAACTCGTCGACAAGGCCAACCTGCTCACCCTCACCGCCCCGGAGATGACCGCCCTCGTCGGCGGACTGCGCGCCCTGGACACCAACCACCACCACTCCCAGCTCGGCGTGCTCACCGACCGACCCGGCCAACTCACCAACGACTTCTTCACCAACCTGCTCGACATGGAAATCGAATGGGTTCCGAACACGCCGAAACACGGACTGCCCGGAACTTTCCAAGGACGTGATCGGCACACCGCCGCGCCGCGGTGGGCCGCCAGCCGGGTTGATCTGATCTTCGGTTCACACTCCGAGCTGCGTGCGATCGCCGAGCTCTACGCCGCCGAGCAGGACAAATTCGTCCAGGACTTCGTGGCGGCCTGGGATAAGGTGATGAACCTGGGCCGATTCGACTTGACCTGACGATTCGTCCGCTGGGCGGAAAGCATTCCGCTGCGGCGTGAATTGGGCGGGAATTTCAGCAAAGTCCGCGCGAACCACGGTTGTCCGCGCGCTCTCGCTCGTCCGGTGGCGGTCGTCGCGCTGAAAAGGGCACGCATCGGCGGAATGGGCACGGACGTGCCACACCTGTTGTCCGAATGTTGGGAAGGGGATCGGTGATGGCGTGCTCGTGCGGGCTTGTGGCCGGGGCGCCAACCTCGACGGCACAGCTGAATCGCCGGACTGCGCAAGGATTTCCGACTGGTCGACGGTTGTCGGACGCGTCGGTGCAGTGGTCCAAAACTTGGGAACCCGATCACGAACCCGGTTGGGCGGTAGCTGATTCCGTGCGAGCGGCGCGGCAGAACAGCTTAGCGGTTCACCCTTTCGGTGTGGCCTCCGACACCGTAAAATTCACAAGTACCACAGGTTAAATGGCCGGAGCTTGAGGAGGGAGGTCAATTCCTCGCGGCTCCGCTCATCGCGCGAGCACACTCCTGTGGGAGGAAGCAGTACTTCAGCACGCACTTTCTTCGATGATTCAGCTGATTTCGTCCCGTTCTATGCGACGACCCAGGGAAGTGCTGGTCGAATTGGTGTGCTTCGCACGCCGAGGAGGCTTCCCTCGTCGAACGGAAGCGTCTGCAGAGGCATCGATCAAAGGGGAACTATGGGCCTGCACCAGAGGCACACCCATTTGCGAGCAACTCCAGACAGGTATGAGCGATCCGCACATGGATTCGAAATGAGGAGGTGAAGTCCAATGACGACGACTCAGGAACGCGAAGACCTTCTGAGCGAGCTCGGCTTGGACGCACAGAACAGCGCAGCGATCGGTCGTGTGCTGGGAACCGGCAGGACCGAGCGGGCCACCGAGCGTGCGGACGGCACGATGGAGGCCACCATCCGGATCCGAGAGGACGAGATCGCCTGGGACCCCGCGATCCTGGTCCTGCCGCACGGCGGTGATGTCGAGCTGACCGTCATCAACGACGACAAGAACACGCACGCCTGCCTGCTGCCGAGCAACGGCGACAAGAAGTTCCTCTGGCTGTTGAACCACTCCAAGGGCAAGGCCAAGCTCAACCTCGATGGCCCGGGCTACTACTGGTACAGCTCGCCCGGCGGCAACGACGAGGGCCGTGGTCTGACCGCCGCCATCGTCGTTCTCGGCGAGGTGCCGCCGGAAGCCCGTCTCGACCGCCCCGACCAGCCGCGCCAGTAGAAAGGGACGAACATATGACAGTCGAATACGTTGACGCCGGCGAGGCGATCGACCACGGCGCGCTGAGTGCCGTCTCCGGCACCGCCCCCGCGGTGACCGACAACATCGACTACGAGCGCATCAAGAACGCGCGTTCGGAATCGCACAACTGGATCACCTACTACGGTGATTACGACGGCCAGCGCTACAGCCTGCTGGACCAGATCAACACCGAGAACGTCAAGCGTCTCGGTCCGGCCTGGATCTTCCAGGCGGGTACCTCCGGTCAGATTGCGGGCGCGTCGACCTACGCCTTCGAGGCTACCCCGATGGTCGTCGACGGCGTCATGTACGTCACCGGCTGGGACGGCTGGTTCTGGGCGCTGGACGCCAAGACCGGTGAGCAGTTGTGGCGCTACAAGCACGCGGTTCCTTTCGACGTGTCGCTGTGCTGCGGTAACGTCAACCGCGGCTGCGCGGTGGCCAACGGCAAGGTCTACTTTGTGACCCCGAACGCCCACCTGCTGGCGCTGGACGCCACCAACGGCAAGAAGGTCTGGGAGAAGACCATCGGCGACGTGCGCGCCGGTGAGAGCGCCTCGCTGGCCCCGCTGGTCGTCAAGGACACGCTGATCACCGGTAGCGCCGGCGGCGAGTTCGGCGTACGCGGCCACATTGATTGCTGGGATCTGGAGACCGGTGAGCAGCGCTGGCGCTGCTACACCATCCCGAGGCCGGGCGAGCCGGGCTCCGAGACCTGGCCGTCCGACGGCGAGGCCTGGACCCGCGGCGGTGCGAATCACTGGGTCACCGGTACCTATGACCCGGAGACCAACCTGTACTACGCGGGCACCGGGAACCCGGCGCCCGACTTCGACGGTGCGGTCCGCGAGGGCGACAACCTCTACTCCGACAGCGTCGTCGCAGTCGACGTCGACACCGGTGAGATCCAGTGGCACTACCAATTCACCCCGCACGACCTCTGGGACTACGACTCCACCATGGAGATGACCCTGTTCGAGCGGGACGGGAAGAAGCTGCTCGGCCACTTCGACAAGAACGGCTACTTCTTCGTGCTGGACCGCACCAACGGTGAGCTGCAGCACGTCACACCGTACGTCGACCGGATCGACTGGGGCACCATCACCCGCGACGGCAAGGTGACCCCGCGGAAGTACCCGGACAAGGAGGGCGAGCCCGTCCACTTCTACCCGGGTCCGGCCGGTGCCAAGGAATGGACCCACGCCGCGTTCAGCCCGCGCACCGAGATGTTCTACGTGCCGGTCGCCGACGTGGGCGCCACCGCCACCCGCCGTCGTCGCGAGTTCAAGGAGGGCATGCCCTACTGGGGCGCCGCCGTCCAGGTGGACATCGACAACATGGCGGGTTCGGTCAGCGCCTTCGACACCTACGGCGTCGAGAGGTGGCGTTGGCGCAACTCCCACCCGATGGCCGCCTCGGTGCTGGCTACCGCGGGTGACCTGGTCTTCGCAGGCACCCCGACGGGCGAGTTCCTCGCGCTGGACGCTCGCACCGGCGAGGAACTGTGGAAGTTCCAGTGCGGCAGCGGGCACCACGGCAGCGCGATGACCTACATGGTCGACGGCAAGCAGTACGTGGCCGTGCCGGTCGGCTGGGGTGGCTGGCTCGAGGGGATCATCCCCGGCATGCTCGGCGCGGGCCACGGCAGCGCGCTGATCGTGTTCGCCCTGCCGGACTGATCGACGAAGTAGAGGCAACAGCCACGACCGTCGTCGACGGCGTGGTGGCGTGAAGCCGCGGAACCTCCGGGCGGCGGTGCGAGCGTACAACGCCCGCACCGTCCGCCCGGAGGTGTCCCTCCTAGCCATGACTCCTACCTCGCTGGCCCCGACTACGAGTGCGGCACCGAATTCCGGTGCCGCACTCGTAGTCGGGGCCAGCGGTAGAGCCGGCGGCATCACCGGTGACCACCGGCCGACTGCTGAAACCTGGCGGGCAGCACGGGAACGCCGTTTACCGGACAGACCCGGACAGTATTACCTGGACAGAGTCAGGCGACCGAATGGCTTCCAAAACAGTGCTACGGGAGGATGCATTGGGGTCGACGCGACGTGTTGTCGGGATCAAAGGGGAGCGGCAGGTCCTGTTTGACATCGCCGAGGTAATCGTGGCCGAGGCTGTTGGAAGGACCGTTTGGCTGAGGACCGACCTCGGACGCTTCCGGTGTGCCATCGACGGGATCGACAACATCGATGACAAGTACGCGGAGTGCGGCTTCGTACGAGTTCACCGGAGCTACCTGGTGAACCTGAGCCGCGTGCGCGAAGTGGAGCGCAAGGACGGAGGAGAGCTTGAGCTCACCGTCGAGAACTACGGCGGAGTCGTTCCGGTGTCCCGTCGCCGAGCGAAGTTCGTCACGGAATCTCTAGGGCTCTGAGCGCGCTCGTGCGCGCGAAGACGGGCCTGCTCGTCGATGCCGGACCCGATTCAGGACGTGACGACGTGCGCCGAAGACGACGAGCGGTCCGCACGCCGGCCTGGGCTCGAATGCTCGCGGGGCCGCGGAACGGGAACCTCGATCAGCACACCTGAGAAACGCGAAACCCCCAGTTCGCGCGCTGGTTTCGTCGAATGAACCGGCGCGCGGCCGCGGGGCGGCACTTGGATGCCCTCACGGCGAACGGGAGGACATCTTCGACTCCGACATCTTCGACTCCTTGGCCTTGTCAAGCACCTGCAGGGCCGTGGCCTGCGCGATGTCGGCTGCCACGGGGTCCCGCTCGAGCAGGGCCGTCGTGGTCGCCCCCTCCATGAGCTGAGCGATCTGACTCGCGACGAACTGCGTGTTCGGCAACCCGCACTCCTCGACGAGCTTGATCACCCACGCGCGCATGGTGTTCTTGTGCTCGTGCACCGCGTTTCGCACCGGCCGTGAGGTGTCAGCGAGCTCGACGGTCGCGTTGACGAAGGCGCAGCCGCGGAACGACGGCGTGGCGAACCACACGCGGAGGGAATCGAAGACCGACAGCAGTCGATCCCTGGGCGACGAGGTCCAGTCGATCTCCCCGCTCAGCCGCGCCCGGTGGCAATCGTCCATGTGCTCCAAGCACGCGACGATGAGGTCCGTCTTGGTCGGGAAATGCTTGTAGAGCGTCATCTTCGCCACGCCGATCTCGCTGACGAGCGTATCCACCCCCACTCCGGTGCCGCGCTCGTACATCATCCGCGAGGCTTCCTTGATAATGAGTTCCCGCTTGGTTTCAGTGTGCTCCATCGGTGACACAGATGCACCCCTGATCGGAGTCAAAAGCTGTTACTTTTATTGAAGTTCACCCAGAATACCCGTACTGCTGGGGCCGCGCAATGGGTTCCACGTCGCACCGATGTCGAGTCGTGAATTCCACGTTGCCGTCGCGCCGGGCGCGCGAGCGGGCCGCGAATCCACTTGGCGCTTTTTCTGGACCGTTCGTGCTGCAGGAGTATCGCTTCGTGCGGAATGCGTTGACTAGACGTACAGATCCGTGCAGCCTGGCAACTCGGTATGCTTCCTAGCTGTGGATGAAACCGCAGCGTAAGAAAGGGCAGCATGGAAGAAAGGAGTCGTCTCGGGGTTCCCCCGGAGCCTGTCTGCTCGGTCTGAACCCCGAACGGCGGGCACCGTCTAAATCTCGCTGTGACAACTGGAAGCACCAGCCACCGATGAAGAAAAATTCTGCTTGATCATTTAGTGGTCCGCAATTCCGAACCGGCCATCCGGTTGAAATACGGCACGCTAGGAGGCGTAACGACTAATGTCCAGCTTGACCGAAGTCGCCAACACGCTCGTTTCGAACAGGCGAGGGGTGCTCGCCGCCGACGAGAGCATCGGAACGATGTCCTCCCGACTGGAAAGCGTCGGGGTCGAGGCCACGGACGAGAATCGGCGCGCCTATCGCGAATTGATCGTCACCACTCCCGATCTGGTCGATTCGATCAGCGGGATCATCCTCGCCGACGACACGCTTCGCCAGAAGCTGTCCGACGGGCGCACCTTCCCCGAGGCGCTGGCGGCCATGGGCATCCACCCCGGCATCAAGGTCGACACCGGTGCCAAGCCGCTGGCGGGCGCCCCAGGGGAGAAGGTCACCGAGGGGCTCGACGGGCTGCGCGAACGCGTCGCGGAGTACGTGAGCCGCGGGGCGACCTTCGCCAAGTGGCGTGCGGTGTTCAACATCGGTGACGACCTCCCTTCGGAGCGCGCGGTTCGCGCCAACGTGCACGCGCTGGCACGGTACGCCGGGCTCTGCCAGGAAGGCGGCCTGGTGCCGATCGTGGAGCCCGAGGTGCTGATGGACGGCTCCCACTCGCTCGCCCGGTGCCAACAGGTGACCCGAGTGGTGCTGCGGTCGCTGTTTGACGAGCTCGCCCTCATGCAGGCTGACTTCGACGGTATGGTCCTCAAGCCGAACATGGTGGTCGCAGGCAAGGACTGCCCGGAGCAGCCCAGCGTGGACGAGGCCGCTCAGACCACGGTGGACACCCTGCGCGAGACGGTGCCGCCGTCGGTGCCGGGCATCGCCTTCCTCTCCGGCGGGCAGAACCCGGAGACCGCGACCAGACACCTCGGGGCCATGCAGAACTGCGGCTCGCTGCCCTGGGAGCTCACCTACTCGTTCGGCCGAGCGCTGGTCGGCCCGGCGCTCGAGACCTGGCGGGGCAACCCCGCCAACTGGGAGGCTGCCCAACGGGCGCTCTCGGTGCGAGCGGTCGCGAACGCCGCCGCGCGCTGAGCGCGGGCCGCATGACGAGCACCGACCGGACCGGCGACGCCGGTCCGGTCGGTCGAGCGTCCCGGAGGTCACCACGCATGGGAGAGGTCGCGGAATGAGCACAGACGACGCGGCGCTGAGCCACGCTCGCGCCCTGCTGGAGCGGTACCCGGTCGCGGACGGCCACAACGACCTGCCGTGGGCGCTGCGCGAGCAGGTCGGCTACGACCTCGACCGCCGCGACATCGCCACAGACCAGTCCGGAAACCTGCACACCGACCTTGACCGGCTGCGGGCCGGAGGCGTCGGCGCGCAGTTCTGGTCGGTCTACGTGCGCCCGTCGCTGGGAGGGGACAGCGCGGTCAGCGCGACGCTGGAGCAGATCGACTGCGTGCGTTCCCTCCTGGCCCGCTACCCGAAGGACCTGCGAGCCGCGCACACGGCGGAGGAGGTGGAGGCCGCGCGGGCGGATGGTGCGATCGCCTCGCTGATGGGGGCAGAGGGAGGCCACTCCATCGCGTGCTCGCTGGCGACGCTGCGCGCCTTGCACCGGCTGGGCGTGCGCTACCTGACCCTGACGCACAACGACAACGTCCCGTGGGCCGACTCGGCCACGGACCAGCCCGCCGCAGGTGGGTTGACGCCCTTCGGCGAGGAGGTGGTCCGGGAGATGAACCGCCTCGGGATGCTGGTCGACCTCTCGCACACTTCTGCGGACACGATGCGCGACGCGTTGCGCGTGAGCCGGTCGCCGGTGCTGTTCTCGCACTCCTCGGCCAGGGGCGTGTGCGACCACCCGCGCAACATTCCCGACGACGTGCTCGCCGCGCTGCCGGCCAACGGAGGCGTGGCGATGGCGACCTTCGTGCCCGATTTCGTGTTCTCCGAGCTGGGGGAGTGGAACCGGGCGGCGCGCGAGCACATGAGCGAGCGCGGACTGCACCACCGCGACACCACGCCGGAGGCCAAGGCCGCGTGGGAGGAGTTCGTGGCCGCCCACCCGCCTCCGCGTGCCACGGTGGCCACCGTCGCCGACCACCTGGACCACATGCGCGAGCTCGCAGGTGCCGACCACATCGGCCTCGGCGGCGACTTCGACGGGGTTTCCTCCACGACCGAGGGGCTCGACGACGTCTCCGGCTATCCGCGCCTGATCGCCGAGCTCCTCGACCGGGGCTGGTCGGAGTCCGACCTGGCGAAGCTGACCTGGTCGAACGCCGTGCGCGTGGTGCGGGACGCCGAGGGTGTGGCCGCTGAGCTCAGCCGCATCGAGCAGCCGTCCCTCGCCACCATCGCCGAGCTCGACGGCACGCCCGGCTGTGCCCGCAGTCCCAGCGGGTCGTCGCAGGCGGTCGGGGATGGGCCAACATGAAACCGCAGTGCGAGTTCCAGGAAGGGATGGAAACGTGGTGGACGCTCCGCTGATCACAATCGAGGAGCCGGGATCGTTCGCGTGGCGGGTATTCCACGAACGTCACCCGGCGATGATCGCGCAGCTGTGCGCCGCGCACCCCTTCGGGCCCGACGTGCGGGACGCGCTGACCGCGCTGCTGCACGAGACGACCGCAGGCGTTGTCAAGCCGCTCGAGGACGACGCGCTGGACCACGACGTCTGGTCGGCCTGGACGGCCGAGCGGATCGGCAGACCGTGGGCCGAATCCTCGTTCCTGTGGGCGGAGAGCTACTTCTTCCGCAAGCTGCTCGCCGCGACCGGGTTCTTCGCGCCGGGACCGTGGCGGGGCGTCGACCCGTTCGCGCCGATGAAGCGCGCGGAGCTGACCAACGCTGCCACCGTCGAGACCCTGAAGGCCCTCGACGAGCTCGCCGGGCTGAGCTCCGCGGACCGGGATGCCGCTGTGGTCCGGGCCGCGGTGTGGGGCAACCAGGCCGATCTGGCGTTCCAGCTGTCGGCCGGTGCCGGCACCGAGGGCGCGGGGCCGATCAGTGGGTCCAGCGAGGAGTTCTGGTCGCTGTTCGGCGAACCCGGCCCGGTCCACCTCGTCGCCGACAACGCGGCCGGTGAGCTCTCCGCGGACCTGGTGCTCGTCGATCGGCTGCTCGCGACCGGGCGCGCCGAGCAAGTCGTGCTGCACGTCAAGCCGCATCCGTACTACGTCTCCGACGCCACCCCGAAGGACGTGCTCGAAGTGCTGCACCACCTCAGCGGCCTGCCGGGAGAGGCCGGCGAAGTCGGACGCCGCGTCCAAGACTACCTGCGCGAAGGCAGGATCGAGGTGCGCGCACACCCGTTCTTCTGCGCACCACTGGATTTCGCGGAGATGCCGGAGGACCTGCGCGCCGACTTCACCTCGGCGGCGGTCACGATCTTCAAGGGCGATCTCAACTACCGCAGGCTCGTCGGGGACCGTCACTGGCCGGCGAGTCGGCCGTTCACCGACTCGGTGTCGCACTTCCCGGGTGCGCTGGCAACGCTGCGCGTCCTGAAGTCCGAGGCCGTCGTCGGCCTGGATCCCGACACCGTCGCCGCCCTCGACGCCGAGGGGGAGCCGTGGCGGACCAAGGGCTCCCACGCTCTGATCCAGACCAGTCCGGGGGAGTGAGCCGGTCTTTTTGCGCGAAATGTCCCTGCGCGCTCTCTGAAGTGGGTCCCGGGGTTGGGACTCGGTAATTGAGAATCTAGGCGGCGAGGGTCTGGGTGGGGTATTGTACCGGGCTTGGGCTCTGGCAGTGTGTGTGAGCCCGGCTGGTGCTGAACCAGGTGATGTAGTCGGCCGGCGCGGTCGTGAACGCCTCGACGCTGGGGTAACGGGTGTGGTGGAACATCTCCTCTTTGAGGTGGCCGAAGAAGCTTCCGATGACGGCGTTGTCGTGGCAGTTGGCCTTGCGTGACATCGACTGGGGCGCGCCCGCACCTACCGGGGCGCACCGTGGCGTCCGCCGGACGGCCGCGCGCTTCGCAGCGCGCTGCGCCGACGTGGGACGGTACGGGCAGCGTCGTGCTGCCCCGGCGCGTGCTCGGCGAGGTGGGCGTGCAGGTGCCGGTGCTGATACCGGAACAGGGCGCTGCTGTTGCGCGTGCAAACGGAGCTTGATTCTCCGCTGTCCGCATCGCCTCTGATGCGCAGTCGGCGAAGAAGACGGATCTGTCTGGTGGAGACTAGGCGGCGCGGCGATGTAACACTTGCCTGCATGTCTCAGCTGAACGAGGCGCGCTGGTGAGCGCGCCGTCACCCGTCGTCGAGCACGGGCACGCGGCTTCCCCCGAAGACGTCCTCGAACAGCTCGAGGTCGATCCTGCTCACGGCCTCGGTGAACAAGAGGCCGCGGGCCGGCTGGCGCGCTTCGGTCCGAACCGGCTGGTCCGGCCGCGGCGGGTAACCTTCTGGCGGGTGCTGCGCGAGGAGAGCACCGAGCCGATGATCCTGCTGCTGCTCGCGGTGGCCGTGCTCTACGGCGTGTGGGGAGCACTCGAGGACACCGTGGCGATCGTGGTGGTCATCGCCGCGGTCGTACTGGTGGAGGTGTTCACCGAGTACCGAGCCAAGGCCGCCATTGCCTCGCTGAGCAGGCTGTCCTCGCGCACCGCGCCCGCGCTACGCGGGGGCGCGGTGCGCGAGGTGCCCACCGAGAACCTGGTGCCCGGTGACGTGCTCGTGCTGCGCGTGGGGGAGCGGCTGGCCGCCGACGCCCGGCTGATCGAATCCGCCGGGCTGCGGGTCGACGAATCGGTGCTCACCGGGGAGTCGATGCCCGCGGACAAGGACGCCGATGCCGTGCTCACTGCCGACACGCCGCTCGGGCAGCGTTCCAACCTGGTCTTCGCCGGGACGACCGTGGCCGCCGGTCGCGCCCGCGCAGTCGTTCTGAGCACCGCCATGGACACCGAGCTCGGGCGGATCACCGGGCTGGTCGTCGAGGCGAAGCCGCCGCGCACCGCGCTGCAGCAGACCATGCGCGACCTCGCCCGGTGGCTGGCCTGGCTGGCGTTGGGTTTCAGCGTGCTCGTGCCGCTGCTCGGGCTGCTCGGCGGGCAGCCCTGGCGGGAGATGATCCTGACCGGACTCACCCTGGCCTTCGCCACCATCCCCGAAGAGCTCCCGATCATCATCAGCATGGTCCTCGGGCTGGGCGCCTACCGGCTGTCCCGCCGCAACGTGGTGATCAAGCGGCTCCGGGCCGCCGAAGCACTCGGCACCATCACCGTTGTGGCAACCGACAAGACCGGCACCGTCACCGAGAACCGGATGAGTCTGTCGCACCTGGTCACCGGCGAGTCCGAAGCGCTGGACGGCGATCCCGACGCCGCGCAGCGGGGGCTGCTCGCGCTCGCCGCAGGCTGCACGGACGCGACGGTGGTGCACCAGGACGACACCGCGCACGTCCTCGGCGACCCGACCGACGTCGCGCTGCTGGAGGCCGCCCACCGCCACGGCCTGCTGCCCGGCCAGCTCGGTGGCTTCTCCGGCGAGCTGCTGGCCGAGTACCCCTTCGACGCCCGCCGCAAGATCATATCCGCGGTGCACCGCGGTGACGACCGGCCGCTGCTGATCGCCAAGGGAGCTCCCGAAGCCATGCTCGGCCGGTGTTCGAGCCGACTGGTCGGGGGGCGCGCCGAGGTGATCAGCGAGGACGACCGGCACCACCTGCGCGATCAGGCCGATCGAATGGCCGCGCAGGGGATACGGGTGATCGCGGTGGCCACCCGCGAACTCCCCGGTGGCAGGCTCGGCCGCGACGAGGCCGAAACCGACCTGGTCCTGGCCGGGTTCGCCGGGCTGACCGATCCGGCGCGCCCCGAGGTCGCCGACGCGGTGCGCGACCTGCGGCAGGCCGGGATCCGGGTCGTCATGATCACCGGCGATCACCCCAACACCGCCAGGGCCATCGCCGCGGAGATCGGCCTCGAGCGCACCGGCTCGCTGCTCACCGGACCGCAGATCGATGAGCTCGACGACGACGCGCTGGCCGAAGCCGCCTCGGCGACCTCGCTGTTCGCGCGTACCACCCCGGAGCACAAGCTCCGGCTGGTGCGCGCGCTGCACGCGCGCCGCGAGATCGTCGCGGTCACCGGCGACGGCGTCAACGACACCCCGGCCCTTGCCCAGGCCGACGTGGGCATCGCTATGGGCGCCAGCGGCACGGACGTCGCCCGCGAGGCCGCCAACCTGGTGCTGGCTGACGACGACTTCGCCACCATCACCCGCGCGGTGCGCGAGGGCAGGCAGCTGTTCGACAACCTGCGCAAGGGCGTGCGTTATTACCTGTCCTGCAAAGTCGGGCTCCTCGCCACCGCGGTGGGCGGCGTCGCGCTGGGGCTGCCAGTGCCGTTCACCCCGATCCAGATCGTGGTGCTGGAGATGTTCATGGACATCGCGGGCAGCGCCACCTTCGCCGCCGAACCCGCCGAGAGCGACGCCATGCGACGTTCGCCGCGCGACCTGCGGCGCCCCTTCCTGGACCGACCGCTGATCATCGCGATCTTCACCTGCGGTGCCACGCTGTTCGTCGCGGTCACCTCGATCTACCTCGGGGCGGTCTGGAGCGGCGCGCCGATCGCCACCGCGCAGACGCTCGCGTTCACCGGCTGGATGGTCGGCTATCTGGCGCTGGCCTGGGTGATGCGTTCGGAGCGGACCCCGCTGGTGCGGCTGGGGATGCGTTCCAACGGCTTCCTGCCGCCCTGGACCCTGGTCACCGCCGCCTCACTGACGCTGATCATGGCCGTGCCCGCGGTGCGCGACGCACTGAACCTCACCGCCTTGACCGCCGGTCAGTGGCTCGTGGCGGTGCTGGTGCCGGTCCTCGCGGTGGTGTGGATCGACCTGGCCAAGCTGCGCCACCCGCGCTGAGCCGGCTCCACGCGCGCACCGGGCGCCGCGCCGCAGTGGGAACGCGTTGCGGCGGGAACGTGCTGCGGCGCGGCGCCCGGTCATGTACCTCGCGATCGCCGGTCGATCAGTCCGGCAGGGCGAACACGATCAGCGCGCTGCCGTGGCCCGCGCCGAGCATGCCGGGGATGATCCCCTCGAGCCAGCCACCCCAGCCGACCGGCACGGCCACGTACTGCTTGCCGTCGACCATGTAGGTCATCGCGCTGCCGTGGTGCCCGCTGCCGCACTGGAACTTCCACAGTTCCTCGCCGGTGCGAGCGTCCAGCGCGAGGAACTCGCCCGTCGGGGTGCCTGCGAAGACCAGGTCACCCGCGGTAGCCAGCACCGAGGCGGCCATCGGGTGGGAGTTGCGCCAACGCCACCTCTCGACGCCGTAGGTGTCGAAGGCGCTGACCGAACCCGCCATGTTGTCGATGTCCACCTGGACGGCGGCGCCCCAGTAGGGCATGCCCTCCTTGAACTCGCGACGACGGCGGGTGGCGGTGGCGCCCACGTCGGCGACCGGCACGTAGAACATCTCGGTGCGCGGGCTGAACGCGGCGTGGGTCCATTCCTTGGCACCGGCCGGACCCGGGTAGAAGTGGACGGGCTCGCCCTCCTTGTCCGGGTACTTCCGCGGGGTCACCTTGCCGTCGCGGGTGATGGTGCCCCAGTCGATCCGGTCGACGTACGGTGTGACGTGCTGCAGCTCACCGTTGGTGCGGTCCAGCACGAAGAAGTAGCCGTTCTTGTCGAAGTGGCCGAGCAGCTTCTTCCCGTCCCGCTCGAACAGGGTCATCTCCATGGTGGAGTCGTAGTCCCAGAGGTCGTGCGGGGTGAATTGGTAGTGCCACTGGATCTCACCGGTGTCGACGTCGACTGCGACGACGCTGTCGGAGTAGAGGTTGTCGCCCTCGCGGACCGCACCGTCGAAGTCGGGCGCCGGGTTCCCGGTGCCCGCGTAGTACAGGTTGGTCTCCGGGTCATAGGTACCGGTGACCCAGTGATTCGCACCGCCGCGGGTCCAGGCCTCGCCGTCGGACGGCCAGGTCTCGGAGCCCGGCTCGCCCGGCCTCGGGATGGTGTAGCAGCGCCAGCGCTGCTCACCGGTCTCCAGATCCCAGCAATCAATGTGGCCGCGTACTTGGCTGTCCGGATCAGCTCCGGCAGCCTTGGGTCCCAGCGCACCCCGGATCACCACCGGCGATTGCGACTCCAGCGCAGTGCCCATGCCGTTGGTCCCGGTGGAACCCTCAGCCCAGGAGAACCACGGCGCCAGATTGGCCTTGGCCGCGTAGTTGCGCGTGGCCTTGTTGCCCCACTCGGCCAGCACCCGCCCGGTGGCGTCGGTGACGGTCACGACGCCACCGAGATCGGTCACCTCCTGGACCACCGAGGCCGCGCGGAAACCGAGCTCGGCGAAGACCACGTCATGCTCGAGCGTGTGGTCCACATCCGCAATGGCCACCGGGGCCTCGGCCAGGTACGGGTCGACGCGGTACCGGTCACGGCACCGCTGCCAAGACAGCGCCACCTCGGGCCGCACACCCCGGACGTCGTCCTCACCCCGCACGAAGCGCTCCCACGCCCCGTACACCGTCACCTTCCCCGGACTGCGAGGAACCGAATCGAGCCGGTGCCTATCTGCCATACAAGACCACCTTTGGTCTGTCACCAAGCCGACCGGTAACCGTCCGGATTCCGCGCTGGAGCTTCATCCACCGCGAAATTACAAGCTAAGCCGCCGGACGAGGCGAGTGCCAGTTCGCCGGGACGATCGTGCTCCAATATCGAACGAGCGGTAGTGATGATGTAACGAGCGGTCCGTGTAGCCGTATCAACGGACGGCTGGGCGGAACCATCCGGTCTCGACGACGTGCGCGGCCAGCATCGAGGCCGTGGCGGGAAGATGCCCAGGATTGGTGACAAGATGCCAGTCCCGGTGCAGCGGAGCGCCCGCCCCCGGCACCTCGACCATCCTGCCGTCGGCCGGCTGGCGTGCCACCGCGTCCCGGGAGACCAGCGTGACGCCGAGCCCGGCGGCCACCGACTCCAGGATGGCGGTGTTCGAGCCAGCGTCAGTTGGCCGTGCCGCTTGCTGTCGACGAGGGTCCCGTCGACATCGAAGACCACGGCCTGTGGAAGAGGGCCGGGAGGGCAAGCACAACGCACGGAAGCTCCTGGAGACGGCTGGACAGCGGGTCCGCTCAGGTTTCCCCGCCCCGAGTGGAAAACCCTTGAAAATCCGCGGCGAGCCGGGCGGTAATCGGTTGATATTCGGAATTTCGGCCGGTTTTGGCGACGACTCCGTTCGTCGCTCCTGCGAAGCTCTGCGCGAAGCCGTTTTTCCCGCTCATCGGCCAAAAGCGACCGTTCGTCCGTGATCGGCTCCCGCTCGTTGGCGATCCGTTGGCGTGGTAAAAAACGCGCGGCATCCTGCTGTTCAACATCGGGATCGAGAACATGCTTTTCGCAATAAGAAGGAGATCGTTCACGTCCCGGCCGGTGCAGCGGATCGGCCGGGCGAAGCTTCTATGCCTTGAAGCGGCGCATTCCGAAGGCTATCTTGCGACGGTCGTCACTGTAAGCTTCTGCACGGGTACCGCCCTTCGAGGGCGACGAGGAGGTCGCGATGACCGGGAGAGTGCCATCTCTGGATATCGTCTCGAGCCGTCCCAGCAGCGGGGGCGATTCCCTGGCGGCCACCTCCAGCCAGGTCGCGCGCGCGTGGGAGAGCTTCGCGACGGGCGAGGACATCGAGCAGGGCGTGCGCCCGGAGATCCTCGCCTCCTGGTACCGCTGTCGGGACCAGTACGAAGTCGATCCCACCCTGCACGTCGCGCCCGACGCTCCCGGTTACAACGACCACCGGTTGGACAACGACGTGATCTTCGCGAAGCTCGGCGGCCTGGGCGCGCTGGCTGGCCGCGAGATCGAGTTCGACGGCGGCGTCGTGGCGGTGACCGACGGAGCCGGCCGGGTCCTGGGTTCCTGGGGCGACCCGAGCGCCCGCAAGCGGGCCGAGTCGGCCAACATGGCCCCCTGGTCGTCCTGGTCGGAGCAGTGCACCGGCACCAACGGGATGGGCACCTCCTTCGAGATCTCGGGCCCGGTGACCGTCACCGGACCGGAGCACTGGTGCGAGGGCTTCCACCAGTGGGCCTGCGCGGGCATCTCGATCCGCGACGTGGTCACCGGTTTGCCGGTCGCCGCGATCAACATCTCCCGGTGGAACACGCCGATGTCCGAGCGCGTCCCGGAGTGGCTGACGCAGGCGGCCGCGAGCGTGGAGCAGGAGATCTACCGGCGCGCGCTGTCCGAGTCGAGGAGCGTGCTCACCGAGTTCAACGCCGAGGCCGCCCAGGACAGCGCCGCGGTCATGGCCATCGACCGCGGCGGCAACGTCGTCGCGGCCAACCACGCGGCGGCCTCGCTGCTGCGACTGACCAACGACAGCCCGGTGGTCGCCGGCGTGATTGAGCCGGCCAACCGCTGGCAGCCGGATATCCCGGAGTTCGTCGAGGTCGTGCGCTGGGCGATCAGCCGGGCGGTGGAGCGGCCGCACTGGAGCGGCTACGCCCGGTTGGCGGTGTGCCCGGACGAGAACCCGATCCCGGTCACGCTGCGCCCGATCGTGGACGCCAACCATGTGGTGGGCATGTTCTGCGCGTTCGGGCTGCAGGAGGGCGAGCATTACGAGAACACCGCCCAGTCGGCGGCAATTTCGCTGCCGCGGCGGGTGATCGGCATCCGCAGCGAGCGGCTGGTGCTGCTGGCTCCCTCGGAGATCCGCTACGCCGAGGCCGATCGCAACATCGTGTGGCTGGGCACCGACCGGGGCCGCATCCAGGCGGCCACCCGCGGTCTGGACAACGTCGAGAAGCTGCTGACCCCGCACGGCTTCCGGCGGGTGCACCGGCGCTTCGTGGCCAACCTGCGCCGGGTCGCCGAGCTGGAGCGCGGCGTGAAGGGCGAACTCGTGCTGATCACCGATCCCCGCTCGCATGAGCTGGTGCCCGTCTCGCGGCGGCACGCACCGGAGATCCGGCGGCTGTTCGGCCTCTGACCCACTCGTCGCGGCGGTGCTCCCGTTCGTCCGCGATCGCTCTCCGGTGGTTGGAGATCGGTTGTTCCACCTCGGGTCGGCGCCGCGCGAGCGAATCGCGCGCGGCCTCGGCCATGATGGTGAGCAACGAGGTGTCCTGAGAAGACCGCGCGGACGCGGACAACCTGACGCAGGACGAGGCGGCGGCGCGCGCGGTAGCGTTATCCGACCTCCACTACGCGGTCGAGCTCGATCCGACCGTGAGTAAGAGCGGGCGTGCCCTCCTGCGTGTCGACTACGGGTAAGGCCGTTCGATCGGGCACGCGGCCAGCACCGCGGGAACCCGGCACCCCGCGGTGACCCAGTCGACGAGGTCGTCGTCGATGTAGCCCAGCAGGGACACGATGTCGCTGTAGCGGTCCTTCAAGGGCTGATTCCAGATCCGTTCGTGATGCGCCAGCCTGTTCCGGAACTCGTGCAGGCGGGTGACCGGCCGCTCGATGGTGCCCCTGGCGCGATCGGGCGCGCCGGGAAACCCAGCGGCCAGGCCGGGCCACAGGACCGTGTAGCACTTGGCCAACAGGAAACGCCAGAACCCGAACGGCAGCTCGGTCAGCGCCTGCCCCTCACTTGCCGTCTTGCCCTTCGCCCGGACCCGTCGGCGGGCCTTGGGCGATATCCTTCCTGGCGCGGATGTCCAGCTCGCCTGCGGTGTCATCGAGCCAGGGCCCCGCTCGGCCTGCGGCAGCATGCTGGGCAGCGAGGCGGTTCGCCAGCACGTTGCGCAGTACGATCTCCAGGTGGCTCAACATCTCCCAGAACGCGCCGCTGACTGCAGCGTTCCACCGGTACAACTCCAGCGCGGCAGTCGGGTCGCCTCCGCACGCGTCGAGATAGCCCTGCGTCCTGGGAGCGCTGAACAGGGGAAGCACCGTGTCGGCGGGGGCTCTGTCGCAGATTCGTTGGTGACGGAGAGTGATTGATGTCGTTGACATCGCGTGTGTGATGTCAACGAGCTTGTGAGCACGGTGTTTGCGGGTCTGTCTCCATTGGTCATCGAGGACGTGGGCGACGAGGGCGAGCGGACCCTGGTGTGGGCGCGGACGCCATCCCAGGCGGCTGCGTGTCCTGATTGCTTCAGCCCGTTCAGAGCGGGTGCACGGGTACCACGAACGGATGGTCGTGGACGTGTCCTTGGACGTTCGCCGGGTGGTACTGCGGATACGTGCGCGGCGTCTGGTGTGCCCAACCCCGGGTTGTCGCCAGACCTTTCGGGAACAGTTGCCCGGTGTCCTGGAGCGCTACCAGCGCCGTACTTCGCGCCTGGCCAGGCAGATTGGGGCGGTGGTGCGGGAGTGAGCCGGCCTGCGGGAGGTCTTCGATCGATTAGTGCAGCATGGTCGGGTGCTGGTCGTGGTGGGTCAGCCTGCCTCGATCGGGGCGCTGCCGGTGGCCGTGGCACGGGCTGGTGGTCACGAGGTGGCCTATCTGTCGGGGCTGGCGATGCGCCGCATCGCCGACCTGCACCCGGGCCAGGCCAAGACCGACGCTCGGGATGCCCACGTGATCGCTGAAGCGGCCTGTAGCATGCCGCACACCCTGCGCCGGGTTGATGTCGGTGACGACACGCTGGCCGAGCTGGAAGTCTTGATCGGCTTCGACGATGATCTGGCCGGTGAGGCCACCCGACTGGCCAACCGCATCCGCGGGCTGCTCATCCAGATCCACCCAAGCTTGGAGCGCGTGCTCGGGCCGAAAACCCAGCACACCGCCGTGTTGGAGATCCTGACACGGCTGGGCGGACCCGAGGGCATCCGCACCGCCGGACGGCGCAAGCTACGCAGCATCACCACCCGACACGCACCCCGCATCGGCGGCGAGCTCACCGACAAGATCTGGACTGCCTTGGGCGAGCAGACCGTGTCCGTGGCCGGCACCCGCACTGCGGAAACAGTGCTCCCGAAACTGGCCGAGAGCCTGAAAACCGTGCTGTCCCAACGCAAAACCACCGCCGACGAGGTCGACACACTGCTGGAGGCCCACCCTCTTTCCGGGGTCCTGACCTCGATGCCCGGCATCGGAGTCTCCGACCGCCGCCCGCATCCTGCTGGAAGTCGGTGATGGTTCGGCCTTCGCCACCCCAGGACATCTGGCCGCCCACGCCGGCCTGGCCCCGGTCACCCGACGGTCCGGCAGCTCCATCCGCGGCGAACGACCTCCCAAAGGCGGCAACAAACACCTCAAACGCGCCGAAGGCAAACGCCACAACGCCGCCCTCGTCTGTCTCGCCCGACGACGTTGCGACGTCCTCTTCGCCATGCTCGGAGACAAAACCCACTACCAGCCACCCACACCCCGACCCGCTTGACCAACCAGATAGAGACACCCCCCGAGGTCCACTTCAGAGAGTGTGCAGGGACATTTCGCGCAAAAAGGCCTATCGCCGGAAGACCGGTTCCGGTGCCGGGGTGTCGCTGTTGGCGCGCTCCACGGCATCGGAGATCAGGTGGTGGTCCGGCGAGTGCACGCACACCGGATCGGTGCGCGCGGCGTCCCCGGTCAGCGCGAACGCCTGGCAGCGGCAACCGCCGAAGTCGATCTCCTTACGCGAGCAGCTGCGGCACGGATCGGGCATCCAGTCGGTGCCCCGGAACGCCTGGAACGCGGGCGATTCCATCCAGATCCACTCCAGCGCGGCGGTGCGCACCGAGGGGAACTTGAGGCTGTCGATGTCGGCGGCCACCGGGCATGGGTAGGCCATCCCGTCCGGGGCCACGGTGAAGCTGGAGTGCGCCCACCCGCCCATGCACGGCTTCGGGTACCGCTCGTAGTAGTCCGGCAGGATCCACAGCAGCTCCATGCGGTCGGCCAGCTCCTCCTTGCGGCGCCGGTAGACCTCCTCGCCGCGGGCCAGCTGCTCCCGGCTGGGCATCAGCACCTCGCGGTTGCGCAGCCCCCAGCCGTAGTACTGGGTGTTGGCCAGTTCGAGGCGCTCGGCACCCCAGGAGTCGCAGACGTCGATGATCGCATCCAGTCGGTCGAGGTTGAGCCGGTGCAGCACGACGTTCATGTTCAGCGGCAGCCCGCTCTCGCGGATGATGCCCGCCGCCTCCGCCTTCTTGTCGAACCGCTTGCTGTCCGCGATCAGCGCGGTGGACTCCGGATTGTCGCCCTGGATGCTCAGCTGCGCGCTGTTGAGCCCGGCGGCGACCAGGCCCTTCGCCCGGCGCTCGGTGAGCCCGAGCCCGCTGGTGATCAGGTTGGTGTAGAGCTCACAGCGGTCCGCCTCGGCGATCAGCTCCTCCAGGTCGTTGCGCAGCAGCGGCTCGCCGCCGGAGAAGTGCACCTGCAGCACGCCGAGCTCGGCGGCCTCCCGGATCACCCGCAGCCAGTCCTCGGTACCCAGTTCCTCCTCGCGCGGCCGCAGCGCCAGCGGGTTGGAGCAGTACAGGCAGTGCAGCGGGCACTTGTGGGTGAGCTCGGCCAGCAGACCGTAAGGCGCGTTGATCATGTCATCACCCAGCCCTTTTCGCGCGCTTCGCGCAGGAATCCCAGCACGTCATCGGACAGTCCGTTGGCCTCGAAATCGGCTTCCAGCTTCGCGATGATCTCGGCGGCGGTGCGGGTGCCGTCGCACAGCCGCAGGATCGCCGCGCTGGAGGTGTTGAGCTGCACCACCCTCTCGGGCAGCAGCAGCATGTCGCCGCCGCGGACCTTGTCGAAGCGCAGCCTGCCCTTGGGCACCAGGCGCGGCTTGTTGCCGTCGGGGTCCATCACGAGTCCTTGCCGAACGTCAGCTGCACCGTGTCCAGCAGGGTCCACAGAACGTCGCACTT
The DNA here is from genome assembly GCF_031458135.1 of Haloactinomyces albus. Lineage (NCBI taxonomy): Bacteria > Bacillati > Actinomycetota > Actinomycetes > Actinopolysporales > Actinopolysporaceae > Haloactinomyces > Haloactinomyces albus. Next base: position 120,470 of record NZ_JAVDXW010000002.1, on the reverse strand, counting down.
GAACTCCAGGGCCCGCACGCAGGCCTCCTGCTGCTCGCGGGTCGTCGCGTTGTTGAGCACCAGCTCCAGCAGGTGCTCGATGTCGGCAGGCTGCTGGGTCAGCCGAGTGCGGAAGTACTCCAGGCCCTCGGAGGCGATCCACGGGTAGTGCTCGCGCACGTCGGTGATGCGGCGGCTGAGCAGGTCCGGGGCGAACAGCTCGGTCAGCGCCGAGGCCACCGCCTCCAGCCACGGCCGGTCGCGGCAGAACTCCACGTAGGCGTCCACCGCGAAGCGCACCCCGGGCAGCACCGTGCGGGTGTCGTGCAGCTCCTCGCGGGTGAGCCCGACCGCCTCGCCCAGCCGCACCCAGCGCTCGATGCCGCCCTCGGTACCCGGCGTGCCGTCGTGGTCGGTGATCCGCTTGATCCACCGCTTGCGGTGCTCCGAGCTCGGCAGCTTGGTGAGGATGTAGGCATCCTTGATAGGGAGGTTGAGCTGGTAGTAGAAGCGGTTGCGCACCCAGCCGCGGAACTCCTCTTCGGTCAGGTCGCCGGCGTGCATCCGCTCGTTGAACGGGTGCAGGTGGTGGTAGCGCTGCGCACCGACCGCCCGCAGCTCCTCCTCGAAATCCGCAGCAGACAACGGCGTCATAGCTCGACCTCCAAGCCGGCGTGCCCGATCTCGATGCCCTGCCGCTCCAGCCCGCGGCGTTCCGCGGAGTTCTCGTCGAGGATCGGGTTGGTGTTGTTGACGTGGACGTAGATCTTGCGGCCGCGCAGCTCGGCCAGCCTCCGCGCGGACCCGTCGGGACCGTCGATCGGCATGTGCCCCATGGACAGCCCAGGTTGGGAACCGGTGCCCTGGCGCGACATCTCTTCGTCGGTGTAGAAGGTGCCGTCGCAGAACACGCAGTCCGCGTCGGCGACCTGAGCGGCGAAGGACTCGTCCCAGCGGGGCACCGTCGGCGCGTACACCGCCGTGCCGCCGGTGGCGGTGTCCTCCAGGCGGTAGCCCAGCTCCCAGTTCGGTCGCTCCGAGGAGCCCACGTAGCGCGGCGGCTTGCCACCGGTCCGGAACGCGGTGGCACGCAGGCGCTCGTCCAGCTCGATCGGCTCGCCCGGTTCCACCGGCTGCCAGTCGATCTTGGCGTAGTCGCTGAGCAGGTTCCGCACGGGGAACTGCGTCTCGAGCGCCTCGAGCACCTCGGGCGTGCCGTGCACGACGAGGCTGGAGCCCTCGCGCAGTATCAGCAGCCCGATAGTGTGATCGAACTCGGCGTCGGTGAGCAGCACTCCGGCCACCGGAGTGTCCCGCGGCCCGGGACCGGGGTGCAGGTTCGGGTCGGTGGCGAGCTGGTGGTGCACGTCCGGGGTGGCGTTGAGCAGGAACCACCGCTCCCCCCTCCCGGAGACCGCGAGGCCAGCGTGCATTGTGGCTCGTTCGGGCCGTTCGCGGGCCGCGCGGCAGCCGCCGCAGGCGCAGTTCCACTGCGGGTAACCGCCGCCCGCGGCGACTCCGAGACAACGCAGCAGCACGGCTTATCGACGGTGGAAGTAGCCGGTCACCTCGGCGCAGATCTCGGTCACGGTGTACTCGGGCTTTTCCCAGGTCATGTCATCCTCCTAGATCAAAGGGATGGCATCGAGCCTCCGCGATCGGTGGTTCCGGTGACAACCCATCGGCAACCAGCGGAACCCGATCTCCGACCAGAGGCGCGTTTGTCGGGACGAGCGGTTACCCGGTTCGGCGATCGAAAACCGCCGCCGCGATGAATTCGCGTTCCACCGACCGATTCGCAAGGACTGCGCGGGCGTCCGCCCGACTAGTGTGCTGAGTCAGTAGTTTGTTGCATGTTTGTGTGATGGGGCGTCGAGGATCGCGCCTGCCTGATCTGGATCTTACCGATACCGAGCGGCGGACGCTGGAGGGGTGGGCGCGTCGTCGGAAGACGGCGCAGGAGATCGCGTTGCGGGCGCGGATCGTGCTCGTCTGCGCTGATGGTATGTCCAATATGGATGTATCGCGGCGGATGGAGGTGCGCCGCCTCATCCAACGCATGGTCGAGGCCGAACGCGCCGCCGCAGGCACCGCAGTTTCCGAGGCGGTGCGCTGAGATGAGCGCAACGAACCAGAGGCACTGGCAGCGCGGCCGCGTCGTGGCCGTGGAACCGGCCGTCGACTCGATCGCGAAGATCGTCCTTGCTCCTGAATCGCCCGTACGCCCCGACCCCGGCGCCCACATCGACGTGCGTATCGACACCGGCGACGTGCGGTCCTACTCCGTGGTCTCTGTCGGTGCCGACGGCCGCACCGTCACCCTCGGCGTACACCTGTTCCCGACCTCGCGTGGGGGCTCGACATTCATGCACTCGCTGCGTGACGGTGACGAGCTCGACATCACCGCCCCCTGCAGGATTTTCCGCTGCGTGTCGGCGCCGCCCGCTATGTCCTGCTCGCCGGTGGCATCGGAATCACCGCGGTCGCCGCGATGGGCGCGGTCCTGCGGCGACTCGGCGCGGACTACCGGTTCGTCTACGTCGGTCGCAGCCGCTCGGCGATGGCGTTCATGCCCGAACTCGCTGAAGTGCACGGTGATCGACTCGAGGCGCACGTCGATGACGAGGGCACCGGGCTCGACGTGTCCGCACTGGTCGCCGGTGTCGACGCGCACACCGAGCTGTACATGTGCGGGCCGATCCGGCTGATGGACGCAATCCGTCGCACCTGGCTCGGCCGGGACCTGCCGCTGTCGAACCTGCGGTACGAAACCTTCGGCAACAGCGGTTGGTTCGAGGCCGAGGAGTTCATCGTCAGGGTTCCCGGGCTCGGTGTCGAAACCACTGTCGGCACCGGTGAATCACCGCTCGATGCCCTCGATCGCGCCGATGTGGACATGATGTTCAGCTGCCGCAAGGGTGAGTGCGGACTGTGCCAGGTCGACATCGTCTCGGTCGACGGCACGGTCGACCACCGCGACGTGTTCTACAGCGAGCAGCAGAAGGCCACCGCCACCAAGCTGTGCACCTGCGTCTCCCGGGTGGTGGGTGCCACCGGCCCCTCCGAGGCAAGCTCGACGACCAGCACCGTTACCCTCGGCCTTCGCTGACGCCCCGGTCACCGGGACGTGTCCATCAAGGAGACCGATTTGACTTGAACGATCGATCCGAGTGGTGATCAACGGCTAGGGTGTCGATCGAGACGCCGGTCTCGAGAGGAGAACGATGACCAATTCGCGTGCGGTGGTGGCTCGGGGCAAGGGCGAGCCAGTCACTGTCGAAACGATTGTGGTGCCGGATCCCGGGCCGGGTGAGGCCGTGGTGCGGGTGCAGGCCTGCGGGGTCTGCCACACGGATCTGCACTACCGCGAGGGCGGGATCAACGACGAGTTCCCGTTCCTGCTCGGGCACGAGGCCGCCGGTGTTGTGGAGGCAGTCGGTGCCGGAGTCACGGATGTGGCCGAGGGGGACTTCGTCGTACTGAACTGGCGTGCGGTGTGCGGGAGTTGCCGGGCGTGCCGCCGTGGCAGGCCGCAGTACTGCTTCGACACGCACAACGCCGCCCAACCCATGACGCTGGCCGATGGCACCCCGTTGTCGCCGGCGCTGGGCATCGGCGCCTTCGCCGAGCGCACGCTGGTGCACTCCGGGCAGTGCACCAAGGTCGATCCGGCGGCGCGCCCGGCGGTGGCGGGCCTGCTCGGCTGTGGGGTGATGGCCGGAATCGGCTCGGCGATCAACACCGGCCAGGTCGGCCGGGGCGATGCGGTGGCGGTGATCGGCTGCGGCGGTGTCGGAGCCGGCGCGGTGGCCGGTGCCAACCTCGCCGGGGCGGCCGAGATCATTGCGGTGGACACCGATGCGACGAAGCTGGACTGGGCCACCGAGCTGGGTGCCACGCGCACGGTGGATGCCTCGCGGGCCGACACGGTGGAGGCCGTGCGGGAGTTGACCGGCGGTAACGGCGCGGACGTGGTCGTCGAGGCCGTCGGGCGCCCGGAGACCTACACCCAGGCCTTCTACGCCCGGGACCTGGCCGGCACCGTGGTGCTGGTGGGCGTACCCACACCGGAGATGCAGCTCGAACTGCCTCTGCTGGACGTCTTCGCCCGGGGCGGTGCGCTGAAGTCGAGCTGGTACGGCGACTGCCTGCCCAGCCGGGACTTTCCGATGCTGGTCGACCTCTATCTGCAGGGGCGGTTGCCGCTGGAGAAGTTCGTCAGCGAGGAGATCTCCCTCGACGGGGTCGAGCATGCCTTCTCCAGGATGGACAAGGGCGAGGTGCTGCGTTCGGTGGTGGTGGTGTGAGCACGGCACGCATCGACCACATCACCACCTCGGGCACGTTCTCCCTGGACGGGCAGACCCACGAGGTGGACAACAACGTCTGGGTCGTCGGCGACGAGCACGAGTGCGTGATCATCGACGCCCCGCACGACGCCGAGGCGATCGCGGACCTGGTCGGTGGCCGTCGGGTGCGGGCGATTTTGGCCAGCCACGCCCACGACGACCACGTGCGCATGGCGCCGAAGCTGGCCGAGCTGCTCGACGCGCCGATCCGGCTGCACCCGGACGATCTGGTGCTCTGGCGCATGACCCACCCCGAGCGCCAGCCGGACGGCGAACTGGCCGACGGCCAGCAGATCGAGATCGCAGGGATCACGCTGCGGGTGCTGCACACCCCCGGCCACGCCCCCGGAGCGGTGTGCTTCCACACACCCGAGCTGGGCGCGGTGCTCACCGGCGACACCCTCTTCGCCGGCGGGCCCGGAGCCACCGGACGGTCCTACTCCGACTTCAACGTCATCGTCGAGTCGATCCGCACCCGACTACTGACCCTGCCGGAGGACACCACGGTCCACCCCGGTCACGGCGGCACCACCACCGTCGGGGACGAGAAGCCCCACGTGCAGGAGTGGATCCGCCGGGGTCACTGACCGCATCGCCGCCGTGCCGGGTCCAGCCCCATGCGGTGCGACCCGGCACGACGGCAACACGTCCCGCAGTGCCGGAGAGCCCGGCCCGCAACTCGGGTGAGGTCGTCTACGGTGGACCGCCCGCCAACGGGGGCAGGGTGAACGCCGCGCTCCGAATAGGTCACCCTCGACACCCGCGCCCGCACGGCCCAGTTCCGAGATCGGCGCAAGAACCGGGACAGAGTGCACGTCAACGCAGGCCACGACGCCGTTCCAGCTCAGCTTGGAACCCCTCCGAATTCTTTTTCCAACAGCGTGGCCAGCAGCGATGATCGCTACCGCTGGACTTTCCCGGTTTTTCTCCAGACCCCGTTTTCTGTACGGCCGGAAGCCACAGCGGCAAGGCACCGAAAACCTCTATTTCTGGAAAACACTGAAGTGTTCCCGCCCGAGCGGACACTTGATTATGTCGCGGTCAGGGTGAGCTTGGCAAATTTATCTTCCTGTTCCTCGGGGGTTCGGTAGTTCATCGCCGAGTGCGGTCGATGGCGGTTGTAGTAGGTCTCGATGAACTGGAACACGGGCGTGCGGATCTCGCTAACGGTGTTCCACGAGCGCCCGTGGACGAGTTCCTTCTTCAGAGTCGCGAAAAAGGAATCGGCGACGCTGTTGTCGAAACATACACCGGTGGCTCCCACGGACGGACGGAGACCGTTGGCTCGACAGAATTCCCGAAAGAAGTGGCTCGTGTATTGGGACCCGCGGTCCGAGTGAAAGATGTTTCCGTTCGGATTTCTCCGGGAAATCACGTCTTCCAGGGCCTCGATTGCCAGTTCGGCACGTAAGTGCGTGTCCAGACGCCATCCGATGATTTTTCGGGAGTAGCAGTCCAGCACGGTCGCTAAATACGCCCACCCTTCGTCGTTGGCAAGGTAGGTGATATCGCCAACCCATTTCTCATCGGGGGCGGTGGTGGTGAAGTCGCGCTGGACGAGGTCGGCCAGCGCGGACTGCTCACCGTCCTGTGGGGCGTTGGCACAGCCAGCGGCGTGGGGGCCGACACCGCAGACCAGCGGCCTGCATCAGTCGGTGGACGCGCTTGGGCGAGACCTGCTCACCCAGCCGGGCAAGCTGCTCACGCACGCGCCGGGTGCCCAACCGGTGACGATGGCGCTGCATGATGGCGGTGATCTTGTCGGTCAGGGTCTCGTCGCGGCGTTGCTGCCGTGTGGGCTCTTTAGCGAGCCATTCGTCCTAGCCCTGATGACGCACATTCAGCATCTCGCACATGAAGGTCACCGTGTACTGCGGCGATTCTTTGGCGCGTTCGGCAGCGATGACCGAGTACTTCACTTCGGGTGACTCGCGAAGTACTCCGCCGCACGCCTTAAAAAATCGCGCTCCATGCGCACCGTGTGGTAGTCGTTGCGGAATTGCTCCAATTCGGCGCGTTCCGATGTCGTCAACGGTTTCTCGTCGTCGGCATCACTCTGGCGGGCCTTGTTGGTCCAGTTCGCCAACGTTCCCTCGTTGATTCCGAGATCGCGTGCTACTTCCGCAATCGGTTTGCCCGATTCACGGATCAACTCTACCGCATGGTTGCGATACTCGGCGGTGTGCCTCCGACGGGACGTCGCCATTATCAGCCTCTTTCATAGACAGTCGATCACTGCTCTCGGCCGTCCGCCAAAGCGGGAACGGTCCAGACCCAGCATGTGTTGCAGGTTTTCCTTGGCTTCCAACAGTTGCGCCTTGCTTGATCCTTTGGGGATATAGAAGTCGCAGTGAGCGCAGGCCATCCTGTGGGGACACTGTTCGAAGAACGTGTCGGTGCAGTATCCGTATCCGAGATCGTAGTGTTGCCAGGGCTCGCCGGCGCCTGTCCGGCCGGAGGCGGCGGCGTCGCGGTCGATGAGGACCTCGATCGCGCGGACGTTGCGCGAGAAGTAACCGGCGTCGTTGTAGGCCTTGGCCAGGGTATTCGGGGTGATCTTGGCGTAGTACTGGGTCGACTGCGGTGAGCGGTGACCGAGCCAGGCTTGCAGCTCGAACAGGGTCATGGGCTCCTTGGCGTTGTAGAGCTGGCTGGCGATCGTGGAGCGGGCTCGGTGACTGGTGATGTTGCCTTGAATGTCGGCGGCGGGCACGCCTGCCTTGCGGCAGAGCACCGGGATGACCGTGTTGTTGATGTAGTGGGAAGAAACCCGGCGGGCTCGGATGGCCAGCAGTGAGTCAACCTGCTCGCCGGTGCGGCGGTCCAGAAGCTGTGGCTGGGACGGGCGCAGGGCTTGCCAGGCATCGAAGGCTTGGCCGAGGATCGGGTCGACCGGCTTGGTGAACGCGGTGCTGGTCTTGTTGGTGGGGATGTCGAGCAGGCAGACCGCGTCGCGGGCCAGGATCTGTTGGGAGTCGCCGGTGAGCGGGGTCCCGTCATGCTGCCAGCGGAGGCAGCCGAGGCGCAGACGGGTGGTCTCGTCACTGCGCATCCCGCCGAACAGCCACGTCAGCGTGACGGCCCGAACCAACTCGAGCGGGTAGAAGTGCCCGGCGTTGCTCCTCGGGAGATCGCCCTGTTCGAGGTTCAACCCGGCCCAGAGCAGTTTCGCCCAGACCTCGTCGGCGATCACCCGGGGGGTCGGGGCCGAGCAGGGTGGCGATGCTGCGCGGGGTGGCCAGCGCCCGCAGGGGGTCGAAGCGGCGGGGCAGTCATTCCCATTCTTGGCAGTCGGTGAAGAATCCTCTGACCGCGGAGGGCAGGCCCTCCTTGCTGGAGGCCTTCAACGGCTCGCCGGCGCGGTCGTGCACCCCGACGGTGCGCTGGACGTAGTCGCCGACGTTCATCTGGTCCACCGCCGCGACCCAGGCAGCGCAGGTCTGCCGGGTCCATGCCGCCGGGTCGGCGGCCTCGGGGTGCTCGACGGTCAGCCATCGCCCGACCTTGAGCAGTCTGGCCCGAACGTTGCGGGGGGTGCGCGATGTCAGCGTCGAGGTCGCGTGCCAGCGGTCGACCCACTGCTGCCAGGTTGGCGCACCTCCGGTGGATCTGGCGGCGTGCCGGCCGGTGAGGTGGCGTGGCGGGTCGCAGAACCCCAGCGCGGCGACCGCCCGCTGCGGGGCATACACGCAATTGGACTGCGCGCCGTGCAGGAGAGCCTCACGGCGAACGCGGTCGAACAGCTCAGTGGAGAGGTCTTCCGGGGGCGGGCTGCGGTTGAGCAAGAACAGCTGGCAGGCCACCAGCGGCAGCAGCACGTCCCCGTCCTGGCCGAGGCGGTAGCCCCACTCGGCCAGCGGTGCCCGCTATCTCGCCGTTGACACGATCACGCCCGAAGATCCGCTGCGACAACGCCATCCGTTGGAAGCCGCCGATCCGGTGGAACGCGGTGACCGAACCCACGACGCAGACGTGCGCCGCCAGATAGGGGCGGACCTCGTCGCCGGCCCAGGCGCACGGTGCGGCGGAACGCGGCTTGGTCGCCGCCCAGCAGATCGACCCACTCCTGCGCCGTCCAGCTCCAGAAGGTCCGGCCCAGCTCGGCCGAGTGCACCAGCAGCACGGCGACCACGTCGAGCATGGCGCGCCGCCGATGCGGGGTCGGCGTTGACCGCCTCCAGCGGCCACAGCAGCCGCCTGATCACCCGCCACCCCGGCGCGGAGGGGGTCATGCCGCCGCAGCCGCCGCAGGTTGTCCACGCCGAGCTCGGCAATCGCCACTGCTTCCTCGGGGCGCAGGTCGACCGTGGTGTCGAAGCGCCGTCCGGCCAGTGGCGAGCGCCACCGGCCGCCCGGGTTGGACTCCTGCAGCCCTTCCTCCATCAGGTAGTCGTAGAACAACCGCACCGGCATCAGCCGCTGCTGGATGGTCGCATTCGCCAGGCCAGCCCCCGAGTCGATCGAGACCACATTCGCGCCCCGGTGGCTGGGCCGACTGGTCAACTCACGCACGTAGCCGGCCAGGTGCGCCCGATTCACCCCGATCGGATCGACGCCTTCTCGCTCGCACACCTGCAAATACTCGGCCAGCCCACGGGCATAGGCCTCGATCGTCCGAGGTGCACGTCCGAGATCACTCCACACCCGCAGCCACTCGGCCGCCCGCTCGTGCTGTCCGAGCACCGGCCACTTCCACTCCAACACCGCCCTGTCGCCCAAGCCATCTCCCAAGTCCGTGGTCGCACCGAAAGGACATGATCACCCATCCGGCCAGATTCCACGTAACTTTTGTGGTGTTCACTCCTTCTGTTCGTCCACTATGGAATGACAGGCTGAGTGCGACGTCCACGGTGCGGCGGGCATGCTGTACGGCGGTCAACCCCCAAGCGACTGCCTGTGCCGGGCGTATCGATGACACGACCCCGCCCACACGGGACGGGGTCGTGTGCGCCTTCCGGGCTGAGGATGTGTAGCTCAGCCCTTATCGGGCGGGTCCTGCGTCGGGATCAGGCGAGGTCGAACCGGTCGAGGTTCATCACCTTGTTCCAGGCCGCGACGAAGTCACGCACGAACTTCTCCTTGGCGTCGTTGGCCGCGTAGACCTCGGCCAGTGCCCGCAGCTCGGAGTTGGCCCCGAAGACGAGGTCGACGCGGCTGCCGGTCCACTTGACCGCGCCCGAAGCGTCGCGGCCCTCGAACGTCTCGGAGGAGTCGTCCGTGGGCTTCCACGTGGTGCCCATGTCGAGCAGGTTCACGAAGAAGTCGTTGGTCAGCGTTCCGGGCTTGTCGGTGAGCACGCCCAGCGCCGACTGCTGGTGGTTCGCGCCGAGCACGCGCAGGCCACCGACCAGGACCGTCATCTCGGGTGCGCTCAGGGTGAGCAGGTTCGCCCTGTCGATGAGCGCGTACTCCGCCGGCAGCGAGGCGTTCTTGCCGAGGTAGTTGCGGAACCCGTCCGCGGCCGGTTCGAGGTGGGCGAAGGAGTCGGCGTCGGTCTGCTCGGCGGTGGCGTCACCGCGACCCGGGGTGAACGGCACCTCGATGTCGGACCCGGCGGCCTTGGCGGCCTGCTCGACACCGACGCACCCGGCGAGGACGAGCAGGTCGGCGAAGGAGACCTGCTTGGCGCCGGACTCGGCGTTGAAGGACTGCTGGATGTCCTCCAGGGTGCTGATCACGGTCGCGAGCTTGTCCGGCTCGTTGACCTCCCAGTTGCGCTGCGGCTCCAGGCGGATGCGGCCGCCGTTGGCGCCGCCGCGCTTGTCGCTGCCCCGGAACGACGAGGCCGCGGCCCACGCGGTGGAGACCAGCTGCGCCACGGTCAGGCCGGACTCGACGATCTTGCCCTTCAGCGTGGCGATCTCCTCGGCGCCGACCAGTTCGTGATCGGGCTTGGGGGTCGGGTCCTGCCAGATCAGTTCCTCGGACGGGACCTCCGGGCCGAGGTAGCGGTCGACCGGGCCCATGTCGCGGTGGGTCAGCTTGAACCAGGCGCGCGCGAAGGCGTCGGCGAACTCGTCCGGGTTCTCCCAGAACCGCCGCGCGATCGGCTCGTAGATCGGGTCGACCTTGAGCGCCAGGTCCGTGGTGAGCATGTTCGGCGCGATCTTCTGCGACGAGTCGTGGGCGTGCGGGACCGTGCCCTCACCCGCGCCGTCCTTCGGCTTCCACTGCCAGCCACCGCCCGGGCCCTGGTACAGCTCCCACTCGTAGCCGAAGAGGTTGGCGAAGAAGCCGTTGCTCCACTTGGTCGGCGTGGAGGTCCAGGTGACCTCCAGGCCGCTGGTGATGGTGTCGGCGCCCTTGCCGGTGCCGTGGCCGTTCTGCCAGCCCAGACCCTGCGCCTCCAGCGGCGCGGCCTCCGGGTCGGGGCCGAGGTTGGAGTCCGGCGCCGCGCCGTGGGTCTTGCCGAAGGTGTGCCCACCGGCGATGAGCGCGAGCGTCTCCTCGTCGTTCATCGCCATCCGGCCGAAGGTCTCGCGGATGTCGCGGGCGGCGGCGACGGGGTCCGGCTTGCCCTCGGGTCCCTCCGGGTTGACGTAGATGAGACCCATGTGGGTCGCGCCCAGCGGCTTCTCCAGCTCCCGCTGCTCCTCCTCGCCCGAGATGCGCTTGTCGCTGCCGAGCCAGGTGGTTTCCGAGCCCCAGTAGACGTCGGCCTCGGGCTCCCAGGCGTCCTCCCGCCCGCCGGCGAAGCCGAAGGTCTCGAAGCCCATCGACTCCAGCGCCACGTTGCCGGTGAGGATCAACAGGTCGGCCCACGAGAGCTTGCGGCCGTACTTCTGCTTGACCGGCCACAGCAGGCGGCGGGCCTTGTCCAGGCTGACGTTGTCCGGCCAGCTGTTCAGCGGCGCGAACCGCTGCTGACCGGAGCCCGCACCACCGCGGCCGTCGCTGACGCGGTAGGTGCCCGCGCTGTGCCAGGCCATCCGGATCATCAGCGGCCCGTAGTGGCCGAAGTCGGCGGGCCACCAGTCCTGCGAGGTCGTCAGGACCTCCTCGATGTCCCGCTTCACGGCGGGCAGGTCGAGGGTCTTGAACTCCTCGGCGTAGTTGAACTCCTCGCCCATCGGGTTCCGCTCGGCGGGGTTCTTGGCCAGGAGCTTCAGGTTGAGGCGGTTCGGCCACCAGACGTTGTTGCTGTCACCCTGGGTCGGGTGCGGCAGCCCGTCGCCGTGCACGACCGGGCACTTGGCCCCGCCTTGTTCCGTGTCGGGAGTGTCAGTCACCGGCATTCCTTTCGGGATCATTGGGTGTTGTAGGAACCGGACTAGGGGAACAGGCGGCGCACATCCCCCAGAAGATGACCTCGGCTTCGTCGATCGTGAAGCCGTTGGTATCGGACTCGGCCAGACAGGGCGCGGCGCCCACGACGCAGTCGACGTCGGTGATCACACCGCACGAGCGGCACACGATGTGGTGGTGATTGTCCCCGATGCGCGCCTCGTAGCGAGCCACGGAGCCCATCGGCTGGATGCTGCGCACCAGACCCGTCCTGCTCAGCGCATGGAGCACGTCGTAGACGGCCTGGCGGGAGACCTTGGGCAGTTCTCCGCGCACGGTACCGATGATCGAATCCGTATCGGCGTGCGGGTGATCGTGCACCGCCGACAGCACCGCTACCCGCGGACGCGTCACGCGCAGCGCAGCCTCGCGCAACATGCGCTCGAAGTCCGCCGTAGTCCTTGGCACGCATTGCAGTGTGACCAAGTTTCTGGAGTCGCTCAAGAGTTGGCGCGGGAGTCCTTACGAACCGCCCGGCATTCGGCGGCGACGATGCGTTCGATCGCCTCGAGCACGGCCGTGCGAGTCGATTCACTGTAGGTGCGGATGTTGAGCTGGATTGCGGCGTGATCGGGGATGATGTTGCTCTTGGTGCCTGCTTGGATGCTGCCGACGGTGAGCCGGCCGGCTCGTCGGACGCGATCTCGCGGGCCACGCCGGTCTGCAGCCGCACGACGATCATGGCCGCGAGCACGACCGGGTCGATCGCCGACTGCGGCATCGACCCGTGAGCGCCTCGTCCGTGCACGGTGATGCGCATGCTGTCGGCTGCTGCCATCGTAGGGCCCGGGTTGGTGGCCACCTGCCCGGCTCGCATCGGCAGGACGTGCTGGCCGAGTGCGATGTCGGGACGCGGGACGAGCGACTCGAGGCCACCATCGACCATGCCTCGGGCCCCGTCGGCGGCTTCCTCGGCCGGCTGGAACAACGCAAACATGGTGCCGTTCCACTGCTCGGTGTCCGCGGCAAACAGCTGTGCGGCGCGGAGCAGGACAGTGGTCCCGTTCCCCGTTGGACAGCACCCCGACCACCCCGGTGCCGCCCACACCGTCGTGGACCCGGTAGCCGCATTCCCGGAGTCGTCGGGACACCAGCGATGCAGTGCGGTGCTCCTGATCGGACAACTCTCCGTACGACCTGCTCGAGCAACGACTGCAAGATCGATCAGGCACTGCCCAGGAGGTTCCGGGTGGGCATGCGCCACCAGCCCGAGTGCTGTGAACACCAGCGCGTTGGTCTGGTCAAAACTGGCACGCGCCATGATCGACGGCCGCAGCACGGCGGGCGAGTACTTCCGACACGCGGCTGTGCCCCTGCAGGAACATGGCCAGACCGGGATGGATCAGTGCAGTCACATCGAGGATGCGGTCGTGATCTTTGTGCAGGTCGCGTGCGCGGATGGGATCGTGATGCGCGACGCGGTTACGGAACTTCCGCAGCAGCTCGATGCGACGGAGAAACACCTTGCGTCCCCGCGCATCGTTCGGCCGGTGGGTCCCCATCCGGGTGGGCATCAGGCAGTCGTCGAGGACGCCGAACCGGGCGGGATCGTCCATCCCGGCAAGCCTACTGCGAGCAAAAAGAAGGCTCGGTGGGTTCCGCAGAAGCGGATACGGTCGCACCGGGCTTGCTCCACCAGTTTAGCGCGCTCCGCAGGATTCCTACAACACCACCCCACGGACTCGGCACGGTCGTGTCCGGGCCAGCGTTCGCCGCCGCCCACGACGGCCGACGTGGGGCCCAGGCGAACCCGGTCGGCGGGACCGCAGGCCATCGCGACCCGATAACTGCGTCAACATATCCTGTTTCTTCAGTGTCGAGTGAACTCAACTGCTTACAGTCCCAGCTTGCCGGCGGCGTTGTCATGGCCGAATTGGTCGACGCGGCGCAGGTACTGATACAGGGCGTAGCTGCCGCGTTGCCAGCGGCCCTGGTCGGCGATGGCGATGTCGGTGGCGCCGGCTTGGCGGGCGGTGGTGGCCATGCCGGCCCGCAGGCTGTGGCCGGTCAGGCGATACGGCAGGTCGGCGCGTTGGCCGGCGCGGGTGATGATGTCGCCGATGGCTTGTGGGGAGAGGCCGGCTGGGTGCAGGTGGTCCCAGCGGTCGATGCGTCGGAAGGCGGGGCCGTCGGTGGTCAGTCCGGCTGTTTCTTGCCAGGTGTGCCAGGCGCGTACGGGGCAGGTGTCGGGGTGCCGGCCGGCCGGGACGGCCATCTGGCCGGTGGTTTTGCCGTGCCGGACGGTGATGATCAGGCCCTGGGAGGTGGTGTGGATGTCGCTGGTCAGGAGGTTGGCGAGGTCGCTGCGGCGGGCGGCGATGGCCAGCCCCACCAGCAGCAGGGCGCGGTCGCGGGTGCCGGCCCGGGTGGCCGGGCAGGCTTCGAGGACGGCGCGCAGGTCGGTGTGGGTGATCGCGGTGGCTTGGCCGCGGCCGCGGTGTTGACCGGCCTCGGCCAGACGGCGGCGGTAGCCGCGCAGGGCTTCCCAGGCCGCGCGGGTGGCTTCCGGAGTCACGGGAACCCGGTAGTGGCGGAGTCCGGCCACCGCGCCGGTCAGGCGCCGGTCGATGGTGGCCGGGGCGGCCTGTTTCACGGTTTCCAGCCAGCGTACGAACCCGACCAGGGAGCCGGTGGTGGCCGCGTACAGCGGGATGCCCACGGCGCGGGTGTAGTCCTCCCAGACGTGCCAGTCGCCGGCGTAGGCCCGGCGGGTGTTGGCCGGGCGCTGGGCGTGGACATAGGTCTCGGCGAGCTCGTCCAGGGCGGCCAGTCGCTGCTGCGGACTCGCCTCACTGAGCACATTCCACAGTGGCGGTGCGGGCTCCACCTCGCTGTTGGCCTCTGGTGGTTCCTCGCCCGGGGCCGGCAGCGACTTACCGTGCTCGGGTTGCTGGGTGGTGGTCGCCTCGGGGCCTGATGGCGCGAGGTGTGGTGCCCGTGTGCGCTGCCGGGTGTGGGGGTCAGTCGAGTACCCATGGTCGTGGGGGTGCGCAAAGTCTGGCGTGGCGGGAATGGCGGGCCTCCTGTCCGGGGGCGGGGCGGGTGTCAACTCCGCTTCAATCGTGACCCGGTTGTTCCGGGTGAATGCTGACCCACCCGGGTTGGTTGATGGTTGTTAGTCGTTGGTCTTGGTGGCTGCGGGAACGCGGCCGAGGTCTCGGTCTTTGAGTCGGTAGCTGTCTCCCTTCATGGAGACGACCTCGGCGTGGTGGACGAGGCGGTCGATCATGGCTGCGGCGACGACGTCGTCGCCGCAGACCTCGCCCCAGCGTCCGAACGGTTTGTTCGACGTGACGATCAAGCTGGCCCGTTCATAGCGGGATGAGACAAGTTGGAAGAACAGGTTTGCCGCTTCGGCCTCGAACGGGATGTAGCCGACCTCGTCGATGATGATCAGCGGGATCCGGCCGAGTTTGATCAGCTCAGCCTGCAATGTCCCGGCATGGTGGGCCTCGGCCAGACGGGAGACCCACTCGGCGGCGGTGGCGAACGCGACCCGGTATCCGGCCTGGCAAGCGCGCATGCCGATCCCGATCGACAGGTGCGTCTTGCCGGTGCCGGGCGGCCCGAGAAACACCACGTTGTCCTTAGCAGCAACGAAATCCAAGGTTCCGAGGTGAGTGATCGTGTCTCGCTTGAGGGAACGTTGGTGGTCGAAATCGAACTCTTCCAGGGATTTTCGCGACGGGAACCGCGCGGAGCGGATGCGGCCCTCTCCGCCGTGAGACTCTCGCGCGGCGACCTCGTGCTGCAGGCAGGCGGCGAGGAACTCCTCGTGCGTCCAGCTCTCGGCACGGGCTCGTTGCGCGAGCCGTTCGACCGCCTCAGCCAACGACGGGGCCTTGAGGGCGCGAGTGAGATAGGCGATCTCGCCGGCGACGTTGCGACCACTGTTCGGGGTGGTGTTCTTGGTGACCATCAGGCGATCTCCTCGCTGCCGGTGAGGCCGAACATCCGGTCGTAGTCGGTCAACTGCCGGTGCTCGACAGTGGTGTCGATCTTGGGGGCCGGGGCCAGTCGGCGGGCCTGTCGCATCTCGGCCGCCGCGGCGGCATGGATCGGGTCGGTGATGCTCTGGTGATCAGCCCAGCATCGACCATGCCGGGCGACCTTGGTGTTGTCGCAGGTCACCACCACCTCGTCGAGGTCCGCAGCGACCTGGACGAGGCGACCGACTGCACTCGGGTGGACCGAGTAGTCGTTGGAATCAAGCCGGACGTAGTGATCTCGCGGCAACCGGGTGCTCAGCCGCCAGCCGGTCACCGGCGCGACCGGCGGCAGCGCCAGCATCGCCGAGCGATCAACGCCCCAACGGTCGGCCGGTCTGCAACCCAGCCTGCGGTGCTGACGCTGATTCGCCCGCTCGAGCCAGTCACCCAGCTGCATGTTGAAGTCGGCCGGGCCGGCGAACGAACGGCCGGGCAAAAACGAGGTCTCCAGATAGCCGTTCGCCCGCTCGACCAGTCCTTTCGCTTCCGGATCGCCCGGACGGCACTGGATGACCCTGATGCCCAGCGTTCCGCGGAACGCGTTCATCGCCTCCGTGAGCTGTGGTCTCCCGCCGCGCCATTGCCCGACCGCGGACTCGTTGTCCCAGACCAACGCCTTGGGAACCCGGCCCCAACCACTGATCAAGGCCCAGTGCCCGGCCAACAAGTCCGCCGACTGCCGGGACGGCAGCATCATCGCCGTGATCATCCGCGAATAGCCACTGACCAGCACCAACACCGGTGGTCGACCGGTCTGGCCGCACCCGAGCGGCACATCGGCCGACGGGAACCACAAGTCGCACTGCGCCAGCTCGCCCGGCTGATATTCGGTCCGCGACGCCGGATCAGCCGGCTTGAACAGTGGCCGCAGCTGCTGGACCCGCTCGAAGAACACCGTCTTCCCCCGTTCCCAGCCAACCCGCTCCATGATCACCGTCGAAGGCATCTCGGGGAACTCCGCCAACAATGCACGGATCTGCGGCTCCACCACATCCACGACCGAGCCACGCCCCGCCCGCTCATACCGCGGCGGCTCATGCGAGCCCAGCGCCTTCTTCACCGTGTTCTTCGAGACCCCCAACCGACGAGCGATGGCCCGAATCGCCATCCCCTCAGCCCGATGCAACCGGCGGATCTCCGCCCAGTCCTCCACGTTCAACACCTCATGATCGTTCATGGGTGGGTCAGAATCCGCCCGGAACCAGAGGGTCAGTATTCAACCGGAAACGACACCGATGTTCGTGCCCGTGCTGGAAGGGCTCCGGATCGCCCGGCGAGGTCCGGGCCGCCCACGCACCCGCCCGGACCGCCTGCGCGGCGACAAGGCCTATTCCAGCCGCGGCAACCGTGCCTACCTGCGCCGCCGCGGGATCAAGGCCACCATCGCCGAGCCGGCCGACCAACGCGCCATCCGCCAGCGGCGAGGCTCCCACGGCGGACGTCCCCCGGCGTTCGACCAGGCCCAGTATCGATGTCGCAGCGCCGTCGAACGGTGCGTCAACAAATGGAAACAGTACCGAGCAATAGCCACTCGCTACGACAAACGCGACTACCTCTTCAACGGCACACTCACCATCGCAGCCATCATGATCTGGCTCCGCGACACCGTCCAAGAGCCATCAGAAACACCCTAGCGGCAATACCGCTGATTTAGGTTGGGTGTGGCTGGTAGTGTGTGTTCATGCCCAGGCCTGGTCAGGTGACGTCGTCGTCGCGGGAGCGGTTGCCGGATCGGATTGCGATTGGGGTGCTCACGCGGGCGTTTCCGCCGGAGTTGGTGGACGAGGTGCTGGCTGCCACGGGGCGGGTGGAGCAGCGCAAACGGCTGTTGCCGGCGCGGGTGGTGGTGTATTTCGTGCTGGCGATGTGCCTGTTTCGTCAGGAAGGCTATGAAGAGGTCACTCGCTTGTTGACCAATGGGTTGGCCTGGACACGGCACTGGCAGACGCAGTGGCAGGCGCCGACGACGGCGGCGCTGTCGCGAGCCCGGGCCCGGCTGGGTGCCGAGCCGGTGGCCGCGTTGTTCGAGCGGGTGGCTACTCCGGTGGCTACCGCGGCCACGGCGGGGGCGTGGTATCGCGGCCACCGACTGGTTGCCGTGGACGGCACCACGTTCGATCTGGCCGACACTCCGGCCAACGGGGACTACTTCGGTCGGCCGGACAGTTCCCGCGGCGACGGAGTGAGTGCCTATCCGCAGGCCCGCGTGGTCGCGCTGGCCGAGTGCGGCACGCACGCGATCTTCGCCGCCACGTCGGCGCCGCTGACGACGACCGAGTCCAAACTGGTCCCGAAGTTGTGGCCCGCCCTGGCACCGGACATGCTGCTGCTGGCCGACCGGGCTTTGTTGAGCTTCGACGCCTGGCGGGCCGCCACAGCCACCGGGGCCGACCTGCTGTGGCGAGCCCGGTCCAGCGCGGTGCTGCCCGTAACCCGCCAGTTCGACGACGGCTCGTATCTGTCCGAAATCGTGGCCGCCCGGGACAAAAACCGGCGGGCCGACCCGGCCACCGTGCGGGTGGTCGAGTTCACCCTCGGCGAGGCCGCGACGGTCTACCGGCTGGTGACCAGCCTGCTCGACCCGGAGCAGGCTCCCGCTGCCGAACTGGCCGCCCTGTATGCCCAACGGTGGGAGATCGAAACCGCCCTGGACGAACTCAAAACCCACCAAGGCGGGCCCAACCTGATCCTGCGCTCGCAACACCCCGACGGGGTCGAACAGGAACTCTACGGTTTCCTACTGACCCACCACGCCCTGCGCGGCCTGATGCACGACACCGCCGCCAGCGCCGAGACCGATCCCGACCGGATCTCGTTTCTGCGCACACTGCGCGTCGTCCGCCGCCAGGTCACCGACCAGGCGGCTTTTTCCCCCGAACCGCCTGATGCGAGCACTACGGTGCACCCGTAAGGAACTGCTACGTCATCCGCTGCCGCCCCGCCGACGTCGTTCCAACCCCCGCGTGG
Source organism: Haloactinomyces albus (assembly GCF_031458135.1). NCBI lineage: Bacteria > Bacillati > Actinomycetota > Actinomycetes > Actinopolysporales > Actinopolysporaceae > Haloactinomyces > Haloactinomyces albus. The sequence continues at coordinate 101,902 of NZ_JAVDXW010000002.1, read as the reverse complement.
TCAAACGCAAAATGGCCAACTGGCACCTCAAACGCGCCCACCACCGAGACCCACCCCCACCCAACATCACGATCACCATCGTCACCGCCACCAAACCGGCTCCACAACGCCGAAAACCACCAAAGTAAGCGGTATTGACCCTAGCGGGGTTGTTCCAGGGGGACCCCGTCCTCGGACAGCGGGGGCGGGGGGAGCTCGGCGCTGGAGGTCAGCGGGGCGGCGCCGTCGAGCGGTTCACCGGCGTGTTCGCGCAGGTAGTGCGTGGCGATAATGCCTATGACGCCCGCGCCGATGAGGTAGTAGCCCGGCCAATCCAAGTTACCGGTGGTGGTGACGGCGGCCTCGATGATGGTCGGCGCGGTCCCGGCGAACAGCGAAACCGACAGGTTGAAGATCACCGCGAGGCTGCTGTACCGGATCATGGTCGGGAACAGCGCGGGCAGCGTCGACGGCGAGACCGCCGCGAAGCACACCAGGCACAGCCCGATGATCAGCAATCCGGCGACTTGGCCGGCCATCCCGGCGCGCAGCAGCCACACGGCCGGCAAGCCGAGCAGCACCAGCGCCACGCTTCCGGTCATCAGTACCGGTTTTCGGCCGATGCGATCGCTGAGCCGCCCGACGCCGGCGATCGCGCACAGCATCACGAGCATGACGGCCACCTGCATCCCGGTGGCTACCCCGCTGCTCGTCCCGCTCTCGCCGAAGCGGGGGAGGGTGCCGGTCAGGTAGGTCGGGACGTAGTTGGTCAGCACGTAGTTGGTCACATTCCAGGCTACGATCACGCCCGCGGCCACTAGCGCCGCGGTGCGGTAGTGGCGCAGCACGATCTGCACCGCGCGCTTGGTCGACATCGTAGCCAGCGCGGGGGAGCGCTCCATCTGCTGCCGGAACGCCGGGGTGTCCTCCAGCCGCATGCGCAGGTACAGCCCGGCGATGCCCAGCGGTAGCGCGAGCATGAACGGCACGCGCCAGCCCCAGGTGAACAGCTGCTCGTCGGGGAGCAGCGCGATCACCGCACCGCAGGTGCTCGCGCCGAGGGCGTAGCCGGTGATCGTGCTGAACTCCAGCCAGCTGCCGAAGAACCCGCGCCTGCGGTCCGGTGCGTACTCGGCCATCAGGGTCAGCGCCCCGACGTACTCGCCGCCCGCGGAGAAGCCCTGCAGCATCCGGATGAGCAGCACCAGCACCGGGGCCAGCATCCCAGCGGCGCCATAGCTGGGCACCAGGCCGAGCAGCACCGTGGCCACGGCCATCAGCAGGATGGTGGCCGACAGGACCTTGGTGCGGCCGTACCGATCGCCGATCCTGCCGAAGATCAGCCCACCCAGCGGCCGCATGACGAACGCGGCGGCGAACGCGCCGAGGGTGTAAACCGCCGCCCACTCACCGAATTCCGAGAAGAAGACCCGGTCCAGCACGACCGCGGCCAGGTAGGAGTAGATGCCGAAGTCGTACCACTCCGCGACGTTGCCGACCGAGGCCGCCGCAGTCGCGCGGTGGACCGTGCGCTCCTCTTGCACCACGGGGGGCGTGAGGCTCCGGCGCGGTCGCCTGGACTGATCGGTCATGGGGCTCCCCGGGGTGCGATGTGCGGCAGCGAGTGGCGGTTGCGCGACGCCGCGGCAGCATCGCGGTTGTGACCGCGATCGGTTACTGATATATCTGTTCGCGGTAAGGTATCCGGTCAGGTCTCCTCGAAGCAAGACCGCACCCCTCTTCGCGGACGCCCGCGGGGTCGCCGCATCGCTCGGCGCGACTCCGCGGCCTCTGCGCGCCCATGGTTGTCTTCGCTGCTCGCGCGGTTTGAAACGCGCGTGTTTCCGACCGAATTTCACCATTGACTCGCGGGGTGTCGATCTCCATCCTGTGAGTTGCGTAATGCACCACCCGTTCCGCTATGAGCAACAGGAGGCGTAATGATCTTGGTTGGTGAGTTGGTCGACCTGCCGCCCGGGGAGTCGGTCCGGGTGCACGGTGAGGTGCCGATCGCGGTGTTTAATGTGGACGGTGAGCTCTACGCGATCGACGACACCTGCTCGCACCAGGACGCGTCGCTGTCCGACGGATGGCTCGAGGGGTGCGCGGTGGAGTGCCCGCTGCACGCCGCCTGCTTCGACCTCCGCACCGGTCAGCCCAGCGGCCCGCCCGCGAAGAAGCCGGTGCGCACGCACGCGGTCTCGATCGAGGACGGCCTGGTCTACGTGCACGAGTCGACCCGGGTCACCGCTGGTGGCGCGGTTGCGGAGGAGGTCGGTTGATGGAGCACATCACTGTCGTCGGTGCCTCGCTCGCGGGGCTGGCGACCGTCCGCGCGCTGCGCGCGCAGGAGTTCGAAGGCCGGATCACCCTGGTCGGCGACGAGGTGCACGAGCCGTACGATCGCCCACCGCTGTCGAAGGAGTTTCTCGAGGGCACCGCCACCGAGGACGACATCCGGCTCACCGACGCCGACGACGCCGAGCTCGATGTCGAGTGGACCATCGGCCGGGAGGCGAGCTCGCTGGACACCGCCGAGCGGGCCGTCGTGCTCGACGAGGGGACCCGGATCGGCACCGACGCCGTCGTGCTGGCCACCGGAGCAAGAGCGCGACGACTTCCGGGCGGCACCCCGCAGGGCGTGCACACGTTGCGCACCCTCGACGACGCCAGGGCGCTGCGCTCCGAGCTGGTGGCCGGAGCGAGGTTAGTCGTCATCGGCGCGGGCTTCATCGGCGCCGAGATCGCCTCCACCGCAATCGGTCTCGGTTGCGAAGTGGACGTCGTGGAAGCAGCCGACGTCCCGCTGCAGCGACCGCTGGGCGCGGACATGGGCGCGGTGTGCGGTAGGCTGCACGCGCGCAACGGCGCACGACTGCACGTGGGCACCGGCCTCGCCGAGCTGATCGGGGATCCCCGCGTGACGGCGGTGCGCCTCACCGACGAAAGCGAACTGCCCGCCGACGTTGTCGTGGTCGGCATCGGTGCGCAGCCGAACACCAAGTGGCTCGCCGGATCGGGTCTGGAGATCGACGACGGCGTTCGCACCGACGGGCAAGGACGCACGACCATCCCCGAGGTCCTCGCGGTCGGCGACTGCGCCCACTCCTACCGCGATTACACCGCGGGTCCGCTACGCCTCGAGCACTGGACCAACGCGCTGCAGCAACCGGCGGCCGCAGTCGCCGCGCTGCTCGGCCGGGAGCACTCCGCCCCGGCGCACCACGCGGTTCCCTACTTCTGGTCCGACCAGTACGGCCACAAGATCCAGTTCGCCGGCCACCGCACCGCCGACTGCGCGGTGCAGATCGAGGAGGGCGACCCGGATTCGGGTGATTTCCTGGCCCTCTACCTCGATCCGGAGGAGCGGCCCGTGGGCGTGCTCGCGATCGATCGAGCCCGTTCGTTCGGTCAATGGCGGCGAAAACTGGCCCAGCGCCGATGATCGGCGCACCCCCGAACTCCGGCCTCCCAGGCCGACCGGAATGGAGAGGACTCAGACCAACGAGCGCATAGCCTTGTCGAAGTTCAGCACGTGTTCCCGCGCGAGTCGTTCAGCCTTGTCCGGCTCGCGCGAGCTGATCGCCCGCAGCAGCGCCGAGTGCTCCATGACGTGGCTGTCGAAATCCGGCATGCGGTCGAGGAAGACGCAGAAGATCCGCGTCGCGAGGTTGTCGTAGCGGATCAGCGTGTCTTCCAGGTGCGGATTTCTCGCGGCGTGGTAAATGGCGCGGTGCACGTGCAGATCCCACAGCATCACCTCGTCGCGGTCGAGGGAGCGGAAATCCACGTCGTCGAGGTGGTCGGCGAGCTCTTCGAACTCCTCGGCCTCCGCATCGCCGAGGGTATCGGCTGCGCGGCGCGCCGCGAGCGGTTCCAGGTGCACGCGCAGATCGGAGATGTAGGCCAGGTCGGTGATGTCCACGGCCGTGGCGAAGGTCCCCCTACGCGGGTAGGACACGACCAGGCGGTCCACCTCGAGACGCTTGAGCGCTTCGCGCACCGGGGTCCGGCCGATGTCGAGCGACTGCGCCAGGGCCACGTCGTCGATCGGCTCCATCGGCGGGATGTCCAGGATGACCAGCCGATCGCGGATCGCCTGGTAGGCCTTCTCGGCCATCGACACCGGTTGATCCTCGGTTGTAGCACTCATCGTAGCCCCGACAGTATCGCCGAAATCCTGCACTCGTCGAATTCTGATAAAACACTAGTATAGCAGATTCCATTGCGATACCGATGAGTGCTGTTTGTCACCGCCGCGCCGCAACATTGTGACCTGCGAACTCATCGGAGCTCCGGCTCCGAGTGCAGATTTCGGATCGTGCGAGAACCGCTAGTGAACGCTTAGTCGCAGGTGGTAGCGGCTCGCCGAGCTGCGACGCGGCATTCTATTCTTCGAATTTCTCCCGGACGTCGCCCGCAATTCATTTCCACCCGGCAGGCGGGTCAGCGTGGTCGCCGAGCCGTGTCGACCGCCACCACGGAGAGCACCCGCGCCGCAGCGCAAGTCCCCGGAATCACCGGGGTGAGGAGCGTCGGTGGGCCGCCGGTGGATCAGCCTGCGCGGCTCAGCCGGTTCTGCGAGGCTCGATCGAGCTGACCGCTGTTGCGCGAGGAGGACAGCAGCCCGCCGCGTTACCCCGGACCCCGCGCTGAACCGGCGATGCGGACCGGAAGGAGTTTCGGTGGATGAGATCTCCGCGCTGACCTGGGCGTCACCGTCGCGCTGATCATGCGCGTGATCTTCATCCTCATCGGTGCCGCGCTGCTCTCGCTGTTCTCCTTCGTGTTCCTGCTCTTCGGACTGCGGCTGATCTACACGGCCGTGCAGCTGTTCCGGCATCGAGACGAGGATCCCGACGTCGAGGACAACGCGATGGTCAAGGGCGCGCGTCGGATCCTGCCGATCTCCGAGGATTACATCGGCGGCAGGTTGTTCGCCCAGGTGCAGGGCTGCCGGGTGGCCACGCCGCTGTTCGTGGTGCTGGTGGCCATCGGCGGGATCGACCTGCTGTTCGCGCTGGAGTCGATCCCGGCGGTGTTCGGCGTGATCAGCGAACCGTTCATCGTGTTCGCGGCCAACGCCTTCGCGCTGCTGGACCTGCGGGCGCTTTTCTTCCTGGTGAAGGGCTTGCTGGACCGGTTGGTCTACCTTCTCGTCCGGGCTGGCGCTGATCCTGGCGTTCATCGGGGTGAAGCTGGTGCTGCACTGGCTGCACGTCGACATCGACTCGCGGGGGCCGGAGATCCCGACGACGTTGAGCCTGTCGGTGATCGTCGGCGTGCTGGTGATCGTGACCGTGGCCGGCCTGATCAAGACCCGCGGGCACCCGGAGATCAAGACCCATTTCTCCCGAAGGTCCCGCCAGCCGCAAAGTAGCGATGATCGTCCGATCGTGTTGCCGGTGGTCGCGCTAGCGTCCGGACGTGCGTCAGAGCTGGGAGCCGGACGAGCTGGTTGATCTGTGGACGTTGGTCGGTGAGGACTGGCGTCTGGTGGGCAACAAGTCGGGTGCCACGCGGCTCGGGTTCAGGTTGCTGCTGAAGTTCTTCGAGATCGAGGCCCGGGTTCCCGCGTATCCGGAGGAGACCCCAGCCGCGGCGGTGAACTACGTGGCTTCGCAGGTGCGGGTCGAGCCGACCGAGTTCACGAAGTACTCGTTGACTGGCCGCACGGTGGAGTATCACCGCAGCCAGATCCGGGACGCGATGAGGTTCCGCCCGGCGACCGAGGCCGATGAGCAGCGGTGGACGGAGTGGCTGTCCGAGGAGCTGGTCGGGGTGGAGATGGCTCGGCAGCGGTCGGCCTCGGCGGTGCTGACCCGGTGCCGACAGGAGAAGGTGGAGCCACCGACATCGGGCCGGGTGGAGCCGGCCGGCGATCGTCTGGAGGTCTTGTCAGTCTGGTGCACAGGATCGATGCCCGTGCTGAGCGGCGAGTGCGAGGCAAGGAAGGCATCCTGTTCCGGCTGGCCGAAACCGTCGTGGATCACCCCGACGAGCTGGTGCGGTCGGCGTTGTATCCGGTGATCGGCGAGAAAACGCTGCGGGAGCTGGTCAAAGAGACCAAGGCCAATGAACGCGCCTTCCAAGCCAGGGTGCGCACGGTGCTGCGCAGCTCGTATTCAAATCACTATCGGCGGATGCTGCCCGCGTTGATGGCCGCGCTGGAGTTCCGCTGCAACAACACCGCCTACCGGCCCATCATGCAGGCCCTGGATCTGCTCCAGAGCTATGCCGACGCCGTCGGTTCTACGACGCGGGCGCGACGGTGCCCTTCAAGGGTTTGTGGTGCCGAAAGCCTGGCGGAAAGCTGTCGTCGACGAGAAGGGCCGCGTTAAGCGCACTCCTACGAGCTGTGCGTGCTGGTGTCCCTGCGGGACGCACTACGTCGCCGCGAAATAGTACGTGGCCGGGGCTAGCAAGTGGCGCAACCCCGAGGACGACCTGCCCGCGGATTTCGAGTCCAGACGGGACGTGTACTATGCCGAGCTTCACCAACCTTCAGACCTCATACAACCACTCGTGGAGGTTGGCTCTTGTCGTGCTCGATTTTCCGTTCCTGATGGGCGGGTTGTACGGTCGTTGATCCACTGCGATTCGCATTGTCCTGCGAGTCGGTGGACGAGATCTTCAACTGGAACTCGCCCTCGTGCTTCTCCACTCCGTGGATGACGGCGGCTTCCAATACCTGAGTGCCCTTCTCCTCACGTAGGATCGCCTTGTCGTGGCGCAGGTCCTTCAGCAGCGACATGCAGAGCATGACCACCACGATCAAAAACGGCGATGCTGCGATAATCGTGATGTTCTGCAGACTGGTGAGGGCCTTGTTGCCACCGGTAACCAACATCACCGTGGCCACACCGCCGATCACGATGCCCCAGAAGATGACGATCCAGGTCTGCGGGCGGGTGCTGCCCTCCTGGGACAACGAACCGATGACCACCGAGGCGGAGTCCGCGCTGGTGATGAAGAAGTTGATAATTAACAATATCGCTAGTCCGCTGACGATGTTTCCCAGTGGAACGTCCTGCAACATCCCGAACAGCTGCGCATCGGCACTGCCGAACTCGGCCAGTTCGCTGCCCGAGCGCTGCTGGTCCAGGGCGGTGCCACCGAGGATCGCAAACCACACCAGGCTGATCACCGTGGGCACGAGGATCACGCCGCCGACGAACTGGCGGATGGTGCGGCCCCGGCTGATGCGAGCGATGAACATGCCGACGAAGGGCGCCCAGGAAATCCACCACGCCCAGTAGAAGATCGTCCAACTACTCAGCCAGGCGTTCATCTCCGCGCCACCGGTGGCGCCGGTGCGGGATATCATCGTGCTGAACTGATTGACATAGGCACCGATCGAGGTGGGCAGCAGGTCGAGGATGAACACCGTGGGTCCGACCACGAACAAGAACACCGCGAGGCTGATGGCCAGCACCATGTTGCTGTTGGACAACCACTGGATGCCGTTGGACACGCCCGAGGCCGCCGAGGCCACGAATGCACCGATCAGGGCGACAATGATGAGGATCAACACGGTCTGACCTCTCGAGTCGATCCAACCGACCTCGGTCAATCCGGAGGCGATCTGGGTCGCGCCGAGCCCGAGCGAGGCGGCTGTGCCAAATATCGTCGCCAAGATTGCGAGAACATCGATCATCTTGCCCGCCGGACCGTTGGTCCGCTGTTGACCGAACAGCGGCACGAACGCTGAACTGAGAAGCTGACGTCGACCGCGCCGGTAACTGCTGTAGGCCAGCGCGAGCCCTACCACGGCGTAGATCGCCCAGGGATGTAGCGTCCAGTGGAACAACGAGATCGCCATGGCTTTCCGGACGGCCTCGTCGCTCTCCGCAGTCGCGGTATCCGGTGGCGGGTCGGTGAAGTGGGTCAAGGGCTCGTTGACCCCGTAGAACATCAGGCCGATGCCCATCCCGGCGGCGAACATCATCGCGATCCACGAGGTGTTCCGAAACTCTGGTTTTTCGTTGTCGCTGCCCAGCCGGATCTTGCCGAACCGGCTGAACGCCAACCACACCCCGAAGATCACGAAGCCGGTGCCCGCGAGCACGAACGCCCAGCCGCCGTCGCGGACCAGGTAGTTCAACGCGACGTTGGCGGCGATGCTCAACGAGTCCGTGTTCAGAATCCCCCAGGTGATGAAGGCCAGTGCCAATGCGGCCGCCCCCCCGGACACCACGGGATCGGTACGCCCCGGCCGGTCGGCGAGTCGTTCCGTGGATTCTGTTTCCCACTGGTGCCGACCCTGCTGACCGGCACCGTCTTTACTTCCTTCTACCGTCGACACAGATTTCGACGTAGTCACTCGACGCCCTTCCTCTCGCCTTCGCAAGCCGCGGTCGTCCTCATTACCTCGCTGGTTACACGCGTTCAAGACGAACGATGATTGCCTTGGACACAGGAGTGTTCGATTTCTTGTCGACCGCGCCGAGCGGAACGAGTGGATTGGCTTCGGGGTAGTAGGCGGCGGCGCAGCCTTTCGCGATGGGGTAGGCGACTAGGCTGAATCGTTCGGCTCGGCGTTCCTCGATGTTGCCCTGGTTGTCGGTCCATTCCGAGACGAGGTCGACGAGGTCGCCGTCAGCGAGGCTGAGAGCGACGATATCGTCGGCGTTGACCAGGACCACGCGGCGGGCGTTCTCGATGCCGCGGTAGCGGTCGGACAATCCGTAGATCGTCGTGTTGTACTGGTCGTGGCTGCGCAACGTCTGTAACAGGAGGCGGCCTTTGGGGATTTTGATGAGCTCGGGGATGTTGACGGTGAAGTTTGCCTTGCCCGACGCCGTGGTGAAAGTGCGATGGTCCCGGGGGCCGTGCGGGAGAATGAATCCGTCGGGCTGGCGGACACGTTGGTTGAAATCCGCGCAGCCGGGGACGACGTGGGCGATGTGGTCGCGAATCACATCGTAGTTGTTCTCGAACTCCTCCCAGCTGACCGAGTGGTCGGCGCCGAGGAGCTTGCGAGCGAGGCGTGAGATGATCGCAACTTCGGAGAGAAGGTGTTCGGAGGCGGGTGGGAGACGGCCCTGCGAGGCGTGGACCACGGACATCGAGTCTTCGACAGTGACGAACTGGTCACCAGATGCCTGCCGGTCACGTTCGGTACGACCCAGCGTCGGCAGAATCAGTGCGGTGCGGCCCGGGACGACATGCGACCGATTTAGTTTGGTCGAGACCTGCACGGTCAGGGCGCACGCTTGCAGCGCTTGTTCGGTTCCGCGTGTGTCGGGTGTCGCGGACACGAAGTTGCCGCCTAGCGCGAAGAAAGCCTGAGCATGCCCGGCCTTCATTGCTTTGAGCGTGTCGACCGTGTCCCAACCGTGGTGACGTGGCATGGTCACATCGAATTCGTTCTCGAGAGCATCGAGGAAGGTGTCTGGCATCTTTTCCCAGATGCCCATCGTCCGATCGCCTTGTACGTTGGAATGACCGCGAACTGGACACACGCCGGCGCCTGGCTTGCCGATCATCCCACGCAGCAGCAGCAGATTGACGACCTCGCGGATCGTGTCTACACCTTGTTTGTGCTGGGTCAAGCCCATCGCCCAACAGGCCACGGTGCGCTCGGAGTCGATCAACATCTCGGCGACTGTGGTGATCTGTTCACGCCGCAGACCAGTCGCCTCGGTGACGGCATCCCAGTCCACCTGACGAGCCTGGTTCGTGAACTCGTCGTAGCCATGCGTGCACTCGTCGATGAACTGCTGGTCGAGCACTCCGCCCCGGTCCTGTTCGGCCTGCAACAGCAGCGACCCCAGCGCCTTGAACAGCGCCAAGTCTCCGCCAATACGGATCTGCACGAATTCATCGGCCAACGGCGAGCCACCACCGAGTACACCACGAACACTTTGCGGATTTTTAAACCGCATCAGCCCCGTCTCCGGAAGCGGATTCACCGCAACGATCTTTCCGCCGCGACGTTTGACCTTTTCCAGTGAGGCTAACATGCGTGGATGGTTGGTTCCCGGATTCTGCCCCACCACCAGGACCAGGTCCGCGTGTTCGAGATCGGACAGCGATACCGACCCCTTGCCAATGCCGATGGTCTCGGTCAGCGCCGTGCCGGAGGACTCGTGGCACATGTTCGAGCAGTCCGGCAGGTTGTTCGTGCCGAACGAGCGCACTAGGAGCTGGTAGACAAACGCCGCTTCATTGCTCGTGCGCCCCGAAGTGTAAAATGCTGCTTGGTCTGGACTGTCCAAGCAGCGGAGCTCGCTAGCGATGACGTTGAACGCCTCGTCCCAGGCGATCGGCCGGTAGTGGGTATCGCCGTCGCGCAATACCATCGGGTGTGTGATGCGTCCCTGCTGACCGAGCCAGTAATCGCTCTTGTCGGCCAAGTCGGTCACGGAGTGCCGGGCGAAGAAATCCGGTTCCACCCGGCGGGTAGTGGCCTCCTCGGCGACCGCCTTGGCACCGTTCTCGCAGAACTCGGCCGACTTGCGCTTGTCTCCCTCGGATTCTTGCGGGTCCGGCCAGGCACAGCCTGGGCAGTCGAATCCTGATCGCTGGTTCAGCAGTGGCAGCGTCCGCGTGGTCCGACTCAGCCCCATCTGTTCCCAGCTGCGTTGCAGCGAGACCAGCACGCCTTTCATGCCGACCGCAGCGTCCTCGGTGGCACCGACTTCGAGGCGGCTTTCGTCGATATCTTGCCGAGGTGCTTTTCGTGCCACTGGTAACCCTCATTCTCATGACATGACAAGCGGTCGTTGCGAGCAGAACTGGTGGTGGTCCCGGTTCGGGAAGAACCGGGACCACCACCCTTGCCGGCGCGGCCAGTAGTGGGGTGGGAACCGCGCCGGAAGTCGCGTTTCGATGCGACTACCGAGAGATAGCGCCGAAATGCTTCTTTCCGGTGTTACAGAGGTGTTCGAGCTTAGGATGCCCCGTTGTGGGGTTTCCCTTCTTCGCCGATGTGCTCGCGCACCCAGTCGTGGAACTCGGAGATGTGGTGCTCGCTGGGAACGAGCACGCCGCCGTCGGCGTAGGCGCGGGAGTCCATGGCCAGCTGGCAGCGCTCGCAGGCGTCGAAGTCCTGCTGGTTGACCCGGTGGAACAGTTCCACGGAGCGGTCGATGTCAGCGCCCGAGTCGACCACCTCCGGCAGGTAGAGCCAGTCGCAGCGCACCAGCGTGCGCTCGGCGGTCAGCGGGAACATCCGGTGGAAGACCACGTGGTCGGGCACCAGGTTGATGAACACCTGCGGCCGCACGGTGATGGCGTAGTAGCGGCGGTCCTGCTCCTCGCTCACCCCGGGGAGCTTCTCCAGGCCGGCCGAACCGTCCACCGTGAAGCCCTGGACATCCTCACCGAATTCCGCGCCGTGGCCCACGAAGTACTGTGCGGCCAGCCCGTCGGCGAATTCCGGGAGCACCTCGGTGAGCTCGGGGTGGATCGTGGCGCAGTGGTAGCACTCCATGAAGTTCTCGATGATCTGCTTCCAGTTCGCCTTCACGTCGTACTCGATGCGCCTGCCGAGCTTGAGGTCGGCGACCTGGTAGCCGACGATCGCGTCCGGGGTGCCCAGCCGCGCGCTGACGTCGCCGATGACGGTGTCCTCGAACGACGGTGGCTGCTCGGCCAGGCACAGCCACACGTACCCGAGCCACTCGCGCACGTGCACCTCGTGCAGCCCGTACTGGGTGCGGTCGACGTCGTCCATCGCGCCGAGGTTCGGCGCGGCGATCAGCGCGCCGTCGAAGGAGTAGGTCCAGGCGTGGTACGGGCACTGGAAGGACCGGCGGACCTCGCCCTTGTCCTCGGTGCACAGTCGCGCGCCGCGGTGCCTGCAGACGTTGAGGAACGCCTTGATCGCACCGTCGCGGCCCCGCGCGACCAACACGCTCTCGCGTCCGATCTGGACCGTCTCGTACTGCCCGGGCTTGGCCAGGTCCGCGCTGAGCACGGCGCAGAACCAGCCCGCTTCGAAGATGTTCTCCTGTTCCAGGCGGAAGATTTCGGGGTCGGTGTAGTAGTGCCCGGCCAGGGTCTCGCGCAGGCTCTCGGGGAGGTTGTTGGCCTGTTCCTGGGCGGTGGGAAGCTCACCGGTCGTCATGGGTAACGCTCCTCGTCGGAAAGAGGTGGGGATCTCGCTGCGGCGCGAACACAGCGGGCGCCGGCTCGAATTCGATGGTGCGGCAAAAGGGCTCAGCGGGCCACGATTGATCGCTGGAGGCGGAATCACTCGGGTTTTCGGCCGCGCGGCGGTGGTCCGCGGCACGGGACCATCGAGCGATTCGCGCGTGGCGACGGTGCGGTGCGTTGCCGGGAGCACCGGGAGAATCGCGGTTCGTTCGCCAAGGTACTCGCAGTTCTTCCCTCGCGGTTAGCGGAACACCACAGTGCTGTTGCCGTTGAGCAGGACGCGGTTCTCGCAGTACCACCGCACCGCCCGGGACAGTGCCAGCGCCTCGGCGTCCCTGCCCACGGTCTGCAGCGCCAGCGGGTCGTAGGTGTGGTCGATGCGGATCACTTCCTGCTCGACGATCGGACCCTCGTCGAGGTCGGGGGTGACGAAGTGCGCGGTGGCGCCGACGAGTTTCACACCCCGGTCGTAGGCCTGGTGGTAGGGCTTGGCGCCCTTGAACCCGGGCAGGAACGAGTGGTGGATGTTGATCGCCCTGCCGTGCAGCGCCTTGCAGGTCTGGTCGGAGAGTACCTGCATGTATCGGGCGAGCACCACCAGGTCGGCCTGGTAGTCGTCGACCAGCTGCAGCAGCTGCGACTCGGCCTCCGGTTTGACCTCAGGACTCACCGGGATGTGGTGGAACGGCAGGCCGGCGGCCTCGGCCATCGGGCGCAGGTCCTCGTGGTTGGACACCACGGCCACGATCTCGGCGCCCAGAGCTCTGGCCCGCCACCGGTAGATCAGGTCGTTGAGGCAGTGCCCCAGCTTGGAGACCATCACCACGACCCGGGCGTCGCGGTCCGGGTGCAGCTCGAAGTCCATCTCGAAGTCGGTGGCCACCGGAGCGAAGTCGCGGGACATCGCATCCAGGTCGACCTCGATGGCCGCGGTGGCCTGCACGCGCAAGAACAGGCGCCCGCGCACCGGATCGTCGAACTGCCGGTACTCGACGATGTCGCAGCCGTGCTCCACGAGGTAGGAGCTGACGGCCTGGACGATCCCGGTGCGGTTCGGGCAGCTCAAGGTGAGGGTGAACGATCGTGTCACGGGATTCTCCTCAGCATTCCACGATGTTGAGCGCGAGGCCGCCGCGCGCGGTCTCCTTGTACTTGTCCTTCATGTCGGCCCCGGTCTCGCGCATCGTCTTGATCGCCTTGTCCAGGGACACGTGGTGCCGGCCGTCGCCGCGCAGCGCCATCCGAGCGGCGGTGATCGCCTTGATCGCGGCCACCGCGTTGCGCTCGATGCACGGGATCTGCACCAGTCCGCCCACCGGGTCGCAGGTCAGCCCGAGGTTGTGCTCGATGCCGATCTCCGCGGCGTTCTCCACCTGCTCGGGGGTGCCGCCGAGCAGCTCGGCGAGCCCGGCGGCGGCCATCGAGCAGGCCGATCCGACCTCGCCCTGGCAGCCGACCTCGGCTCCGGAGATGGAGGCGTTCTCCTTGAACAGCACGCCGATCGCCCCGGCGCTGAGCAGGAAGCGCACCGCGGCGTCGTCGTCGAAGTCCGGCAGGTAGCGATGCGCGTAGTGCAGCACGGCCGGCACGATCCCGGCCGCGCCGTTGGTCGGCGCGGTCACCACCCGGCCGCCCGCGGCGTTCTGCTCGTTGACCGCCAGGGCGAACAGGGTCACCCACTCCATGGCCTGCGCCGCGTCGCTCTCTCCCGCGCTGCCTTCCAGGCTCGCGCGCAGTTCGCGAGCGCGGCGGCGGACCTTGAGCCCGCCGGGCAGGGTCCCGCCGGTGTGCACGCCCTGCTCGACGCACTCCTGCATCACCGACCAGATGTGCAGCAGCCCGGCACGGGTCTCGGCCTCGGGACGCCAGGTGCACTCGTTGGCCAGGACGACGTCGCTGATCCGCGACCCGGTGGCGGTGGTGTGCGCCAGCAGCTGCTCGCCGGTGCTGAACGGGTGGCGCACCGGGGTGTCGTCCTCGACCAGCACCGGCCGCCCCGCTTCGTCCTCGTCGAGGACGAAGCCGCCGCCGACCGAGTAGTACTCGCGGCGATCGAGCCGCGCTCCGGCCTCGGCGAAGGCCTCGAAGACCATGCCGTTGCTGTGGAAGTCGAGCCGGGTGTTGCGGTGCAGCACCACGTCCTCGTCCACGTCGAAGGCGATCTTGTGCTCGCCGCCGAGGTTCAGCCGGGCTTCTTCGCGCGCGGCCTGCACCTGCGGTTCGGCGGCGACCGGGTCGACCAGGTGCGGCTGCTCGCCGGCCAGCCCGAGGACCACGGCCTTGACGCTGCCGTGCCCGTGCCCGGTCGCGCCCAGCGAACCGAACAGCTCGCAGCGCACCTGCTCGACGCGCGGCAGCGTCCCGGTCTCGCGCAGGTGCTCGACGAACAGGTAGGCAGCCCGCATCGGGCCGACGGTGTGCGAGCTGGACGGCCCGATGCCGACCTTGAACAAGTCGAATACGGAAAGACTCATCAGCGCTCCGAACCAGTTCGCAGCTGGGGCTCGGCGGCGTGCCGGGCCCGGCGGGTGCTGCGGATCGCCGACCGCACGGTGTGCTGCAGCAGCAGCGCGGTGGTCACCGGGCCCACTCCCCCGGGTACTGGGGTGAGCCCGGCGACCCGCACGGACGGATCGACGTCGCCGACAAGTCCGCCGTCGGCTGTCGGGGTGGTGCCGACGTCGACGACGATCGAACCGTCCCGGACGTGCTCGTCGGTGATCAGGCCGGGCTTGCCGACCGCGACCACCAGCACGTCCGCGTCCGGGGTGAACGCGGTCAGCTCCGGGGTGTGCCGGTGGCAGACCGTGACGGTCGCGTCGCGCTGCAGCAGCAGCTGCGCGACCGGTTTACCGACCACGTTGGAGCGCCCCAGCACAACGCAGTTGCGCCCGGCCAGCTCGATCTCGTGGTGGTCGAGCAGCTCCAGGACCGCAGCGGCGGTGGCGGGTGGGTGCGCGGGCAGGCCCGCGGCCAGGTTGCCGAGCGAGACCGGGTTGGCCCCGTCGACGTCCTTGCGGGGGTCGATCGCCGAGGCCAGGTCTTCGAAGTGCGCCTCGACGGGCAGCGGGGTCTGCAGGACGATGCCGTGCACCGACTTGTCGGCGCTGAGCTTCTCCAGCGCGGCGCGGATCCGCTCGGGCTCGGCGCCCGCACCGAGATCGACCGTCCGGCAGTCGATTCCGGCCTTGCCCGCGGCGCGGGCGATCGAGCGCACGTACCAGGCGCTGGACTCGTCGTCGGTGGCCACCACCACTGCCAGTCCCGGGGTGATGCCGGACTCGGCGAGCTCCGCGGCGTTCGCCGCGGCTCGCGCGCGGATCTCGCGGGCCAGTCCGGTGCCGCCGAGTTCTCGGATGGCCTCGGTGGATCGAGGTGCGGTGGGCTGAATCGTGGTCATCGCAGGATCTGCTCCCGGACGGCGGAGGTGATGGTGTCGGCTCGCAGCAGGGTGTCGTCGGTCTTGACGATCGCCTCGTCGAGTTCGGCGTGGACGTCGAGATCGGTGATGCCGGCGAGGTTGATCTCGACGTTGACCCGGGCGGTCGAGATGGCCGCCCGCGCCGCGACCGCGCCAGCCGCGACGTCGCTGATCACGTTGGGGTTTCCGATCGGCCGCAGCAGCTCGGCGAGCGCGACGAGCCGGGCGGCCAGGACGATCACCCTGGCCGAGACCCGGCCCGCCTCGGCGAGCGCGGCCGCGATGGCTGAGGAGCGTTCCTGCTTCTCCTCGGTGGTCTGCTTGGGGAGTTTGTAGGCGGCGGCGACCGCGCCGAAGGCTTCTGCGTCCTGCTCCGCCAGGTCGAGGCAGAGCCCGCGCAGCTCGTCGGCGGTGTCGCGCACCTCCTGAACGGTCGCGGCGTGCTCGGCGTACTTCTCGCCGTCGCTGTAGCGGGCGACCATGGACAGCAGGGCCGCGGCCTGGGCGGCGTGCAGCGCAGCGGCCGCCCCGCCGCCAGGCGCGGGCACCCTGGCGGCCAGCTCGTGCAGGAACTCTTCGAGGGTCTCGGTGCGCATGGATGTCCTTCGTGGTCGTGCGCCCGCAGGCGCGGTGCTGGTCACCGGCGGATCCGGTGCATGTCCGGGTCGACCAGGGGCTCGGCTGTGACGGTCGCGGCCACCATGCGGTCGAAGTATTGGATGCGCACCTGCGTTCCCTCGACGGCCTCGGCGGGCAGCCAGGCGTAGGCGATCGGGGTGCCGAGGGTGTGCGAGAAGGCCGCCGAGGTGACGTAGCCGGAGGGCACGCCGTCGACGAATACCGGCTCGGAGCCCAGCACCACGCTGCGCTCGTCGTC
This sequence comes from Haloactinomyces albus, assembly GCF_031458135.1. NCBI lineage: Bacteria > Bacillati > Actinomycetota > Actinomycetes > Actinopolysporales > Actinopolysporaceae > Haloactinomyces > Haloactinomyces albus. The sequence goes on along the minus strand of NZ_JAVDXW010000002.1, from coordinate 85,523 downwards.
GATGGTCAGGCAGCGCAGCTTCCTGGTGACCGACTCGGGGTCGATCGCTTCGAGGGCCTCGCGGCCGACGAAGTCGCCCTTCTGCATCCGTACCGCGAACTCGAGCCCGGCTTCGAAGGGGTTGTGCTCGGTGGTCATGTCCGCGCCCCAGGCACGGTAGCCCTTCTCCAGCCGCAGGCTGTTGAACGCCGCCCGGCCGGCCGCCACGACGCCGTGCTCGCGGCCGGCGGTGTGGAGCACGTCCCAGAGCCGCTGGCCGTACTGGGCGCTGGTGTAGAGCTCCCAGCCCAGCTCGCCGACGTAGGACACCCGCATCGCGGTGACCGGGATGCCGGCGATGCGAATCTGCTTGCAGCGGAAGAACTTCAGACCCTCGTGCGAAAGGTCCGCACGGCTCAGCGGCTGCACCAGGTCGCGGGCCCGCGGGCCCCAGACCCCGATGCAGCAGGTGCCGCCGGTGATGTTGCGCAGTTGCACGCTGCCGTCCTCGGGCAGCTCGCGGCGCATCCGGTCGAAGTCGAGGTTGCCGTTGGCACCGACCTGGAACAGCTGCTCGTCCAGCCGCGCCACGGTGAGGTCGCTGCGCACGCCACCTGACTCGTCGAGCATCAGCGTGTAGGTCACCGAGCCGATGGACTTGTTGAGCTTGTTCGTGGTGAGCCGGTCCAGGAATGCCAGCGCTCCGGGACCGCTGACCTCGAGGCGCTTGAGCGAGGTCATGTCGAACATGGCGACGTCGGTGCGGGTCTTCCACGCCTCGACCGCGGCGATCGGGCTGTGGTACATCGCCGCCCACGCGTCCCGAGCCGGTGGCTGCCACTCCATCGGCAGTTCTTTGACCAGCGGCGCGTTCGCCTCGTACCAGTGCGGGCGCTCCCAGCCGTGGGCCTCCAGGAACACCGCGCCCAGTTCCTTCTGCCGCGCGTGGAACGGGCTCACCCGCAGGTCACGCGGGGAGAACTTGGGCTGCAGCGGGTGCTTGACGTCGTAGACCTCCACGAAGTTGCGCGCGGCGGTCTCCTCGACGTATTCCGGCGTCGTCTCGATCTCGTCGAAGCGGTGCACGTCGCAGCCGTGCAGCTCGATCTCGCTGCGCCCGTCCACCAGCAGCTGCGCCACCGACCGCGCCACGCCCGCGGAGTGGGTCACCCACACCGCCTCGGCGATCCAGAAACCCGCCAGGTCCGGGGACTCGCCGACCAGCGGACCGCCGTCAGGGGTGAACGACATGACCCCGTTGAAGCCGGTCTCGACCGTCGCCGACTCCAAAGCGGGCATCAGCCGTTTGGTGTGCTCCCAAGAAGGCGCGAAGTCCTCCTCGGTGAACGGCAGCACCGAGGGCATGGCCAGCTCGGAGGGGTCGTCGAGCTCGGGCAGGTCGCTCAGGCGCACCGGCATCGGGCGGTGCGCGTAGGTGCCGATGCCCAGCCGGTCCACGTGCTCGCGATAGTAGAGGTCGCGGTCCTGGTGGCGCAGAATCGGTAGGTTGGCCTCGGTGTGCTCGTCGTTGCGCCCGGCGAGTTCGGGCAGCTGATCGGTCTTGGCGTACTGGTGCGCCATGGGCAGCAGCGGCACGTTCATGCCGGCCATCTCGCCGATCTGCGGACCCCAGAACCCGGCGCAGGACACCACGATGTCGGCGGGCACTTCGCCCTGATCCGTTTCCACTCCGGTCACCCGGCCGCCCTGCTGGTTGATCCCCAGCACCCGGACCGCGCCGCGGAACCGGGCCCCGCGACCGACCGCTCGCCGCGCCAGTGCCAGCACCGCGCGGGGGGCCTTGGCCAGACCGTCTGTGGGCGTGTGGAACCCGCCGAGGATGTGGTCGGGCTCGAGCAGCGGGTGCAGCTTGACGCACTCCTCGGGGGAGATAACCTCGCCGGGAACTCCCCAGGAAGTGGCCAATCCCTGCTTGCGGTGCAGGTCGGCCAGCCGCTCTGGGGTGGTCGCGACCTCCAGCCCGCCGACCTGGTTGAAGCACCAGCCCTCGTCGGCGTGCAGGCTCTTGAACTTCTCGACGGTGTAGGTGGCGAACTCGCTCATCGTCTTCGACGCGCCGGTCTGGTACACGAGTCCGGGCGCATGCGATGTCGAGCCGCCGGTCAACGGCAACGGCCCCCGGTCCAGGACGGTGACCTGGTTCCACCCGCGGCTGGTGAGCTCGTCGGCCAGGTTCGCACCGACGATCCCGGCTCCGACGATGACGACGCGAGGGGTCGTGCTCATGCTGGTCTCCTTACGGGACGGCGAGGTTTCGAGCTGAGGAGCGATACACGCCTTCGGCAGGCGGATCTCGTTGCTGAGAAGGGCTTCGGGATATGCGGCGCCGCCAGGCCGCGCCGGAAGGGTGGATTGCCCGCCCTCTGATCGAGGACTGATATATCAACTGAGCGGCAGAGTAGAGCGACAAGTGTGGCGTGGTCAACACGTAGCTGAAAATTCCCGGTCAAACGGGTACTGCTGCACCTCCCGGCGGGGACACCCACGCCAGCTCGCTTTGAGACCGCAAGCCCGGATGTGCGGATTTCAAGCCGAATCGCTGGATCTCTTGACCACGCGACGCACGGTGCTACCGTGGCATTCTACTGATATTTCAGTTGACTTTCAGTCGACCCCGGTGTCCGACCTGCGAAACCTCGATTCCCCTGCTGCGTGCCAGCGCGGAAGGAGTCCCGTGAATCTGTCCACAGATGACCTGTTCAACGACCGTCTCGCCGAGGTGGATCCGGAGGTGGCGAAGGCTGTGGATGCCGAGCTGCATCGGCAGCAGTCCACCCTGGAGATGATCGCCTCGGAGAACTTCGCGCCGGCCTCGGTGATCGAGGCTCAGGGCTCGGTGCTGACCAACAAGTACGCCGAGGGCTATCCGGGCAAGCGCTACTACGGCGGCTGTGAGCACGTCGACGTCGTCGAGCAGTTGGCCATCGACCGCGTCAAGCAGTTGTTCGGGGCCTCCTACGCCAACGTGCAGCCGCACTCGGGTGCCCAGGCCAACGCCGCGGCGATGTTCGCGCTGCTCAAGCCGGGAGACACCATCATGGGCCTGGACCTGGCCCACGGTGGGCATCTCACCCACGGGATGCGGATCAACTTCTCCGGCAAGCTCTACAACGTCGTGCCGTACCAGGTCCGCGACGACAACCACCTCGTCGACATGGACGAGGTCGCCCGCCTGGCCCGGGAGAACGAGCCGCGGATGATCGTGGCCGGCTGGTCGGCGTATCCGCGCCAGTTGGACTTCGCCCGGTTCCGGGCCATCGCCGACGAGGTCGGCGCCTACCTCATGGTCGACATGGCCCACTTCGCCGGGCTGGTCGCCGCCGGGCTGCACCCGAACCCGATCGAGCACGCCCACGTGGTCACCACCACCACGCACAAGACCCTCGGCGGCCCCCGCGGCGGAGTGATCCTGTCCGGCAACGAGGAACTGACCAAGAAGTTCAACTCCGCGGTCTTCCCCGGCCAGCAGGGCGGCCCGCTCGAGCACGTCATCGCCGGCAAGGCCACCGCGTTCAGGATCGCCGCCAGCGAGGAGTTCGCCGACCGCCAGCGCCGCACCCTGGAAGGCGCCCGGATCCTGGCCCGCCGCCTGCAGGCCGACGACGCCGCAGCCGCCGGGGTGCAGCTCGTCTCCGGCGGCACCGACGTGCACCTGGTGCTGGTCGACCTGCGCCACTCCGAATTGGACGGGCAGCAGGCCGAGGACCGATTGCACGAGATCGGCATCACCGTCAACCGCAACGCCGTGCCGGGCGACCCGCGCCCGCCGATGGTCACCTCCGGCCTGCGGATCGGCACCCCGGCCCTGGCCACCCGCGGCTTCGGCACCGAGGAGTTCACCGAGATCTCCGAAATCATCACCGAGGCCCTGCAGCCGACCTTCGACGAGGCCACCAGCGCCCGGCTGCGCTCCCGCGTCGAAGCACTCGCCACCAAACACCCCCTCTACCCGAACCTGAACGGAGGGTTCTGATGCCGCGCACTCCCGGCGCCGACTTGCCGGAGCATCCGGATTGGTTGTGGCATTCACCGGATCCGAAGCCGTCGTATGACGTGGTGATCGTCGGTGGTGGTGGCCATGGTCTGGCCACCGCCTACTACCTGGCGGTCAATCACGGGATCACCAATGTGGCCGTGCTGGAACGTGGCTGGCTGGCCGGCGGGAACATGGCCCGCAACACCACGATCATTCGCTCGAATTACCTGTGGGACGAAAGTGCGGGGCTGTATGAGCACGCGCTGAAGCTGTGGGAAGGGCTCGAGGAGGAGCTGGACTATCCGCTGTTGTTCTCCCAGCGCGGGGTGCTGAATCTGGCCCATTCGCTGCAGGAAGTGCGCGACGGGGTGCGCCGGGTCAACGCCAACAGGCTCAACGGCGTCGACGCCGAGTGGCTCGACCCGCACCAGGTCGCCGAGATCTGCCCGATCCTGAACACCTCGGACGAGCTGCGCTATCCGGTGCTGGGTGCCACCTGGCAGCCGCGGGCGGGCATCGCCAAGCACGACCACGTGGCCTGGGCCTTCGCTCGGGCGTTGGACCGGATGGGCGTGGATCTCATCCAGGGCTGCGAGGTCACCGGTTTCGACCGGGTCGGTGACCGGATCACCGGCGTGCGCACCAGCCGCGGTGACATCGCGGCGGGCAAGGTGGCGTTGGCCGCGGCCGGGCACACCTCGGTGCTGGCCGATGAACTCGGCCTGCGGTTGCCGATCCAGAGCCATCCGCTGCAGGCGCTGGTCTCCGAGCTGTTGGAGCCGGTGCATCCGACCGTGGTGATGTCGAATTCGGTGCACGTCTACGTCTCCCAGGCCCACAAGGGCGAGCTGGTGCTCGGCGCGGGCATCGATGCCCACAACTCCTACGGCCAGCGCGGAGCGTTTCACACCATCGAACGGGAGATGACCGCGGCGGTGGAGCTGTTCCCGATGTTCGCCCGCGCCCATGTGCTGCGCACCTGGGGTGGTGTCGTCGATGTGACCCCGGACGCCTCGGCGATCATGGGGCTCACCCCGTTCGAGGGGCTCTACGTCAACTGCGGTTGGGGCACCGGCGGGTTCAAATCCACCCCGGGCGTGGGCTGGTGCTACGCCCACACCATCGCTTGCGACGAGGCGCATCCGCTCAACGCGCCGTTCTCCCTGGAACGGTTCACCACCGGCGCGCTGGTCGACGAGCACGGCGCCGCCGGCGTCGCCCACTGAACACGGTGATCGATGCCTTCTCGCTCCGGCGATCGGTCCGAGCAAGGTGACCGGCTCCGGCGGTTCGGTAATTACCTGCACATACTGAAAGCACTCTTGAAGAAGAGGTTCGGCCATGATGCTCATTCCGTGCCCGTGGTGCGGGCCGCGCAACGAGACCGAGTTCCACTACGGCGGGCAGGCCGACGTGGCCTACCCGTCCGACCCCCAGTCGATCTCCGATGAGGACTGGGCGCACTTCCTGTTCTTCCGGGACAACCCCAAAGGCATCTTCACCGAACGGTGGTCGCATGCGGCCGGGTGCCGGCGCTGGTTCCCCGTGCGCCGGGACACCGTCACCAACGAGATTCACCCCGACGACAGTGCGCGCGCAGCAAGGACGGTGACGAGGTGAGCAACGAGTTCAGGCTTGCCGACCGCGGCCGGATCGACCGCGACCGCCCGGTCCGGTTCCGCTTCGACGGCGGCGACTACGAAGGATTCGCCGGCGACACGCTGGCTTCGGCGCTGCTGGCCAACGGCGTGCACCAGGTCGCCACCAGCATCCGCTACGGCCGCCCGCGCGGCATCATGGCCGCAGGCGCGGAAGAGCCCAACGCGCTGGTGCAGATCGAGCGGCCGTTTCCGGAGCCGATGCTGACCGCGACCACGGTCGCGCTGCGCGAGGGCCTCGAAGCCTCCGGCCTGCCCGGGCGGGGGCAGCTGTCCACCGAGGAGGATCCCGCGCGCTACGACACCATGCACGCGCACTGCGACGTGCTCATCGTCGGCGCCGGGCCTGCCGGGCTGGCCGCCGCGCTGAGCGCGGCCCGCAGCGGCGCACGGGTGATCATCGCCGAGGCCGACACCGAGCTCGGCGGCAGCCTGCTCGGCAGCGGCGAAGCCCTCGACCGGGCCCCCGCGCAGCGCTGGATCGACCGCGTGGTCGCCGAGCTCGAAGCCGCCCCGGAGGTCACGGTCCTGCCCCGCACCACGGTGTTCGGCCACTACGACGACAACTACCTGGTGGCCGTCGAGCACCGCGGCGAGGACGCATTCACCCGGCAGCGGGTCTGGCACATCCGCGCCCGCGAGGTCGTGCTGGCCACCGGCGCCCACGAACGCCCCCTGGTCTTCGCCGGCAACGACCGCCCCGGCACCATGTTCGCCGGCTCCGCCCGAACCTACCTGCACCGCTACGGCGTGCTGCCCGGCAACCGCGCCGTCGTGTTCACCACCAACGACAGCGCCTACGCCGCGGCCATCGACCTGCACGACGCCGGGGTGAAGATCGCAGCCATCGTCGACGCACGCGAACACGCGCCCACCTACTGGGCGTCGCTGTGCGTCGAGCGCGGCATCAGGATTCACGCGGGCACCGGCGTGGTGAACACCTCGGGCACCGACCGGATCACCAGCGTGCACCTGGCAAGCCTGCGCGGTGACCCGAAGCATCCGTCCAGTGTCCGGCAGCTCGTCGCGTGCGATCTGCTGCTGGTCTCCGGCGGCTGGAACCCGGCAGTTCACCTGCACAGCCAGGCGCGCGGAACCGTGCGCTACTCCGAGGAGATCGGAGCACTCGTCCCCGACCGCGCCGCCCGCGGGGTGCGCTCGGTGGGCGCGGCCACCGGGAGCTTCGGCACCGTCGAATGCCTGCGCACCGGTTCCGAAGCGGGCAGCGACGCGGCGCGCGAGGCCGGGTTCGACGCCGACTTCGCCGAAGTGCCCAGCGCCTTCTCCTGCCCCGCCACGCCACCGCAACCGACCTGGCTGCTGCCGGGCATCCCCGCGGACTCCAGCGGTGAGCAATTCGTGGATCTGGCGCGGGATGCCACGGTCGCCGACGTGCGCAAGGCCATCGGGGCCGGGATGTCCTCGGTGGAGCACATCAAGCGCTACACCACGCTCGGCACCGCCCACGACCAGGGCAAGACCTCCGGACTGCTGTCCTCGGGCGTGATCGCCGAACTGCTCGGCGTCGAGGTCGCCGAGGTCGGCGCCACCACGTTCCGCCCGCCCTACACCCCGGTGGCCTTCGCCGCGCTGGCCGGACGCGACCGCGGCGACCTCTACGACCCCATCCGCATCACCGCCATGCACGATTGGCACCTCGAGCAGGACTGCCCGTTCGAGAACGTCGGCCAGTGGAAGCGCCCCTGGTACTACCCTCAGCCCGGCGAGGACATGGACACCGCCGTGCTGCGCGAATGCCACGCCGTGCGCACGGGCGTGGGCATGCAGGACGTCTCCACCCTCGGCAAGATCGACGTGCAGGGTCCCGACGCCGCCGAGTTCCTCGACCTCGTCTACACCAACAAGATGAGCACGCTGAAGGTCGGCCGCATCCGCTACGGGGTCATGTGCACCGCCGACGGCATGGTCTTCGACGACGGCACCGTGATGCGCACCGACCAGCACCGCTACCTCATCTCCACCACCTCCGGCGGCGCAGCCGGGGTGCTGGAGTGGCTCGAGGACTGGCTGCAGACCGAGTGGACCCACCTGAGAGTGCACTTGACCTCGGTCACCGAGCACTGGGCCACCATCGCCCTGGCGGGCCCCCGTTCGCGCGAGGTGCTGGCCCGGGCGACCTCGGACATCGACCTGGACAACGACGCGTTCCCGTTCATGTCCTACCGCGACGGCGTGGTCGCCGGCCGGGCTGCCCGGGTGTGCCGGATCAGTTTCTCCGGCGAACTCGCCTTCGAGATCAACGTTCCCTGGTGGTACGGCCGTGAGGTCTGGGAAGCCCTGCACGAGGCCGGTTCCGACCTGGGCATCACCCCTTACGGCACCGAAACCATGCACGTGCTGCGCGCCGAGAAGGGCTTCCCCATCGTCGGCCAGGACACCGACGGCACCATCACCCCGCACGATCTCGGCATGGGCTGGGCGGTGTCGAAGACCAAGGACGACTTCCTCGGAATGCGCTCGTTCACCCGCGCCGACACCGCCCGCACCGACCGCAAACACCTCGTCGGCCTGCTCCCACCAGCCGACTCAGGAGCCGTACCCGAAGGCACCCAACTGGTGGAGTCCACCGAGCTGCCCGAACCGCCGGTGCCCATGCTCGGGCACATCACCTCCAGCTACCGCAGCGCCGCCCTGCAACGCCCCTTCGCCCTCGCCCTGGTCACAAGCGGCCGCGACCGCATCGGGCAAACCATCTACGGCCATGTGGGCGACCAGCTCGTGCCCGTCGAGATCACCGAACCGGTCTTCTACGACAAGGAAGGAAACCGTCGCGATGGCTGAGCTCTACGGCGAGTCCCCGCTGGCCGCCCGCGCCGAGGCGCTGGCCGACTCCTCGGTGCCCGGTGCGCTGCGGCTGTCCGAAGTGGCCTTCACCGCCCAGGTCGCGCTGCGCGTCGACCCGAAGAGCCCGGCGGCCGAGCGCATCGGCACGGCCGTGGGCGCGATGCTGCCCAACCAGCCGGGGCAGGTCGCCCGCACCGAACACCTGCAGATCCTCTGGATGGGTCCGGACGAGTGGCTGCTGGTCGGTCCCGAGGGCAGCGCGGAGCAGATCCAGGAGACGCTCGCCGAGGCCCTCGGCGAGGAGCACGGCTCGGTCGTCGACGTATCGGGCCACCGCACGATTGTCGAGGTCACCGGGCCGAAGTCCCGCGAGCTGCTGGCCAAGGGCTGCGCGCTCGACCTGCACCGGCGCAGCTTCACCTCCTACCAGTGCGCGCAGACCCTGCTGGCACGCGCCGGGGTGGTGCTGCTGTGCCGGGACACCGAACGACCGAGCTTCTGGATCTTCGTGCGTGCGTCCTTCGAGCGCTACCTCGCCGACTGGCTGGCCGACGCGGCCGCCGAGTACCGGCTCTGAACCCGAGAACAGGACGAGTCCGAACGACGACGAATGGGAGCAGCAAATGACCGAAGTGCGCGGAGTGGTAGCCATGGGCGAGGGAAAGCCCGTGGAAGTCACCACGATCCACGTTCCGGACCCCGGTCCGGGTGAGGCCGTGGTGGACGTGCAGGCCTGCGGGGTCTGCCACACTGATCTGCACTACCGCGAAGGCGGCATCAACGACGAGTTCCCGTTCCTGCTCGGCCACGAGGTGGCCGGCACGGTGGCGGCAGTCGGCGAAGGCGTGCACAACGTCGAGCCGGGCGACTTCGTCGTGCTCAACTGGCGCGCGGTGTGCGGCAGCTGCCGGGCCTGCAAGCGCGGTCGACCGCAGTACTGCTTCGACACCCACAACGCCGAGCAACCGATGACCCTGGCCGGCGGCACCCCGCTATCGCCCGCGCTGGGCATCGGCGGGTTCGCGGAGAAGACGCTGGTGCACTCGGGGCAGTGCACCAAGGTGGATCCGGCAGCGCGTTCCGCGGTGGTCGGGCTGCTGGGCTGCGGCGTGATGGCCGGCATCGGCGCCGCAGTGAACACCGGCCAGGCCGGGCCGGGCGACTCCGTGGCGATCATCGGCTGCGGCGGTGTCGGTGACGGGGCCGTGGCCGGGGCGGCGATGGCCGGGGCGCGGCGGATCATCGCGGTGGACACCGAACCCAAGAAGCTCGATTGGGCGCGCCAGTTCGGCGCCACGCACACCGTCAACGCCGCCGAGACCGACACCGTCGAGGCGATCCGCGAGCTCACCGGCGGCGACGGCGCGGACGTGGTGATCGACGCGGTCGGGGTGCCCAAGACCTACGAGCAGGCGTTCTACGCTCGGGACCTGGCCGGGACCGTCGTGCTGGTCGGCGTTCCGGACCCACAGATGCGGCTGGAGCTGCCGCTGCTGGACGTGTTCGCTCGCGGCGGCGCGCTGAAGTCCAGCTGGTACGGCGACTGCCTGCCGGAGCGGGACTTCCCCATGCTCACCGAGCTCCAGCTGCAGGGACGGTTGCCGCTGGAGAGGTTCGTGACCGAGGAGATCTCGCTGGACGGGATCGAGGCGGCGTTCGAGAAGATGCACCGCGGTGAGGTGCTGCGTTCGGTGGTGACCTTCTGATGGCGATCCGGCTGGATCACGCCGCCGTCGCGGGGAAGTTCTCCCTGGACGGCGAGGTACACGAGGTGGAGAACAACCTCTGGGTGGTCGGCGACGACGACCGGTGCGCGATCATCGACGCACCGCACGACGTCGACGCGGTCCGCGAGCTGGTCGCCGGCCGGGAGGTGGTGGTCGTCCTGGCCACGCACGCCCACGACGACCACGTGCGGGTGGCTCCGCAGCTGGCCGACGCGGTCGGCGCCCCGGTCCACCTGCACCCGGCCGACCTGCCGGTGTGGGAGCTGACCCACCCGGCGCGGCAGCCGGAGGCGTTGCTGGGCGACCGGCAGCTGATCTCCGTGGGGCGCCTGAACCTGCAGGTGATGCACACGCCGGGTCACACGCCGGGTTCGGTGTGCTACTACTGCCCGGACCTCGGCACCGTGTTCACCGGCGACACCCTGTTCGCTGGCGGTCCGGGCGCGACCGGGCGCTCGTTCTCGGACTTCGACACGATCATCGCGTCGATCCGCGACCAGCTGCTCCCGCTGCCCCGGGCGACCAAGGTCTGCCCCGGCCACGGCCCGGGCACCACCATCGGCGAGGTCATCCCGCAGTTCGACGAGTGGGTCAAGCGGGGTTACTAGCCGTCCGCCGAAAGCCACGCCCCTCCGCGGAGGGGCGTGGCTTTCGGCACGCGTCCCACCACCCGAAGGGGGAGCCCTCCATGTCGTCTCAGCCTTCCGCGCACCACCGAGCGGCGCTGGCCCAAGCTCTGCGCAACGCCTCCTACGAGGTGCTGCCCTTCCGCAGCACCGAGGACAAGGTGCTCGCCCACGTCCCGCTGGACGTGCCGCTGACGGTCACCGCCACCGAGGCCAAGGGGCTGGAGGCGACCGTCGAGCTCGCCGTCCGCCTGAGCAAGAACGGCTACCGGACCGCCCCGCACCTGCCCGCCCGGCTGATCCGCGGCCGCGCGGAGCTCGAGGAGATCGCCGTGCGGCTGCTGGAGTCCGGGGTGGAGCAGATCTTCGCGATCGGCGGAGACGCCACCGAACCGGCCGGGGAGTTCGCGGACGCGGAAAGCCTGCTGGTCGCCCTCGCCGAAGCCGGGCACTCCTTCCGCAGCGTGGGCATCGCGGGCTACCCCGAGGGGCACGGCAAGCTGCCCGACGCGGTGATCGACGAAGCGCTACGCGCCAAGGCCGGCCGCGCGCACGAGATCATCACCCAGTTGTGCTTCAACCCGGACACCACGATCGGCTGGGCCCGCCGACTGCGCGCCGAGGGCATCCGCACGCCGATCCGGGTGGGCGTGCCGGGCTCGATCAACCGGCAGAAGCTGATCCGCGTGTCGGCCGGTCTCGGGCTCGGGCAGTCCGCCCGCTTCCTGGCCAAGCAGTCCGCGATGCTCTGGCGGTTCTTCCTGCCCAGCGGTTACCGCCCGGACAAGCTGATCACCGGGCTGGCCGACCAGATCGGCCGCCCCGACAACGAGCTCGCCGGCTTCCACCTGTTCACCTTCAACGACCTCGCCAGCACCGAGCGCTGGCGGCAGCGGTGGCTCGCCCGGCTGTCCTGAGCGCGCACGATCGTGCGACGCAGCCTGCTAGATGCAATACCGCTTACTTTGGTGGTTTTCGGCGTTGTGGGGCCGGTTTGGTGGCGGTGACGATGGTGATCGTGATGTTGGGTGGGGGTGGGTCTCGGTGGTGGGCGCGTTTGAGGTGCCAGTTGGCCATTTTGCGTTTGACCACGCGGGGGTTGGAACGACGTCGGCGGGGCGGCAGCGGATGGCGTAGCAGTTCCTTACGGGTGCACCGTAGTGCTCGCATTAGGCGGTTCGGGGGAAAAAGCCGCCTGGTCGGTGACCTGGCGGCGGACGACGCGCAGTGTGCGCAGAAACGAGATCCGGTCGGGATCGGTCTCGGCGCTGGCGGCGGTGTCGTGCATCAGGCCGCGCAGGGCGTGGTGGGTCAGTAGGAAACCGTAGAGTTCTTGTTCGACCCCGTCGGGGTGTTGCGAGCGCAGGATCAGGTTGGGCCCGCCTTGGTGGGTTTTGAGTTCGTCCAGGGCGGTTTCGATCTCCCACCGTTGGGCATACAGGGCGGCCAGTTCGGCAGCGGGAGCCTGCTCCGGGTCGAGCAGGCTGGTCACCAGCCGGTAGACCGTCGCGGCCTCGCCGAGGGTGAACTCGACCACCCGCACGGTGGCCGGGTCGGCCCGCCGGTTTTTGTCCCGGGCGGCCACGATTTCGGACAGATACGAGCCGTCGTCGAACTGGCGGGTTACGGGCAGCACCGCGCTGGACCGGGCTCGCCACAGCAGGTCGGCCCCGGTGGCTGTGGCGGCCCGCCAGGCGTCGAAGCTCAACAAAGCCCGGTCGGCCAGCAGCAGCATGTCCGGTGCCAGGGCGGGCCACAACTTCGGGACCAGTTTGGACTCGGTCGTCGTCAGCGGCGCCGACGTGGCGGCGAAGATCGCGTGCGTGCCGCACTCGGCCAGCGCGACCACGCGGGCCTGCGGATAGGCACTCACTCCGTCGCCGCGGGAACTGTCCGGCCGACCGAAGTAGTCCCCGTTGGCCGGAGTGTCGGCCAGATCGAACGTGGTGCCGTCCACGGCAACCAGTCGGTGGCCGCGATACCACGCCCCCGCCGTGGCCGCGGTAGCCACCGGAGTAGCCACCCGCTCGAACAACGCGGCCACCGGCTCGGCACCCAGCCGGGCCCGGGCTCGCGACAGCGCCGCCGTCGTCGGCGCCTGCCACTGAGCCTGCCAGTGCCGTGTCCAGGCCAACCCATTGGTCAACAGCCGGGTGACCTCTTCATAGCCTTCCTGACGAAACAGGCACATCGCCAGCACGAAATACACCACCACCCGCGCCGGCAACAGCCGTTTGCGCTGCTCCACCCGCCCCGTGGCAGCCAGCACCTCGTCCACCAACTCCGGCGGAAACGCCCGCGTGAGCACCCCAATCGCAATCCGATCCGGCAACCGCTCCCGCGACGACGACGTCACCTGACCAGGCCTGGGCATGAACACACACTACCAGCCACACCCAACCTAAATCAGCGGTATTGCGTCTAGTGCTGTGTTCCTGATTGGGGGTTGAAGTCCCTGATGAACTGGGGTGATACCCCTCGTGGGGTGGTTGGCATGCCGAAGTTGTTGTCGGCGCGTGCGCCCGTGGATGGTGCCGAGGAACGGCAGATTCGCAAGCTGGCCGGAGCTCGGCAGGCCCCGGCTGATGGGATCCGGCGAGCACAGATAATCACGGCCAGTTGGCAAGGCCTGCGCACCGGCGCTATCGCTGCCCGGTTGAGCTGTCACCCGCAAACCGTGCGTGAGCGGATCGTGCGGTTCAACGCCGAGGGTGTCGATGGGCTCGCTGATCGGCCGGGTGCGGGGCGCAAGCTGCGGATCACGGAGGCTGAGCGCAGCCGGATTGTGGCCTTGGCGAAGGCGACCCCGCCAGGCCGATTAACCCGGCAGGCCGACGGGGACTTGGACGCCGAGCAGGAGGCGGATCCGTCGCAGTGGAGCCTGGATGCGTTAACCGAAGCAGCCCAGGACGAGGGCATTGTCGTCGGGCGCAGCCAGGTCCGCCGGATCCTGTTGACTGAAGGAGTGCGCTGGCGCAAGCCCCGCTCCTGGACAACGAGCAGCGATCCCGAGTTCGCCCCAAAAGGGACCGCATCGTCGGGCTCTATACGCAGCCGCCGGCCGGGGCCACGGTGATCTGCGCCGACGAACTCGGCCCCGTCGTGCCCCGCACCTTCGGTCCTGCGCCGGGCTGGTCGGCCGACGGGCACCGGATCAAAGCGCCCTGGGAGTACTCCCGCGGGCCGGAAAAAACCTGGGTCTACCGTGGACTGCAGATCCGCGACGGCCAGGCAGTGACGCTGACCGCTGCCTCCTGTAACAGTGTGAATTATCAACGATTCCTGGAACGGGTTGAGCAGGCCAACCCGGCCGGCGACATCTCCGGGGTCACCGACAACCTCTCCAGCCACACCAGCAAGTCCACAAGGGAATGGCTCGTCGATCATCCACGCGTTCATCCCCATCGGGGCGTGCTGGCTCAACCTCCAGGAAGCTTGGTGGCGCCTCTTCCGCCGACAAGCCCTCGCCGGCCAAACCTTCGCCGATGCCAGCGAGATCGACCACGCCACCCAGCAGGCCACCGCCGCCCTCAACGCACGCGCCACACCCTGGAAATGGGCCCGCCCACCCCCGAAACCCCGCCCTAGCTGTTATCCCAGATCTCGACGGGCTCACCGAGACGGTCCAGGTGGACCGTCAGGCCCAGACCGGATCGGTCCGGGACCAGGACCCCGCCGTCAATGATGGGCGCATCGAAGTCTGCCGCCTCGACACTTACCATCCCGCGGCTGTCGAGAACGCACCGCAAAGAGCGCTCCGGCACGGTCGCACCGAGGTGGGCGACCGCGGCGAAGGTGATGGTCGAGCCAACCGTGTCCTGCACGCTGACGGTAGCTCCGGCTGCGGTTGCGATGTCGCGATGCCGCCGACCGCGGGTCAGGCCGCCCGCTTTGGAGACCTTCAAGCCGATCCCGTCCGCTACGTCCTGACTGATCATCTGGATGAGGTCATCCTCGTGCTGCACGAGCTCGTCGAGCACGATCGGAACGGGGCAGCGACGGCGAAGGGACATCGTCTCCCGCCACGTTCGGCACGGCGCCTCGAGCACGATGTCGAGCCCCTCGGGCAGCATGCTAAGCATTCGCAGTGCGGCCTCGGGTGTGAGCCCCCCGTTGGCGTCGGCCAGGAAGAACTCACCCGGCCGACGCTCGGCCAGGCAGGCGCTGATCCGCTCGGCATCGAGCGCGGGGCCGCCTTCGCTGTCGAGCGCGCCGATTTTGATCGAGTGGCCAGACCGGGTTCAAGGGGTCGTCGCAACACCGCTTTATTGAGATGATTGTAGCTGGTCAGTGAAGGCTTCGGCGGGTGTTTTCCAGCCGAGTGTCTTGCGGGGCCGTTTGTTGAGTGCGATGGCGACCGCGTCGAGCTCGTCACGTCCCCATCGGGAGAGGTCGGTGCCCTTGGGTGCCTCTGTGTTTGTCAAGTTGTGGGTTGCGGTGTTGTAGGCTCGGTGCTGGCGGGTCTGGGAAGTGACTGATCCGAAGAGCTGGCCGTCGGGGTTGAGCCAGCCGCGCTGGAGATGCGAGTCGCCCCCGAGTGTCCTCCCGGACCCGCTGCTCGGCTTTGGCGCTTCTCGTCGTTGATCATGGTGCGCCAAACGTGGTCGGCCAGACGTCGTTTCAGGCAACGCCGTGCTTCGCGGGGCGTTTTGCCTTCGGCGATCTTGGCCTGGTAGTAGGTGTGGCCGCGACTGCTGGGCTGGCGGATTTGGGTGAGCGCGACGGTGTGCAGCGCGGCGTTCAGTTGCCGGTTGCCGCGGCGGGACAAGCGGTGCCGGGTCTTGTCGGCGCTCGCGATCTCTATCGGCGCAGTGCCTGCGTAGTTCGCGAAGGCGGCGGCGGTGCGGAATCGGCTGGCGCGACCGGTGTGGGCGAGCAGACGGGCGGCAGTAACGGCGCCGATGCCGGGCGTGTGCGCCAGGGTGCTACCGGTGTCGGCGACAAGCTCGGCCATCTCGCGGGCGTTGTTTTTCAACTTCGCATCGCAGGTACGGAGCTCGGCGATCAGCTCGTTGGCCTGCTGATGACGAGTGCGTTCTGCGACACCGACCGGGTTGACCGTGGCCAACAGTCGTTCGGCCTTGGCTGCCGACAGTTCGCGGGGTGCGCCTCCCGGAAGGAGTGCCCGCAGCAGTGCGTGGAGCTGATTGGCAGCCCACACACGAGCCTGGGACAGGTTGATGCGGCGTTCGTCGAGCAGGGCCAGCGCGTCGGTCACCTCGTCGTGGTGCACCGGC
The DNA here is from genome assembly GCF_031458135.1 of Haloactinomyces albus. Lineage (NCBI taxonomy): Bacteria > Bacillati > Actinomycetota > Actinomycetes > Actinopolysporales > Actinopolysporaceae > Haloactinomyces > Haloactinomyces albus. The sequence goes on along the minus strand of NZ_JAVDXW010000002.1, from coordinate 69,494 downwards.
CTCGCCTCGCCCTGCAAGGCCGCGACACCGGCTGCGGCCGCGGCATCGATACGGTCGTTCTTGCGCCCCGCGCCCGGCGAGAGTTGCCGCACCCGGGCGGTCGAGCGGGGTGACACATCCACGACGTGTTCTCCCCGAGCGAGCAGCCAGGTCGCCAGGTGTCGTCCCATGCCCGCGGCGTTTTCGATCGCCCACTGCCGTTGCGGCCAATGCGCGGCCCACTGCAGCATCCGTTCGTACTCGGCTACGGTCGCCTCAATCCGCACCGAACCGAGGTCGCGATTCGTCTCCGGGGCCACGGCTGTCGCGGTGTGAGTGGATTTGTGCGGGTCGACACCGATCAGCATCATCGCAGGCAGTGCCTTTCTTCCGGCGACAGAACGGGGATCCGCGGCCGACAGTCCGACTTCGAGAGCCCGGTCTGGCCTCGTGGTCATGCCTCTGTTGAGTCAAGCCGCGAACGGAGACCGGGCCGGCGACACACCCAAAGACAGCCAGCCCGCTGGCGGCAGGAAGTATTCGAGTCAGCCTGCCCGGTCTCCTGCGGCACGCTACGGGCGGCCATCCCGATCACGACACCGCTATCCCACATTCAAGTCGGAAAGTATTGGCGCAGCAGGTCGTTGGTGTTTTCGTTGGTGCCGCGTTGCCAGGGGCTGTGCGGGTCGGCGAAGTAGACTTGCAGGCCGGTGTCGAGTCTCAGTTGCGAGTGTTGGGCCATTTCCTTGCCGCGGTCCCAGGTCAAGCTCTGGCGCAACTGTTCGGGCAGGGCGGTGATCGTGGAGGTGATCGCGTCGCGGACGGCTTCGGCGCCGTGACCGGCCAGGGCCGGCCCGTTGTGGACCCGCGGTTGCTGACCGTGGCTGGCCATGCGGGGCAGGTGCAGCAGCATGGTAAATCGAGTGGTCCGCTCGACCAGGGTGCCGATCGCGGAACCGTTCACGCCGATGATCAGGTCGCCCTCCCAATGCCCGGGCACCGCCCGGTCTTCGACTTCGGCGGGACGCTCGCTGATCTTGACCTCGGGCGTGACCATCCCGTCACGGCGCTGTTGAGCACGGGCACGCGGTACGCGGAGCGCGCGTCCGGTCCGCAGGCATGCCGTCAGCTCCCGCCGCAGCGCACCGCGCCCCTGGATGTAGAGGGCCTGATAGATCGCTTCGTGTGAGATCCGCATCGACTCATCATGGGGGAAGTCGACAGGGAGCCGACGCGAGATCTGCTCCGGGCTCCACGAACTCGCCCAGCGTCGGTCCTTGCGTAGGCCATGACGCCGTCCAATCCAGTGCACCTGCGGGCCCGGGACCTCGCTGCCGTCCGGGGCGGTGACCGTGCCCGCGAGTCTGTGTTGCGCGTACTGCTGGAGTGTCTCGTTGGCGGCGAGTTTGGCGGCTTTCGGCCGACGCGCCTGCCGGTCGGCATGCCACTGCGCGACCGAGGCTCGGTAGCCCAAACTGCCACCCCGGGTGGCGGCGTTGCGCCGCAGTTCCCGCGAGATCGTCGAGGGGTTCCAGTCCAGCTGGCGGGCGATCTCGCGAACCCCACGCTTCTGTGCCTTGAGCACGGCGATCTCCTCGCGCTCGGCAAAGGACAGGTAGCGGCCCGAGGGTGGATCCAGACTGATCGGCGGTATACCGCCACCTTCACGGAACCACCGCGTCCCCACCGGCATCGACACACCACGCGACGGCGGCGTCCTCACTGGACAGTCCCTCGGCGATCTGCCGCCAGAACAGTTGCTGTTCCAAGCGTCGATTCACCGGGGGCCTCCCCGGTGACCGAAGCGGTGGGCGACCAGCCCGAAGCGCCTCTCGTGCCCGTCCCTGCGCCACAACATCCTCCCCGTGATCGAGGTGTTGCGACGATCAGTTGAATCCGCCCTCGGTCATGACGGGGCGGGTGTGTTGCGTGGGGTGAGGGGCTCGTGGTTCAGGGGCCTGTGATGCAGGTACAGGCCGCGTGGGCTGGTCCAGGTGTTGGGGAATGGGGCCAGTCGGTTGTTGAGGGGATGGATGCGGGGGTGGTGGTGGGTGGTTTCCCGCGGGTGGAAGGTGTTCAGCGCCACCGGGTCTCGTCCGGTCATGGTGGCCACGAGGGTCTGCTGGCTGATCGGCTGGCTGTCGAGGCACAGGAGCGCGTCGCTGGCCGGGGTGGTGCGGGCGTGGTCGCGGGGACAGCGGTAGGTGCGCAGTAGGGGCAGGCTCCAGTCCGGCAGGGACAGAACCAGCTGGTTCAGGATCACAGCCGGGGCGGTGATCGGGCCGTGGTGGCTGTGGGTGACGTCGTCGATGACGAGTTGGTCGCGGCGTAGGGCCAGCAGGGTCTCGGCGGTGAGGTCGAGGTGATCCCACAGCAGGTTGGCCACGGCCCAGACCGGCTCGGCTACGGCCTCGAGCCAGTCGCGGTGCCGGTGGGAGGTGAGGGTGCCGGGCAGTTGATGCGCGGTGGGCAGCTCGGAGCTTTGATGCCAGGTCAACAGCAGGGCGGCGTGGGTGAACAGGGCGGCCTGCACAGCGCGCAAGGCGATCAGGCGCGCCCGCGGGGGGATCGCCGACGGTGAGGGCGTGAAACACCGCCGTGATCGCGTTGTCGGCCGGGCTGCGGGCGGGCTCGGCCAACTGGTCCCGGGTGCGGGTGTAGCGGTGTCGGTAGTAGTCGTCGACCAGGACTACTTCGGGACGAGGAAGTTGGCGGCAGGCGGCGCGGAAGGTGGTGAACTCCGCGCGAGGCAGCGCCTCGGGGTCCACGGCCGGCCACGGGGGCGTGCTGGTGGAGGTGGTGGTGGGAACGCGTGTGGGGGTGGGGCCGAGCACGTGTTCTGGTGTGGTCGCCAGCGTGGCGGGTACGGCAGGATCGTCGTTGGAGTTGGGCACGAACCAGGCCACGGCACTGGGCCCGTGATCGGCGGGGCTGGCGCCGGCGGTATAGACCCGGGTCACGCGTCGTCTCCAGGGCAGGTCAGGGGTCGGGGTCGTCGTGGCCGAGGCTGGTGTAGATGTTGGCGACCAGCTCGGCGTCGAGCGTGCTGCGTCCCACCGCGCTCACCAGATCATAGGCGGTGGCGGTGAAGGCGGCCCAGTTGCGCCAGTAGCCGTGGGCGAAGGTGGCATCGACCTCGGCCAACAGTTGCTCGTCGGCCTCGGCATACAGCGGGTGGTAGGTCCGCATGAGGGCCGGTACCCGCCGGCCGGGCAGGGGCCGGAATCGGCGGCGTCGGTAGATCCGCGAGGCCAGCATGGGTTCCCGGGAGATGGTCTCCCAGCAGCCGTTGCCACCGACCAGCAGCAGTACCAGTTGTGTGGCGGGGCTGTCGTAGAAGTAGCGCAGCACTTCCATGGCATGTCGGGTCAGGCGTTGAGCCTCGTCGACGACCAGCAGGTAAGGGCGTCCGGACAGTTCGTCGAGGACCTGCTCCTGCAGCTGGAACCGGCTGCGGCTGCGCGCGACGGGAATCTCGAGCAATGCCGCGGCGAGTTCTTGAGCCACGCGCAGCGTGGTCGGCGCATGCGGAAAGACGAGCTTGACCACGCGCATCCGGGCGGATACCTGCCCGTGGGCGTATCCTGGGAGTCCTTCCAGCGCGGCGTCGACGGCGAAGCTCTTGCCCAGCCCGGCCTCGCCGTGGACCACGCCCATGGCCTGATGGCCGATCAGGTCGGCGAGGTCGCGGTCGACCAGCTGAAAGGTCGGGGTCGCCAGCACCGCCGCATGCGGCACGGCCACGAAATGTTCGGGCACGGATCCTCACCGCCTCGCCCGGTGCGTTCTCGTGCCGTCCTCGCCGACCGGGTCCAGGGCGACCGGCTCATGCAGGCCGAGCAGACTCGTCGAGCCCGTCACCGGCGCACCGTCGTGGGGACGGCGCGTGCCGGCCGCCACCAGCCGCGTCTCTCCCGCCTCGACAGCCTCCGCGTTCGTGTCCTGGGGTGTGATCGGATCCAAGCGCCGTCGAGCGCGGGCGTTGGCCTGACGGCGCCGGGCGGCCAACCGGCGCGACTCGGTGTTCCAGGCGCGTCGGTGCTGCTCGGCCTCGGCCGGGCTCTGAGCATCGACCGGTGTGGCGGTGCCCAGGTGCTGGCCCCGCCCGTCGTAGATCTCGAGAAACCGATCGTCGTGGGGGCGAAACCAATATCGACCCGCTCGCCCACCCGCCCCTGCAGGTGCGGTGCTCGGTAGTGCAATCCGTTGTGCCGGACCCCTTTGCTGGTGACCGCGGCACCGCGGCGGGTCAGCAGCATGTCCCGCAGCCAGGCGGCCTCGACGACCGTGATCGGGCTGGGATCGGCCCGCCATGCCTGCACCGGGCTACGCCCGGCCAGGGCGCTGTGCCGGTGCTCGGTATTGAACCACCGCACCCAGGCGGCAAACACCGCCGCGAACGTCGTGATCGGCATCGCCGCCAGGTGCCGCGCCGAGCCCGACTCGGGCACCAGGGCCCGCCAGGCGGCGTCATCACGCACCGGTCCATACAGCCGCCCCCGCTGATCCCGCGGGCCGCCGGTGAAACCCGGCAACTGCGACAACAGCATCTGCGCGATCGTGCGGTGCCACCGCTCGATGACTCCTTTGGCCCGCCCGGAGCGCGGCGGCACGGGCCGGACCACGATGCCCAGCGAACTCGCCGGGCGCTGTAACGCGTGGCCGAGAAACTCCCGCCCGTGGTCGCACTCGATGACCGCCGGTACCCCACCGGCCCCAGCCGCGGTGGCCTCGGCCTCACACACCAGCGCCGAGCGCAACGCGGCCACGGTCGTGCCCGCATCCGGACGCAGCGCGATCGCCCACCCCAGCACCACCCGCGTGGCCAGATCCACGAACGTCGTCAACCACGGCCGCACCGCGTTGCCGCGCGGCGGCACGACCACGATGTCCAATTCGGTGTGATCAACCTGCCAGATCGCGTTGCGCCGCGCGATATGACGCTGCCCATAGACTCTCCTCTCGGCCCGAGCCTCGTGCCCGCTGCGCCAATAGGCCCGTTCCGCGGAGGTCATCTCCCGCTCAAACGCCGCATACAGCGTGCGCAGCGCCACCGGCGCCGCACCCTGCCAGCCCGCCAGCAAATGCTCGGCGATCGGCACACCGGCCGCGGTGGTGTGCCCGGCCACGGCCGCCTGCCGGGCCCGATGCACGGCACTGACGTTGCCGCGAAAATCCTCGAAGGCGGCTCGATCTGACGCTGACAACACATACCGCCGCGGCGACACCCCGGTATCCGGCCGGGGGCCGGCCTGGAGCCACCGCTGCACCGTCCGTGCGGACACCCCGACTGCCTGCGCCGCAGTCCGCACATGCTCTGAGCTCAACTGCCCTGCCTGCTGCAACCGCACCAGCCGCTCGATGATCCGGGCCCGCTCAGCGGCAGGCACGCGCGGCCCGCGGGGGCCACCGCGCGCTCCCGCCACCGCCACCACACCGCCCACGCCCATCACACCCTCCACCCGGTTGTCACGAACACCGCCCGCGGGCCCAACCGGCGCCTGAGCCCAGCACCACCACGGAAGCACCGTCAACACAACACTCCCCACCGGCCGAGATCATCACCCGATCCAGCGACCCCACCGTTCACGACGGTGGGACCCTCACCAGGCTGGCTCAGTCACCGTCGGAGGCTGGCCAAGTGCTCGTCTCCGAGGCGATGACCAGCTGTGATGCTCACTGACGTTGAATCTGTCACGGATCTTTCCGAGACCCGGGGTCGTGGGGGTGCAGGGTGGTGGCGACGAGGTCGGTGGCGCTGCGGGTGGGGTGGCGGGCGGTGTGGTTGTAGACGGCTTGGGTGGTGTGGGGGCTGGTGTGGCCGAGGTCGGCTTGGATGTGGGCGAGGTCGGCGCCGGCTTCGACGGCGGTGGTGACGTAGAAGTGGCGTAGCGCGTGGGGGTGCAGGGTCTCGGCCAGTTCGGCGAGTTCGGGGGTGGTGGTGGCCAGCCGGCGCAGGAGTTGCCAGAGCCCGTGGCGGGTGTAGGCCCGGCCGCTGCGGGTGGTGATCAGGGGGCTGGTGGTGGGGGTGGTGTGGCCGCGGGGGGCGGGGGTGGCTGCGGTGGTGGTGGTGTCGCGGGTGCGGAGGTAGGTGGTCAGGGCGTTCTCGGCGTGGTCGGGGAGGTAGACGATGCGGGGTTTGTTGCCCTTGCCGGGCACGCGCAGGGCGCGGCGGCCGCGGGTGGTGTGCAGGTCGGCACGGTTCAGGTGGCAGAGTTCGCTGGCGCGGAGGCCCAGGGTCAGCAGGGCGACGAGGGCGGTGGCCCGGGCGGTGTCGAGAGGGGAGGCCCCACGGCGGGGGGTGGCTGCGGCGGTTTGCAGTGCGCGGACCTGGCTGGGGGTCAGTGCGAGGGCGTGGCCGCTGTCGGGCTGGCCGGTGCTGGTGAGTCCGAGGCGGCGGCGGTTCAGCGCGGCGGGGTTGCCGGGGCTCAGGCCGGTGTCGGCGAGGTGGGCGTAGCAGGCCGTGACGGTGGCGAGCAGGCGGCTGCGGGTGGCTCGGGCCGCGCCGGCGGTGGTCAGCTCGTCGAGCCAGGCTTTGACGTGGGTGGTGTGGGCGGCCAGGGGGTCGAGCCGGTGGGCGGCACACCAGCGCAGCCAGTGTAGTTCACGGAATCGGCCGCGGGGCGCCGGTGGTGGGCGCCGCGTGCTCGCCGGCCCGGGCGGGGTGTGCAGGTCGCAGCCGAGGACGGCGGCGTAGGCGCTCACGGCCGCGGCCCACCCGGCGGGGCCGGTCTCGGTGGCGGTCCAGGCACGCAACTCGCTGCTGGTGGCCGGCAGGCCCAGCCCGGTGGCGTAGGTGCGGCGGGTGGCGGGGTTGCCGTAGCCGGCCAGCCAGTCGGCGATGCCGGCCAGCAGCCGCACCGGGTCACCGGCACCGGGCCACGGGTCGTGGGGGGCCCCAGTCTGCGGGGAGCCCGGGGCGGGCCGGGTCAGTGCGCCGTTGTCGGCCATGTCCACCCTCTCGTCGCGGTCTGTGGAACTTCCCGGGAGGTTAGCAACAAAAACGGGCTTTCGTTGTAGAGGTCTGTTCCAGTATTGAAAACCTTAACTTGAGTTGCTAGATAGAAAACACAAAACTAGGCTGTGGATCATGGATCCCGCCCCGGACGACTCCGCCGCACCGGCCCGGTGCAAACTGGCCGCCTGCCGCGCCCCGCTGCCGCCCTCCGGGCCCCGCGGCGGCCGCCCACCCGAGTACTGCCCCGAGCGCACCTGGCCCGGCGGCAAAACCTGCAAACAACTCGCCACCGCCCAAACCGCCCTGCAGGAGGCCTTCGGCGACGCCCCCGGAGCCAGCCTCGCCGAGGCGGCCAGCGACTTCACCCAGGCCGTCGAGACCGTGGCCACCCCGCTGGCCACGCTGCACACCGCCCTGGAACAGGTCCGCGGCCAGGTCACCGAGGAACTGACCACCGCCGCCGCGACCACCACCACCGCCCAGGCCGAGGCCGCCAAAGCCCGCGCGAATGCCCAGGCCGCCGAGGCCGCCCGCCAGAACGCCGAAACCGCCCAGGCCGCCGCCGACGCGCAGGCCGCCGCCGCCCACCGCGAGGCCGACCACGCCCGAGCCGAGGCCGAACAGGCCCGGGCGGGCGAAACCACCGCCACCGACGCGCGCCACCAGGCCGAGACCGACGCCGCCGCCGCCCACGCCACCGCCGCCGCCGAGTCCCAGCGCGCCGACGCCGCCGAGACCCGCGCTCAGGCCGCGGCCACCGCACTTGCCGACGCCCGCGAACACCTCGCCACCCGCACCGCCGAACGCGACACCCTCCAGGCCACCCTGGAATCCGAACGCCACGCCCACGCCACCGCCACCGCCGACCTACGCACCGCCCGCGAGGCCGCCCAAAACACCGCCGCCGACGCCGAAACCCGAGCCCAGACCGCCGAGACCCAGCTGACCCAGACCCGCCAGCAGACCCAGGCCGCCGCAGCCGAGGCCGCCGCCGCCCACGCCCGCGCCGAGACCACCGCCACCGAACTCGCCGCAGCCCACACCCGACTGCAGAACCTGCACACCCTCCTGCTCGAGGCCGACCAGACCGACGACCAGCTGCGCCACCGCCTCCTGACCGCCCTGCTCCACCACACCCCCGAGCAACCCCCCACCCCCGAGGACACCGACACCGGACCACCAACCACCGCATGACCGGCCGCGTCATTGCACCGGCACCACCACGACATTCCACCTGCAATTCACAGCAGGTGCCCGGCCGACGAGCCGGACGACTCCGGGGACTCGACAGGGACTGGCGAAGTTCCGGGGTCAGCCACCCCAGCCGGCGAAGAGGCCTGACGAAACCCGTGACGCATCCGGCGGGCGGGTGTGCGGCTATGCCGGCTGCCGGGCGGCGCTGCCCGTGGCCTCCGGGCGCGGCAACCGGGCGCAGTACTGCCAGGACGGCACCACCTGGGGCTCGAAGAGCTTGACCTGCAAACAGGCGGACCAGGACCTGGACAACGTCCGCTCGCTGCCCGGCGGGGACGAGCAGGCCCTGGCCGACACCGCCCTGGCCGAGCTCGGTGAGCACGTCGAGGCCGCCCTCTCCCCCATCGACCAGCTCCATACCGCCCTGACGGCTGTCCGCGCCGACCTCGACGGGGCGGTGGCCGAAGCACTGCAGGCTCGGGAGACGGCCCAGCAGCAGGCCCGCGACGCCGACGGCCGCGCCGAGGCCGCCGAGCAACGCGCTGTCGCGGCCGAGCAGGCAACCGCCGAGGCTGATGCCGCGGCCGAGGCGGCCGGACGCCGGGTCGATGCGGCCGACGCCGACACGCGACACGGCACTGGCAGACCGGGACACCGCGCGCACGGCCCAACAGCGGGCCGAGGCCCGGCTCGAGGACGCCCGCGATCGCGAGGAGCGGGCCGAGCGCCGCGCCGGCGAGGCCGGCGACCGCGCGGCCAGTGCCGAGAACCGCCTCGCCGGGCTGGCCGCCGAACGGGACGCGCTGACCGACCAGCTCACCGGGCTCCGCGCCGATCTCGCCGACGAGCGCGACCGCGCGGCAGCCGCCGCCCACCAGGCCCAAGAGACCATCGACGACCTCCAGAGGCGGCTGGAACGGCAACGTGACGAGCACGCCCAAGCCCGGGACCAGATCCGCGACGAGGCCCACGCCGAAATCACCCGCATCCGCGAGACCGCCGAGCACGAGGCCGCCGCCGCCCGGGCCGAGCTGACCCAGGCTCAGCGCGACCACACCACCCAGCTCGGCGAACTCCGCCACCAACTCGGCAGCCTCACCCAGCAAGTCACCAGCCTTGACCAGCGTGCCACTGATGCCGAAACTGCTCACCATCACGCGGCCACCCAGCTGGCCCACTGGCGCCGCACCCTCACCATCGCGCTGACAGAGCCCGACGGGCACGGCCAACAGTTGGCTACCCGCATCGAGCAGCTGCTGGCCGAGGACGACGGCACAGCATAGCGTCGGCACCGAGATCTTGCCCATGCCTGGAAGCCTGCAGTCCAGGCGGCTACGGATCCTGACGGAGTCCGCGAGGTCGGGTGCTTCAGAGTGCGGCCCTGCTGTGGAGGCAGCGGGTGGGGCGGGAGGAGAGGGCAGCTGAACACATCCGTACTCGCTACGGGGGAAGCTACTGACAACGAGTTTCCTGGACAGCTGTGCTCCTCGACAGGCGTTAAACGTCGTTATGCGATTGTCGTGGTGAACGCGGATGAGTACTACGACGGCATCCCGGTCGCCGAGCTGCCCATCGACTGAGATCGACGTGCCCGATCCGGCTCATCTCCAACGCTCTCAGCGTTATCCGGGAGCTCTGGACGTTGATCCGATTGCCGCGATCGAGGCAGCTTGAGGACCCGCAGGGGCTGGTCGCCCGTGACCCGAACTCGGCAACCGGTGAGGCATCCGGGCGGTCGGCTACTTGCCCACCGCGGCACGGGTGCTGATCGTGGTGCTCATCCCCGACCAGCACCCGCCGGGCGGGCTCTGGCACGTGGCCACAGCCTGGTCGGCCCATCGCCGGCAACGGCGCGCCTACGCCACCAGCCACGAGGAGGAGTGCCACCATGACGAGTCCGGATCCTGACCTGGCAGACAAGCTCGCCGCCGAAGCCGAACAGGCCGAAGCCACCCGGGATGCCGATCTGGGCTACCGGCGGCGCCGCCCGAGTGGTGGGCAGTCCGTCTACGGGCTGCGCCTACCGACCGAACGCATCGTGCAACTGCGTCGCGTAGCTGAGGCCCGCGGCGTCGAACCCAGCGTGCTCGCTCGCACCTGGATGATCGAACAACTGGACCGGGCCGAGGCCGGTGACCGCGATTCCGACACGGACCGCTGGGAACGTGACCTCCGCGCCACCACCGAACACCTCCGCGACCTGCTCGACGAACGCCCCGGAGCGTAAACACCTCGTTCGGGACTGCCCAGCAGCAGCGGGGGGCGGATGCTCCCAGCTGGCGAGCAGCGGCCAGGCTGCCGCTGAGCTGCACCGGCGTCGTGGCCTGCGTTGACGGGCAATCTGCCCCGGTTCTTCTTCCAGACCTCTGACCCACGTCGGCCTGGCCCACCACAACCAACAATCTGATCAGAAAGCCTCAATCAGAACCCTTGCCGGGTATCGGTAGTTTGTTGAATCAAGGTTGTTGCTGGGTAGGCCCTTGGTGTTCGGGTTTCTGGGTGGAGGGGGCCGGGATGACCAAGAGGGTGGCGTGTCCGGTGGCGCCGGGGCCGTTGGAGGCGTATGCGGCGCGGTTCGATGATGTGTTTTCGGCGTTGGCCCAGCGGCGTGGGTTTCGCGAGTATCTGGCCGGGTTGTTGGCTCCGCGAGATCGCAACAAGACCATGACCTGCCTGGCTGGGGCCGGGCCGGTGGTGGGGGCCGTTCAGGCGGGTGTGTAGCGGCTGCGGTTCTTTCTGAGTGAGTCGGTGTGGGATCCCGGGGCGGTCAACGCCCGGCGGTTGGAGCTGCTGCTGGCCGGGGAGGCCACCGCACCGCATGCGGGTGGGGTGTTGGTCGTCGATGACAGCGGCGATCGCAAGGAGGGCACGGCAACGGCGCGTGTCGGACGTCAGTGGCTGGGTCGGGTGGGCAAGACCGATAACGGGGTGGTCACCGTGACCACGTTGTGGGCCGATCGGCGCATGTCCTATCCGTTGCACGCCGGTGCCCTACACCCCGGCGCGTCGGCTTGTCGGTGGCAAGAATGATGCCCACTTTCGGACGAAACCACGCATCGCTGCGGAGCTGGTCAGCCGGGCCAGCCGGGCCGGGGTGGGATTCCGGGCGGCCGTGGCCGAGGAGCACCTACGGTGATCTGGACGATTTCCGCGCCGTACGCAGCTGGCTGACCCCCGCGATCGCGCTACAACGCTGGTGACACGCCTGGTCGACACAGCCCCCCACCCCACGAGCTCCAAGCCCCCATGACCGGGCACGCGCCCGGTCCGCCGGGGCTGCCCCGCAGGACTTGCCGTATGTCGTTGTAACAACTAATGTTACGAATAGAGCCGAGGGGTGAGGGAGGTGGAGTCCGACGTGAGCGCCAACAGCAGACTGACCATCGCGGCGCACGCCCTGACATGGATCGGGCTGTACCAGCGGCGCGGCCACGAGGTCGCCACCTCCGAGCAGATCGCGACGAGCGTCAACACCAACCCGGTGGTGATCCGCCGCCTGCTGGCCGAGCTGCGCAAGGCCGGCCTGGTCGATTCGCAGCGGGGGGCGGGCTGGATGCTCGTGCGGGACCTGGCGGCGATCACCCTGCTCGACGTCTACCAGGCGATCGAGTCGGGACCGGTCTTCGCCCTGCACCGCGCGACACCGGACCCCGAGTGCGTCGTGGGCCACGGCATCGGGCCCGCGATGACCGCCGTGTACGACGAGGTGGAGGCCGCCCTGCGCAGGGAGCTGGCCAAGACCACGCTGGAGGACGTGCTGCGGGACGTCTTGAAAGCCGCCTGACCTCGGACTGTTGACTTTCCCTGATCGAGGGAGATCACAGCCCGCACCCATATATGTAACAAAAATGGTTACTTTAAGAAAAGGGAATAGGAGAATCCCATGGGACCGTTGGACGACAAGACCGCCCTCGTCACCGGTGCTTCCAGCGGCATCGGCCTGGCGATCGCCCGCCGTTTCGCCGCCGAGGGCGCGACCGTCTACCTCACCGGCCGCCGCAAGGCCGAGCTGGACGCCGCCGTCGCGCAGGTCGGCGCCCGAGGTATCGCCATCCAGGGCGATGCCTCGGACCTCGGCGACCTCGACCGGCTCTTCGCCGAGATCGCGAACCGCAGCGGCCGCCTGGACATCGTGGTGGCCAACGCCGGAGTCGGGGACTACGGCCCGCTCGGCGCGATCACCGAGGAGGAGTACGACCGCACTGCCTCGATCAATCTCAAGGGCACGGTCTTCACCGTCCAGAAGGCGCTGCCGCTGCTGACGGCCGGCGCCTCGGTGATGCTGCTCTCCTCCAGCGCGGCCCTGCGGGCCGCCCCGGGCCTGGGCGTCTACGCCGCCACCAAGGCCTCGATCCGCAGCCTCGCCCGTACCTGGGCCGCCGAGTTGGCCGGCCGCGGGATCCGCGTCAACACCCTCACCCCCGGCGATGTCGAGACCCCGGGCGGGGACGAGCTCCGCGCCGCTTTCCCGCACGGCGATCGGCCCACCGCGGCCGAGCCCACCCCGCTGACCCCGCTCGGCCGGATCGGCCATCCCGACGAGGTCGCCGCCACCGCCCTCTACCTGGCCGGTGACCAAAGCACTTTCACCACCGGCGCGGAACTGCTCGTCGACGGCGGTGCCACACAGCTCTAGGCGCCAAATCGGCGACGCGGGACGCATTCGACGCTCCAGGGTATTGAGCCGCGTACTTGCGACCGTCGTCAGGGCAACGGCTCCGACACAACCAGGAGTGAGTCGTCAAGAACGTGGTCCACTACCGGGCGGGCGATGCGGCCAGCCCGATCCCCGGCACCAGGAGGACAACCTGGTCGTCTTCCTCGCCGGTGACGACGAGAGCGCCAAGGACCCCTTCACACGGCTGCTGACCGAATTCGGGTTCGCAGCCGGTCGACCTGGCGCGCTGTGCGAAGGCGGGGCGCTCATGCGGCTCGGCGGGCCGCTGAGCGGCAAGCACTTTCTGTTCCAGGGCTGAGGCCCGACCGACACACCTCATGCGAACAAAAAGACAAAGGACAAGGACGATGGCAACAGATACTCAGACCTCGCGGACCGTGGCCGAGAAGTTCGTGGAGCGCCTCGGCAGGCAGGACCCCGACGGCATCCAGGAACTGTTCTCCGAGGAGATCGACTGGCACGTCCCCGGCAGTGACGCGCTGCCCTGGACCGGGCGTCGTACCCGCCGGGAGGAGGTCGCGCCGTACTTCACCACGATGTGGCCGCACTTCGCGCACGGCAGGAGCAAGGTCGTGCTGGAGCGCGTCATCGTCGACGGTGGTGACGTGATGCTGCTGGCGGACTTCACGCACACCGTCGCGGCCAGCGGTAAGGAGTTCACCACACCGGCGGCCATGCACCTGGTGGTCGAGGACAACCGGATCGTCCGCATGCACCTGTACGAGGACACGCTGACCGTCGACGAGGCGTTCAACGCCGGCTGAGCGGCGAGTGCTCAGAGCACCGTGGCCCGGGGCAGCCCGGCCGGGCGTGTACGTACAATCTCGCCGCTCGGCTGGGCCCGCCGACCTGGTCCTGGCCGCCGGCCGCGACCCCGGAGGATCTTCCTCGCTTTCGGTCGTCACCGGTGCGTCCCATATCCTCCTGCTCCAGCGCGCACAACTTAGGCCCGAAACTCCCGAAGACCTTCGATGGTCCGTAACGTCAAGTGGAGGTAGCTGGTGGTGTGTCGCCGAATGCCCTGATCGGGTTGTAGAGCTCCTCGCTGTGCAGGCAGTGGAAGGGCTGGCCGAGCATCTTGTTGAACAGATGTCGCAGGGCGGCGTGGCGATCACCAGAGTCTTTGCGTCGTCGGTAGTGGACCTTGGCGTGTGGTGAGTTGGTCATGGCCATGAATGCCCAGCTGTAGCCGACGGTGGCCAACCGATTGTTCTTCACACGGCGGTGGGCCACCACAACTACGGCACTCACGAAACACCGGCCATCAAGAAATGGCTCCTGGCCCACCCGCGGTTCCACGTGCACTTCACCCCGACCAGTGCCTCCTGGCTCAATTTGGTGGAACGCTGGTTCGCCGAACTCACCACGCGGCAAATTCCGCCGCTCGGCCCACCGTAGTGTCGACGAACTCGAAGCCGACGTCACCGCCTGGATCGAAGCCTGGAACGCCGACCCCAAACCCTTCATCTGGACCAAGACCGCCGACGAGATCCTCGACACCCTCGCCACATACTGCCAACGAATCAACGACTCACAACACTAGGTGGTGTCTCCGGAGAGTTCGTAGACCTTGCCTTCGTGGCCGGGCGTGGTGAGGTCGACGGTGGCGGCCTCGGCGAAGTCCTTGCGCGGGGCGGTGGCGATGTGGCCGTCGCCGATGCTGTTGGCGATGACGCCGCGTTCACGGGATCCGGTGAAGTCGGGGTGGGACCGGAATACGCCAGAAACCTGCCGCGCCCATGGGTAGCTACTGCTCAACGGCCGGTCGGCAGGTGATTGTGGCGGGTGGCTAGGGTGCCTACGTCTCGGTCTTGATCGTTGCTGGGGTGTCGGGTTGGCGTCGATTGATCGGACCGCGTATCCGCGGTTCAAGCGGGTGGTGTCAGCGCGGGAGCTGGCGGAGGCGTTCACCCCCACCGCGGACGAGGTCGAGTGGGCTCGGTCGAAGACCGCGACCGAGCAGCATTTCTTGGCGCTGGTGGTGCTGCTGAAGTGCTATCAGCGGCTGGGGTACTTCTCGAAGCTGGCCGACGTGCCGCCCGCGGTGGTCGACCATGTGCGCGGCAAGCTAGAGCTGGACGAGGCCGTGGAGGCGGCGCATGAGTCGGACCGGACGCTGTGGCGGCACCGGGACTTCGTGCGCACACGGTTGGGCGTGAAGTACACGCCGGCCACGGTGCGGGCGGTGGCCGATGCGGCGATCCGCAAGGTCGTGCAGTCCAAGAACAACCCGGCGGATTTGATCAACGTGGCGTTGGACGAGCTGGTGCGCCAGAGCTGTGAGCTGCCCGGCTACACCACGCTGGACGCGATGGCCGCCTCGATCCGCGCCGAGGTCAACGGCGGTATGTTCACTGCGGTGGCGGACCGGCCGGGCCGGATGCAGCGGACACGGCTGGAGCGGCTGCTGTGGGTTGACCCGGCGAGCAGGCGCAGCGAGTTCGACCGGCTGAAAGATTCGGCGCAGGCCGCGACGCTGGGCAAGTTCAAGCAGCGTCTGGCGTACCTGGCCTGGCTGGACGGGTTGGGGCCGACCGAGCAGTGGCTGGAAGGCATCCCGCCGGGCAAGATCGCGCACTTCGCGGGCGAGGCGCGGGTGACCGACGCCGCGGACATGTGCAAGGTTCTCAACGATGACAAGCGGCTGACGCTGCTGATCAGCCTCGTGCACGAGTGCCGGACCGCGGCGCGGGACGAGGTGGTGACCATGTTCTGCAAGCGCATGGCCGCTTTGCACAAGAAGGGCCGGGAGCGGTTGGAGGAGATCCAGACCGCCAACCGAGCAGAGACCGAGCGACTGATCGGTGTGTTCGGCGAGGTGCTGGCCGCCGCCCGCGAAGCGACCACCCCCGCTGCCACCTCGGTGTCGACGCCTGAGTTGGCGGCCGGGTCGGTAGCGGGCATCGAAGGGCCTGGTCTTGACGCTGGTTCCGGCGTCGGCGGTGTTCAGGGTGGTGTGGAGGAGCGGGCGGGTCGGCTGGTGCTCAAGACGCTGGCCGACGCGGGCGGGATCGATGAGCTGGCCACCGCCGCCGAGGCGGTGTCGGCGTATCACGGCAACAACTACCTGCCGCTGCTGGAGCGGTTCTACCGCTCGCACCGGCCGGTGCTGTTCACGCTGGTCGACGCGATCGAGCTGGAGGCGACCAGCGCGGACCGCAGCGTGTTGGACGCGGTGGAGTTCATCCGCGCCAACCGGGATCGGCGCAGCGACTGGCTACCGGAGACGATCACGGTCGGGACCGATGGCCAGCCCACTACGCTCACCGTGAACGTGGATGCCTTCGCCAGCGACGCCTGGGAGAAGGTACTGCGGGACCGGCAGCGGCCGGGAATGCTGGCCCGTCGGCACCTGGAGATCTGTGTGTTCTCCTATCTGGCCGCTGAACTGCGGTCCGGTGACATCGCGGTGGCCGGTTCGGACTCCTACGCCAACCTGCACGCCCAACTCATGAGCTGGGACGAGTGCGCGCCGCTGGCCGCGGACTTCTGCGCCCAGGCCGGTATCCCCACCGAGGCGACCGAGCTGGTGGCGCACTACCGGCATGAGCTGACGCGCACCGCCGCGGCCGTCGACGCCGGCTACCCGGCGAACACCGACCTGGTGCTGGACGGCGACCGCCCGGTGCTCAAGCGCCGTAAGGGCGCCGACCGGCGGTCCTCGGCGGTCGCGTTGGAGGCAGCGATCCACCAGCGGCTGCCGGAGCGCAGCTTGTTGGACATCCTCACCCGCACTGCTTACCTGACCGGCTGGCACCGTCATTTCGGGCCGACCTCGGGGTCGGACCCGAAGGTCCGCGACACCCTGGGCCGCTACGTGACCACGACCTACGCCTACGGCACCAACCTCGGCCCGGCCGAGGTCGCCCGGCACATGCGCGGCAGAGTCTCCGCCCACGAGATCTACACCGCCGGTAACAAGCACTCCGACCCGAGCAAGGTGTATCGGGGCTCGATGGACGTGATCAACGAGTTCGCCAAGCTGGACGTGGCCGGGATCTGGGGTGACGGCCAGGTGGTCGCGGTCGACGGATCCCAGGTAGACACCTGGGAAAACAACCTGCTCGCCGAGTCCCACATCCGCTACGGCGGCTACGGCGGGATCGCGATGCGGCACGTGGCCGACTCCTACATCGCCCTGTTCTCCCACTTCATCCCCTGCGGGGTGTGGGGAGCCATCTACATCATCGAAGGGCTGCTCAACAACGACTCCGACATACAGCCCGAGGCCATCCACGCCGACACGCAGGGCCAGTCGCTGCCTGTCTTCGGACTCGCCGCGCTGCTGGGCTTCGAGCTGCTGCCGCGCATCCGCAACTGGCACGACCTGATCTTCTACCGGCCCGATCCGCGCACCCGTTACCAGCACATCGACGCGCTGTTCGGCGACAACGCCATTGACTGGGACCTGATCGAGCGGCACTGGACCGACCTGCTGCGCACCGCGATCTCCATCCGCGAAAGCCGCGTGTCCTCGGTGACGCTGCTGCGCCGGCTCGGCAACCACTCTCGCAAGAACCGGCTCTATCGGGCGTTTCGGGAACTGGGCCGGGTGATCATGACGATTACGCTGCTCCGGTTCCTGTCGGAACCAGAGCTGCGGGAGCAGATCACCGCGATCACCAACAAGGCCGAGGCGTTCCACGGCTACGCCGAGTGGCTGATGGTCGGCGGGAAGCTCATCGGCCACAACGACCCCGACCATCAGGAACTGGTAGTCAAGTTCAACGAGCTCATGGCCAACTGCGCGATCTACTCCACCGCGCTGGACATCACCGACGTCACCAACGCCCTGGCCGCCGAGGGACACCCGGTCGACCACGACGACCTGGCCACCATCACCCCTACATCACCTACACCCTCCGCCGCCTCGGCGACCTGGTGCTCGATCTCGACCCACCCGACGCGGTTCCGGTCACCCGACTGGACCTGGAACCCCGCGCCCTGTTCCCCGGCGGCCCCGCCGCCTGACGGTCCTGATGGTGTAGGCGTGGTAGTCGGGATCGTCGAACGTCTCGTTGGCACCGGGCCGGTCGGGGTTCATGCCTGCTCCTTGGCCCTCGAAAAGGCCCCCGGTGCACCAGCGGTGCACCGGGGGCTGCGAGGGATGGTCTTGCTCAGTTCACTGCGGACCGCACCGAGCCATGGGGAGGTGGGTGCGACACTCGCTGGGTAACGGGCGAACGACGACCCCCTTCTTGCTCGGGTGTGCCTGGTGCTCGACGCCCGCGGGGGCGGGAACCGTGCGACCCGCCCCCGCGAGGGACTGTCACTTCCACTTGCTCACTGCGGCGCCGATTCGTCGGTGATGGCGCTGTGGGCTGTCTCCGTCTGATGGCAGAAACCCTAACAGGCCCACAGTGGCATGTCTACACCGGCGACGATAGATTTTATCTCGCCGTGGGAAAGTGGTCGTTGTCGCTGGTCATGGGGTGGCCAGGCGGGTTCCGGTGGGGTTGGGGTGATCCAGTCGTCGAGGGTGTCGGCGAGTGGGTCCAGGTTGAGGTCGCCGAGGGTTTTCACGGCGGGAGGGCACTCGGGGCGGCGACGAGGGCGTTGAACCAGGCCTGGTGGTTGCTGAGCGCGGTGGCCACACCGATGTCACCGGGGCGGTGCCGGTCGAGGTGCGCGTGACCCCCGACAAGCAGTGACACGATCATTGTGCGCCCGCCCCGGCGCGGCCTGCTGATGCTTATCGGGCTCGGTGTGGCCTGTGGGGACCCCGAGGCGCATCATGTCTGGTATGGGCGATTCGCGCCGGTGTGATTGGTGCGGCTGCGTGCTGGAGCCGGAGGCGCTGGCCTGGACCCTGGCCTTCGAGACGGACGCTGGAGGCCAGGATCGGGTCCCCGGCGTGGAGGTCGTGCTGATCGCGTGTTCGCAGGAGCATCTGCAGGCCTTGCAGGCGGATTCTGCTCGGGCCGAAGGAGTGCGGCTATGACTACACCGACGGGCCAGCAGCCCACCACGGAGCCGCAGCGTAAGGGTGCCGCGTCCACGGCGCCGTCGCCGCGCAGTCCTGCCGTCTCGGAAGGCTCGCCGTTGGAGAGTAGCCAGGGAAAGACCACCGTCGCTGACGTGGTGGTCACCAAGATCGCCGGCAGGGCCGCCCGCGAGGTGAGCGGGGTGTACGGGTTCGGCACCGGCACGTCCCGCGCGTGGGGCGCGGTGCGCGAGCGCATCCCCGGCGCCCGGGCCTCCAGCAGCCAGGGAGTCTCGGTCGAGGTGGGCGAGCGCCAGGCCGCGATCGATCTGGTCATCGTGGTCGACTACGGGGTGGCCATCGCCGAGCTGGCCGCTCGGTGCGCCGCAACGTGATCGGCTCGGTGGAGCAGATGACCGGTCTGCAGGTCGTCGAGGTCAACATCGACGTCACCGACCTACAGCTGCCGGAGGACGACGAACAGCACCCCCTCCACGACGGGACGCGTCGAGTGAGGTGAGGGGTGATGCGGAGCTGGCTACGGTGGCAGGACTGGCTGGCCGCGCTGGTCGGTGTGGTGGTCGCGGTGAGCCCGCTGTTCACGGTGCCGTCGGCACCGGCGACGGCCGCGCTGGTCGTGCTGGGTGTGCTGCTGGTGTTCGCACCCGTGGTCCTGGGCTACACCGGCCAGCCGTGGGCGACGTGGACCTCGTGGGTCGCCGGGGTGGTGGCCATCGGCCTGGGTGCCGGGGCACTGCCGTCGGCGAGCAGCACGCACGGGCCACGAGGCATCTCGGTGCGATAACCAGCGGCGACGTCACCTCGTTCCCGCATGCTCCCGCGCTGCCGACGCAGTACCCGCCTGGGCCGAGCAACCCCTTCCGCCGCGGAGTCGTGACCGGTCAGCTGGGGGTGTGGGTGGTGATGGTGCGGCGTTGTTTGTGGCGCTGCTCGTAGTCGGCCACGGCGGCCTGCTCCTGCGGGGAGGCATCGCGCATACGAGGCAGGATCTCGTCCACGCTCATCTCGTCGTAGCCGGGCCAGGGTTCGTCGCCGCGCAGTTCGTCGATGCGGCGCAGGATCGTGGCCCGCGCCTTGTGGCGGGTTTCGTAGCCTTCGACCATATGCAGCTCGCGTTGCGAGAGCTGCGGTAGCTGCGCGGCGATGTCGGCGGCGGTGCGCTCGGCGTAGTCAGTGATCGGCAGATCCTCGGCGTCGGCAACGAGCCCGGCTGCCTCGCCCTCGGCGGACGCGACGCCGGGCACGCGGCGGGCCTGCCGCTCGGCGCGGTGCAACAGACTCTGGCCGTGCTCGGCCAGCTCGGCGTAGACATCTCGGGCGCGCTGGCCCCACTGGTCGCGGTGGCGCCAGGCTCGCCCCACATACCCTGCGGTGTCGGTGAGGGCCTCAACGGCCCGCGCGCTGGCGCCGAGCAGCGCGTAACCGACTCGCTGCGTTTCCCTCGCCCAGCCCATGTGTGCCCTTTCCGCGCCGGTGCTCTGCGCCGCTGCCTCCCGGTCGTCAGCCGCGGGAGCCATGGGTGGGGGCAGGCACCGTTGCTCGCCCTGACCGTGCCTGCCCCCACCCATTCACAAACACCTGCTACCCGCTCCACACCCCGGCTCAGCAGCACGGCTGAGCACCGATGGGTGACCTGCAGGAGCCGCAGCGGGATGTGTCCATGGTCCGGCCCGCCGAACGGGACGCAACTTGATCTCACCAGGCCCGATCGGGCGACATGCCGCCCCAGGTCATGAGGTGTGCCTGGCGGTAGGGGATCGCGAGGCGATTGCTCGGAAACCTCCGACGAGCTGATCCGCACGCAGGGGTCCTCGGCGTGCAGTTCGTCGTCGACGGCCACGGCCTCGGCCTGTTCGGCGGCATCGGCCGGGTCGGCCTCACCCGGCAGCGGCCTGGCGAAGGCTGCCTGCTCGGCGTCGGCAGCGGCCTCGACAGGGTCGGGAGGACGGATGTTCCACTTGGCCGTGATCGTTGTGGTCAATGATCGGCGTCCGGTGGTTGTTGGTCGGTGTGTTCGGCGAGTTGGTCTTCCAGGCTGATGATGCGGCAGGCCGCCGCGACGGGGGTGCCCTGGTCGATCAGGGTGCGGGCGCGGGCGGCGCGCCGCAACTGTCGGCGCGAGTAGCGCCGGTGTCCGCCGGCCGAGCGCTGCGGAGTGATCAGTCCTGCGTCTTCCAGGGAACGCAGGAACGGCTGGGTCACCTCCAGCATCTCGGCGGCCCGGCCCATGGTGTAGGCGGGGTAGTCGACGTCGTCGAACTTCTCCTCGGCGCCGGGCTGGTGCTGAGTCATCGATGCTCCCTGCCCCTCGAAAAGCCCCCGGCGCACCAGTGGTGCACCGGGGGCTGCGAGGGGGTTTCTACTCATTCACTGTGGCCGCTGACCTATCCGGGGGAGAAACAGGAGAGAGACGCGGCCTTGTCGGTACGGCGAATCGACGACCCCCTTCTCTCACGCGGTGCACGGACGGTTCCTCGGTGCCCGGGCGGGGACACCTGTTCTCCCCGCCCGGGCCTTGCCACTGCACTTGCCTACTTGCACGTACTTCCTTTGCGGCGCCGATTCGTCGGTGATGGCGCTGTATCCTCTCCGTCCTGATGGCAAAAACTCTAACAGCACCACACCGTCATGTCTACACCGGCGAGGGCAGGTTTTATCTCGCGGTGGGGAAGTGATCGTTGTTGCTGGTCACCGGGTGGCCAGGTGGGTGCCGGTGGGGCTGGCGGCGATCCAGTCGTCGAGCACGGCATCGGTGGGCGGGGAGAGGTTGAGGTCGGCGAGGGTTTTGGTGGCCGGTGGGGCCTCCGACCCGGCCTGCAGGGCGTTCCACCAGGCCTGGTGGTTGCTGACCGCGGTGGCCACGACGAGGCTGCCGGTGCCGGGGTGCTGCTCGAGCAGCCAGTCCAGCCGGTCGCCGGGCACGGCGGCGACGACAATGAGCTGGCCGTCGGCGGGGGTGGGCAGCGTGGCCAGCGCGGAGGAGGTCGGCTGGGTGGTCAATGCCGCGGCCAGCACCCGGCTGATGTGGGCGCGCGGCTCGGCGGCCGCGTCGAGGGCCTCGCGCACCCACATCCCCGGGGACAGGGCGTGTTCGGTGTGCTCGCCGACGTGTTCCCACGGCCAGGGTTCCACCCGGCGGGCCAGGGTCTCGGTCAGCGCCAGGCGCGCCGCCGGCAGGGATTCGGCCTCGACGGCGGTGTCGTCGGCGACCACGTAGCCGTACCAGCGACACCGCGGGCTCATCTCGCAGCGATACACCCGGTGCAGCGTGCTCATCACCGCATTGCTCCCTTCGCCAACTGAATCAACATCAGTCCGCCATGTCAGGGAAGGTGTACTAAAACACTTGAAAATCTAGCGTCATGGTTCCAGAATAGGTGGTGAAGCAGGTCAAGTACACCCGTGGAAGGAGTGAGTACCGATGACCATGGCCCTGGACCCGCTGTTTCGGGACCTCAACCGGCTGACCACTGAGGTGTTCGGTTCCAGCCGCGTGCCGCAGGCCATGCCCATGGACGTCTACCGCAGCGGCGAGAACTACGTCGCCGAGTTCGACCTGCCCGGCATCGACGCCGACTCGCTGGAGGTGCGCGCGGAGAACAACACGCTGACCGTGCGGGCCCAGCGGCATTCCCGTGCGGCCGGGGAGAGTGAGGTCGCCTACGTCTCGGCCGAGCGCCCGCGGGGCACGTTCTCCCGCCAGCTCTCCCTCGGGGACGGGCTGGATCTGGACAACATCAGCGCCGACTACACCGACGGGGTGCTCACGGTGACGCTGCCGGTGGCCGAGCAGGCCAAGCCCCGCCAGATCTCCGTCGGCCACGGCGGCGGCCACCACAAGGTCATCGAAGGCGGCGGGAGCAGCTGATCCGCCGCTGCTTTCCGCCGTGGGGTGGGCGCCCGAGGGGGCGCCCACCCCACACCGCGACGTCGTGAGGTGGTCCATGACTGATCCCCCTGCTCATCCCGGCACGCCGGAGGCCTTCGACGACGCCGACTACCCCGCCTACACCATGGGCCGCGCGGCCGAGATGCTCGGCGTGACCCCGGACTTCCTGCGCAGCCTCGGCCCCGCCGGGCTGCTGGACCCGAACCGCTCGGCCGGCGGGCACCGCCGCTACAGCCGCGCTGAGCTCGCCCTGGCCTCCCGGGTGCGGGCCCTGCTCGACGAGGACGGGATGAGCCTGCTCGTGGCCGCCTGCCGACTGGCCCGCACCGAAGCCGACCTCGCCCACGCCCAACAACGCCTGGCCGAGCTGGACCACACCCACCACAGCGATCGCCCCGCGCGGAAAGGAGACCGGTGATGGTGCGCCACCGTCGCGACGACACCCACGTCGAGCCCGTTGCCGAGGTCGATCCCGCCGACGAGGCCGAGCACACGGCCCTGGAGACTCCGATGCCGGGTGAAGCCGACCCGGTCGATGCCACCGAACAAGCCGAACCCCTCGCCCTCGACGACGAACTCCGCGCCGAGCCCCCGGCGTGCCGGCCGACCCGCCCGAGAATGCCGAGTAACCACTCCTGCGGTTTGCCCAACCAGGACCTCCCATGACGCTCAATGCCCGCACCCTGCTCAGCGGGGTCCTGACGGTCCTACTGGCCTATTTCGTGCTCACCGCGCCCGCCTCGGCCGCGAAGTTCACCCGGGGCCTGCTGGACCAGCTGGCCCTCGCCGCCCGCAGCGGCATGACCTTCCTGCAGCACCTCGGCACGTAAGCGTGGTGTCGAGCTCGGCGCCACCACCGGCCAGCGAGCAGGACCGAGGCATTCGGGGACGGCGCGGGAGGGGCATCGCGGGTGAGCGACGAGATCGATGGGTAGCGTGCCGGGACCGGATCCCAGTGAGAAAGGTGGTGCGGTGTGGCCGAACCGACCCCCAACCAGACCCAGATGACCGTCGACGACCTCGCGGCCGTGCTGACCCAGCTGCAGGAGACCGAGGCCGGGGACACGCCGGTGGCGGTCAACGTCGGCAACCAGCTCGTGCTGCCGGTCCTGCAGCACTACGCGGTGCGGTTCCACCACGGACAGTCATACCTCGAACTGCGCGCCTCCGACCTGCCCGCCACCGAGTAGCACCCAGCGCCACGGCCTGCACACGGAATCGCCTGCGCGAGCATCGGCTCGCCGTGCGTCCCCCGAACGAGTAGAGATCAGCACACCAGCGCAAGGGTGCGTGGTCACGGTCGTGTGCGGCGTGTAGGGTCCAGGGTGGTCGTTGTTTCTGGGTTCGTGTTTCGCGCACGCTCGCAGGATGTTGATGCGGGCGCGCAGCTGTCTTTGGTTGTCGCTGGAGTAGGCCGCCGTCTGAGATCCCGGCCCGGGGCTGTCGCGTGGTGTGGCGTCCCGTGATCCCTCCTAGCTCCCGAACGGAGACGCACATGACTCAGGGAACCGTGAAGTGGTTCAACGCGGAGAAGGGCTTTGGCTTCATCGCCCCCGACGCGGGCGGGCCGGACGTGTTCGTGCACTACTCGGCCATCGATGGCAGGGGTTTTCGCACCCTCGAGGAGAACCAGCAGGTGACCTACGACGTCACCCAGGGCCCCAAGGGCGCCCAAGCCGAGCTCGTCCGCGCGGTCTAAAGACCCCGCTGACTCGCTCCCTGGCCCGCGCGCCTCGCGTGCGAGCCGGGGAGCCGGGCGCCGCCGACGCTGCTGGGCGTACCCGCCCGCTCATGCGGTGGGGGTGACGGCCCCGCGCCGAGCGACCCACCAGCACAGCAGCACATCGGCGCCGCCCCGTGACGCCGCTGCCCACCCCAGGGCGCATGATCGTCGGGCACGCCGCTGGTGTTGCACACCGAGACACTCTTGTTCCCCCGGTCGAGCCAGTCCGTGCCCAGCGCGACGGCTCCCGGCCCTTCCCCAGCTTGCGGCCTGCAGCCGCGACGCACCGCGTCCGCGCCAAGCCGTGAGATCCTTCTGAGCGTATTGGAGCCCCCATGCGGGCCATCATGATGTCCCTGACCACCACGTCTGCTGTGTTCACCGTGGATGGTGATCTCGCCGGTCCCGACGTCGCCGGGCTGGCCGAGCGGCTCTGGCCGCACCTGCTGACCGCGCCACCGGCCACGGTCCTGGACCTGGGCGCGGCCGCCACCATCGACAGCGCAGGCGTCGACCTGCTGGCCGCCGCGCACACCTACGCCGCGCACCGCGGCTGCGCGCTGCACATCATCAACGCCGCACCACGCGTGCAGCGTGCGCTGCACGCGGCCGCAGCGAGCACGGGCCCGGTGATCGGCCCCCACACGGAGTCGGCCACAGCCACGGCACCCATCGAGGCGCCGCGGCCACCCGCGCACGGCGGTGATGGCCTGATGCGTCCCATCCGGCACGTCGCAACGACGTTGTCCGACGATGCCTGGCAGATCACCGGTGCCGACGGCCAGCACACCGCGCGGGTCATCGGCACCGCCGCCGACGCCGTCGCCCGTGCCCACCACCAGCTCGCCGCCTACGGCGGAGGCCGTGTGCTGGTCACCGACACCGACTGACACCACCACCCCCGCACCGAGCCCCGCATGCTCATGGTGCGACCCGTGCCGCAGCCGCACCCGGCGACGCGGCGACACACACTCTGTCCGGAAAGGACGCCCTATCAACTTCTCCGCTCCCGTGCACCCCAGCACCCACCCACGGCCCGACCGCACCCGCGCCGACCGGCGCACTCCCGCACCGCGCCGCGAGCTGCGCGCGCCGAGGCCGGTCGCTGCCGTGACCTTCCTCGAACCCACCCTCGCCCGCAGCAACCCCGACCCCCGCCCCCGACGGGCAGACCGCAGCCACGACACCATGCGCCGGCTGCGCACCCCGTTCACCGCAGACGAGGCCAGTCACCGGTGATCGACAACACCGGTAATCGAAGCACCGATCGGGGCCACGACGGAGCTTCGTATCCTGCTCGCGTGAGCGACGTTCTGACCACACGGCGCGCCCATGCTTCGGTCAAGCCCAGGGTGCGGGGGTGGGTGCACCTAGTTGTTCTGTCCTGAGAGGTTGGGAATGCGGTGGGTGGGTGGGCCGCTGATGCTGGTGTGGTGTCGGTGGTGGTTGTACCAGTGCAGGAAACCGGGCAGTGCGGCGCGTCGGGCGGTTTCGCTGGTGTAGGCCTCGGCGTAGGCCCACTCGTCGAGCAGGATGCGGTTGAAACGCTCGACCTTGCCGTTGGTCTGTGGCCGGTAGGCGCGGGTGCGCAGGTGGCGCGACGCGGTGGCGGCCACCGCTGCGCGCCAGGCGTGTGAGCGGTAACAGGGGCCGTTATCGGTCAGGACCCGCTGGATGTCGGTGATGCCTTGGGCACGAAACCACGCAGCGGCGCGGCCCCAGAATGCGGCGGCGGTGTCTTTGGTTTCATCCGCCAGGATCTCGCTGTAGGCCAGCCTGCTGTGGTCGTCGACGGCGTTGTGCAGGTAGCCGTAGCCGAGCACGGGTTTGCCGTCTCGGCGCTGGGTGCTGCTCGTGCGCTGACTGTAGCGCGTGCCCACGGCCCGCCCGTGGATCTTGTGCCCGCCGCCGTCGGGAATGTTGCCGAGTTTTTTGACATCGACGTGCACCAGCTCGCCCGGCGCAGCCCGCTCATAGCGGCGGATGACCCGGCCGGTGGCGCGGTCCAGCGCACGCAGCCGGGCCACCCCGTAGCGGGTCAGCACTCGGTGCACCGTGGAGACCACCAACCCGAGGAATCCGGCGATGCGGGCCGGACCCCACCGGCGCAGCACGCGGACTTTGATGATGCGCCGCTCGGTCCGCGTTGGCGTGCGCCGCGGACTGGTGCGGGGGCGACTGGAACGGTCGACCATGCCCGCCTCGCCGTGGGCACGATAGCGATCCGCCCACCGCTTGGCCGTACCGACCGCGACCTGGAATCGCTCCGCGGCCCGGGCCAGCGGCCAGCCGTCGTCGACGACACACCGGGCCAGCCGCAGCCTGCCAGTCTCGGTCAACGGGGCGCCTGCGGTGACACACGAGGACCTCCAGAGCGTTCGGTGCAGATTGTGGTGATCCACACCGAACCCGGAGGTCCTCCCTTACTCCAAGACCATTCCCTGGCGTGTCGCCCGTTCACAACCTCCGTGGTCAGTACACCTAGCTGCGGCGGGTCCTGCGTGCCGCCGAACGGCTGGATTCGGCACGCGACCGGGCGATCGTGCGCACGCTGTACTACGCCGGCCTGCGCGCAGCCGAGCTCGTCACCCTCGACGTCGACGACGTGCCCACCACCGCCCGCACCGGCACCATCCACATCCGCGCCGGCAAGGGCCGCCACGGCGGCAAACCCCGCATCATCCCCACCAACCCGGAGCTGCGTCGCACCCTGACCGACTGGAAACACACCCGCCGCGCCGGCGGGGCGGGCCCGAGCGAGAACGCGGCACTGTTCCTCAACCGCTACGGCGCGCCAGGCTCTCCGCCCGCTCGGTCGGCGACATCGTCTCCAGCCTCGGAGAGGCAGCCGGCATCGAATCACTGTCCCCGCACGTGCTGCGGCACACCTTCGCCACCGACATGCTCCGTGCCGGCGCCGACCTCGTCCTCGTCTCCGAACTTCTCGGCCACTCCCGCACCGACACCACCAAGACCTACACCCGCTCCACCGCAGCCGACCGCCAACACGCCGTCACGCTCCTGCACACCGATCGCTGAAATATTGGGAGAAGTTGCAAAACCAGGTCAGTGCGCGTCGTGGCAGGTTTCTGCCGTATTCCGGCCGTCCCCCAAGTCCTGCAGGTGGTTCTCGGTGTACCAACCGTTGCGCAGGAAGGTTGGGAGGATGGCGGAGATGGTGCGCGCTATGGTCAGCAACAAGACACTCTGGCGTGATCAACTGCCGAGGTGGTGACCTGCACAGACGCAGCCAGGTTGCGGCCTGTAGCAGGCTCCTTACCAACACCCCGATAATGAGGTCTTCGCCGGGAAGTTCCCACAGGGCACCGAGATAGCCATCGGGCTTGCGTCGGAGGGCCTGGTCACCAGGCGGTATCGAACACGTTGGCGTCGGGATGATGTGCGAGGGCCGCGGCGAGTCGGTGTCCGGCGGCGACCGCATCCGTGGCCAGTGTCGAAGCCAGGGCGCCTCCCGACGGCAGCGGCACGAGTGACCACCAGGGGCCGCTCGTGGCGGCAGGCGGATCGTGCTCCCACACCACGGTCTCGGTGGCCAGTACACGTGAGCCCGCGAGGTACGCGGGACCGGACTCCCACTGGGACGAGCCGACGGCGAGTTGCTGCTGGAGCAACGGGACGTCCTCGCGGACGACGCGTGTGGTCGTGGTGAGCGCGCCGGAGGGCTCTCCGTGCCGACCGAGGATCAGCGTGTCCCGGCACCGCACGCGGGCCCGGGTACCCAGCCGGACGTCGAGCTCCGCGTGGTGCTGGGCACGTGCGATGACGACGGTCGGCTCGGGCAAGTACTCGACGAGCCCGTCATCGGCGACCTCGATCCGCACCGTGGCGCGGCTCGCAGCCGGATGCTGTCCGGGCAGTGCCAGGGTGGCCGCCGTGCCTCGAAGCCGCAGTCTGGCGCCGGGACCCACCCGCACCCGGAGCTCGACCTCATCCCCACCCAATGGCGTGGCGGCCGAGCTGACCAGGTGCACCACCGCGGCCCCGTCACGCGAGGCTGCGGCGGTCCGCCTCGGCACCAACGTCATCGGTGCTTGGGAGCGTAGGTGGCGGACGACGGACCGGCCCTGCGGTCCGAGGTCGACGGTGAGCTGTGCGGCGGCCTTCACTGCCCGGCACTACACGTTGCGGCGAGCGGAAGATCGGTCATGAGCTGACGGCGGGTCCACTCCGCGACGTCGGGTGCGCCGGGCGTGCGGGTGAGCGACTGGGCGATGACCGGCCGGTCGCCGCGGACGCGGTGCGCGTCGGAGACCATGAGTTCCATGTCGGCGCCCACCTGCTCGGCCAGGTCGACCTTGTTGATGACCAACAGGTCCGCGGTGGTGACCCCGGGGCCGCCCTTGCGAGGCACCTTGTCCCCACCGGCGACGTCGACGACGAAGACCTGCCGGTCGGCCAGCCCCCGGCTGAAGATCGCGGTCAGGTTGTCGCCACCGCTTTCCACGATCACCAGGTCGAGGCCCGGGTGACGGTCCGCGAGCCGGTCGACGGCATCGAGGTTCGTCGTGATGTCGTCGCGGATCGCTGTGTGCGGGCAGGCACCGGTCTGCACGGCTTCGATGTGGTCGTCGTCGAGCACGCCCGCTGAACGCAGGAAATCGGCGTCCTCGGTCGTGTAGATGTCGTTGGTGACGACGGCAAGATCGACCTCGGCGCTGAGTGTGCGACACAGCGCCGCCGTCAGCGCGGTCTTGCCGCTACCGACCGGGCCACCGATCCCGAGCCGGAAGGGGCGACCGTCCTGCGGTGATGCGGTGAACGGGTCCCCACCGGCCGCTGTCTGGTCGAAGTTGACTGGGTGGGTATGGCCGTGGTCGTGGTGATCATGAGGCAAAGAGACGCACCCTTTCTCGGTGATGGCGGTCGTGTTCCTCGGCGAACAGGTCCAGCGCGGGCGTCCCGAGATCGGGCAGGTCCGTCGGGTCGGTTCCAGCGCTCCCGGCGGCGTCGTCGGCGATGTCGTCGAGTTCGTCCCCGAGCCCGGCGACGGCGGCGTTGACGGCCATCGGGTCCAGTCCGAGCAGTCGCACGCCCGCCGAGGACGGGCCGCTGATCGCCAGGTATCC
The DNA here is from genome assembly GCF_031458135.1 of Haloactinomyces albus. Taxonomy (NCBI): domain Bacteria; kingdom Bacillati; phylum Actinomycetota; class Actinomycetes; order Actinopolysporales; family Actinopolysporaceae; genus Haloactinomyces; species Haloactinomyces albus. The sequence continues at coordinate 40,042 of NZ_JAVDXW010000002.1, read as the reverse complement.
GGCGGCCAGCGCGGCGTCCCTCGGGCAGGCTCCGGCGGCGGCGGCGAGAACGCCGAGCACGATCGGATGGTGTGGTCGTGGGCAGGTGGTGACGAGCGCATCCAGAGCAGGCGAGGGCCAGGCGGCTCGTCCCGCGCGGACCGTTCCCCGCCCCTGCGCGCGCGAGGCTTCACGCTGCGCCGGGGACGGGGTACGGGCGTCGAGCTCCACGTCGAGCGACGTCCAGTGTGCGCGGTTGCCGTCGTGGGCCGCCGTGTGCGCGGCAGCGGCGGCGAACACGGCTTGCACAGCGCCCGCCGTGTGCAACCGGCCGCGCAGGAATTCCTGTAACCCGGCGGTGTCGGTGATCAGGCCACGAGACGCGGCTTCTTCGACGCCACCGGAATGCGCATGGCCACCACCCGGGAAGCGGGCGTCAGCCAGCGCCAGGACGGCCAAACCCGCCTGCATTCGCCCACACCTCCTTGCCCGTTCGCCGGTTTCTCTGGTGCCGGTGCCCATCAGAACAGCGAGTACCGCTGCGCCAACGGCAACTCGTCCACCGGTTGCGGTTCGACGAGTTCGCCGTCGAGGAGCACCGCGAAGCTATCCGGGTCCACGCGGATGTTCGGCGTCGCCGAGTTGTTCACCATCTGCGCCTTGCCCACCGCGCGGGTGTCGCGCACGGCGATCAGACTCCTGGTCAGGCCGAGCCGGTCGGGAAGTCCGGCGTCCAGTGCGGCCTGCGCGACGAAGTGGACGCTGCTCGACGCCGCCGCTCGACCGGATCCCCCCCACATCCGGCGGCCGTAGTACGGCTGCGGCGTCGGGATCGACGCGTTGGCGTCGCCCATCTGAGCCCAGGACGAGAACCCTCCCTTGAGCACGTGCTCCGGTCGGACGCCGAAGAACTTCGGTTCCCACAGCACCAGGTCCGCCCGCTTGCCGATCTCCACGGACCCAACCTCGTGGTCGATGCCGTGCGCGAGGGCCGGGTTGATCGTGTACTTCGCGACGTAGCGGCGGGCGCGGTGGTTATCGGCCGTCGTGTCGCCGGGCAGCGCACCACGACACCGCTTCATCACGTGCGCGGTCTGCCAGGTGCGCAGGACGACCTCACCGATCCGGCCCATCGCCTGCGCGTCCGAACTGATCATCGAGATCGCCCCGAGGTCGTGCAGGACGTCCTCGGCGGCGATGGTGCTCGGTCGGATGCGGCTCTCGGCGAACGCGAGGTCCTCCGGGACCGCCGGGTTGAGGTGGTGGCACACCATGAGCATGTCGAGGTGCTCGTCGATGGTGTTCACCGTGTGTGGCCGGGTCGGGTTGGTCGAGGACGGCAGCACGTTCGGTTCAGCCGCCACCTTGATGATGTCCGGTGCGTGCCCACCGCCCGCGCCCTCGGCGTGGTAGGCGTTGATCGACCGCCCGTTGATCGCGGCCAATGTGGATTCGAGGAAGCCCGTCTCGTTGAGCGTGTCGGTGTGGATGGCAACCTGCACCCCGGATTCCTCGGCGCCGCGCAATGCGCTGTCGATCACTGCGGGCGTGCACCCCCAGTCCTCGTGCAGCTTCAGGCCGCCCGCTCCGCCGCGCAGCTGCTCGGTCAGGGCTTCGCCGCGCATGGTGTTGCCCTTGCCGAGCAGCAGGATGTTCACCGGAACCTCGTCCAGGGCTTCGAGCATGCGCCCGAGGTTCCACGAACCGGGCGTGACCGTGGTGGCCCTGCTGCCTTCCGCAGGGCCGGTGCCGCCACCGATGAGGGTGGTCATCCCGCTCGCCAGCGCGCTGTCGACCGCGTCGGGGCACAGGAAGTGCACGTGGCAGTCGATCCCTCCGGCGGTGAGGATCTTGCCGTTGCCCACGATGATCTCGGTACCGGCACCGATCACCAGGGCCGGGTCCACGCCGTCGGAGATATCGGGGTTGCCCGCCTTGCCGATTCCGGTAATGCGCCCGTATCGGATGCCGACATCGGCCTTCACCACGCCCCAGTGGTCGAGGATCGTGGCTCCGGTAATGACGACGTCCGGTGTTCCCTCGGCCCGCGTGGCCACGGACTGCCCCATGGACTCGCGGATCACCTTGCCTCCGCCGAACACCGCTTCGTCGCCGGACCCGCCCGGACCGAGACACCGGTCCTCAGTGACCTCGACGAGCAGGTCGGTGTCGGCGAGCCGGATACGGTCGCCCACCGTTGGACCGAACAGCTCGGCATACTCGTGGCGGTCGAGTGCCGGTGCGTCGTCTGCTCCTGTCATGGGTGTCCTTCCCCCTCGGCGCCGTACACTAGTTCCCCTGGTTCGCTGCACCGGCAGTCGAGGTGACCTGCCCATTCCAGCCGCAGGCCGTGGACCGTGCGTGCACCGCCGAGAGGAACGAGGGCGACCTCGCGTTCCACTCCTGGCTCGAAACGCACAGCGGTGCCCGAGGCGATGTCGAGCCGGTGACCCCACGCGGCTTCGCGGTCGAAGCGCAGCTCGCGGTTGGCGGCCGCGAAGTGGTAGTGCGACCCGACCTGTACGGGTCGATCGGCGGCGTTGACCACGGTGATCCGTACGCGCAGGGCGCCCGGCTGCTGCGGGACCGGGGTGTCGCGGAGAACGAGTTCCCCAGGAATCACGGTGCCTCCTAGGCGATTGGGTCGTGCACGCTAACGAGCTTCGTGCCGTCCGGGAACGTGGCTTCGACCTGGATGTCACTGAGCATCTCGGGTACGCCGTCCATGACCTGCTCGCGGGCCAGGACCTGACGACCGCTGGACATCAGCTCGTCGACCCGCCTGCCGTCGCGGGCGCCCTCGGTGACGTGGTCGGTGATCAGCGCGACCGCCTCCGGGTGGTTGAGCCGCAACCCTCGGTCGAGCCGGTCCCGGGCAAGCTGGGCCGCGACCCGAATGAGGAGCTTGTCGCGTTCATGCGGTGCGAGGTGCATGGCTCTCCTGATACGCCGGTATCGCTGGTCCTGGCAGGGGTCGTGTGCGGCGCGTTCACTGGGCCGGCAGCAGGTGTTGACCGGTTCGGTCGGTGGTGACGCACAGGGAACAGATCACCGCGTCGTGGGCGTAGCACGCGAGCATGTCCGGCCGTTCAAAGTCCTGCTCGCACACGTGGCAGGTATAGGTCGTGTCCACGGGCGTTCCGTGGGAGTCGAAGCGCGGCTCGTCGATGCCGTCGTCGGTACGGCGCAGGTAGTAGCGCCCCCCAGTCGCGATCGCCATTACCGGTGTGAGAACCACTGCGATCGCCACGGCAGCGATCGGCGAGTAGGGCTGGAGCGTCGTGCCGAACGCACCGAAGTACATCGCGATCGAGGTGATCGCTGAGGCAAGGAAGGACACGACGCCGACTGGATTGACAGCGTGGAGCATGCCCCGCCTGAACTCCGGTTCCCGCGGCGACAGCTTCAGCACGAACTTGTTGACGAGGATGTCGGTGGCGACCGTGACCACCCAGGCGATCGCGCAATTGGCATAGAAGCTCAGTATCGAGCTGAGGAAGGCGAACATGTTCGCCTCCATCAGCGCGAGCGCAACTCCCAGGTTGAACAGTACGAATACCGTCCGCCCCGGGTAATGCCCGGTGATCCTGGTAAACGAGTTCGTCCAGGCCAATGATCCCGAGTAGGCATTCGTCACGTTGATCTTCACCTGGCTGATGACCACGAGGACGACGGCGAGCGGGATCGCCACCGCCAACGGCATGAACAGCCCGTACACGTTCATGAACTGCTGCACGGGTTCGGTTGCCGCCGCTCCGGCGAGCCCCATAATGTAGACGGCCAGGAACGCGCCGGTGGCCTGCTTGAGCGCTCCGAAGACCACCCAACCGGGACCGGCCAGCACCACCGACATCCACCACGAGCGCTTGTTCTCTTCGGTGCGCGGGGGCATGAACCGCAGGTAGTCAACCTGTTCACCGATCTGCGCCATCAGCGACAGCGCGACGCCCGCGCCGAGCATCACCGATCCGGCATTGAGCCCTGCGCCGCCGCCTTCCGAGCCGGTGAACGCGAGCCAGTCCGACACCGAGCCGGGATCGGCGATGACCAGATAGCCCAGCGGCCCGATCATCAGCAGCAGCCACACCGGCGTCGTCCAGACCTGGAGCTTGCTCAGCGCCTTCATCCCGTGGATGACCAGTGGCACGACGATCAGCGTGGTGATCAGGTAACCCAGCCAGAGTGGAACACCGACCCCGACTTTGAGGCCCTGAGCCATGATCGCGCCTTCGGTGGCGAAGAAGATGAACGTGAAGCTACCGAAGATCATGCTGGTGAGAACCGAGCCGTAATAACCGAAACCGGCGCCGCGGGTGACCAGATCGAGGTCGATGTTGTAGCGCGCGCCGTAGTAGGCGAGGGGGAGTCCGGTGGTGAAGATGATCAGCGCTGCGACCAGGATCGCCACCAGCGCGTTGAGTGTGCCGTAACTCAGCCCGATCCCGGCGCCGATCGAGAAGTCGGCAAGATAAGCAATCCCGCCGAGAGCCGAGCTCGCCACGACGCCCGGTTTCCACCGCCGATAACTACGCGGCGCGAACCGAAGCGTGTAGTCCTCCAGTGTTTCGCGGGTCTGCTTCGTGTGCTGGCTGGTGGACACCTCGTCGACGACCATCCCCGTCCTCCCTCGATTCGATGCGCTGGCGGGAGTGTGGACGGCCGATGTTTCCGTTCCACGTAAGTGATGTTTCCGCGATATGAAGACTGGTGTGACACCGGCGTTGAATAGGGGTCCCCGCCGGACGCGTACGGTTGGGAACCCTCACTGAGACAGCACCGCCCGGCCGACACGGACGCGGGACGAAGCCATGATCTGGTGTTTCTCTGATCAGGACTGCCTCAGATACCTAGTGTGATGAGTCAGTAGTTCGGTGTATGTTTGTGTGCTGGGACGTCGAGGACCGCGTTTGCCTGATCTGAACCTCACCGAGGTCGAGCGGCGGACGTTGGAAGGCTGGGCGCGTCGAGGCAAGACGGCGCAGGCGATCGCGTTGCGGGCACGGATCGTGCTGGCCTGTGCCGATGGCGTGTCCAATATGGATGTGTCGCGAACGTTGCAGATCGCGCCGCCGACGGTGACCAAGTGGCGACGCCGCTTCGTCGAAGACCGTCTGGACGGGTTGTCCGACGAGCCGCGGCCGGGCGCTCCGCGCACGATCACCGATGATCACGTCGAGCAGGTGATCACTACGACCTTGGAACAGGCCCCGCCGAAGGGCGATACGCACTGGTCGACCCGGTCGATGGCCGAGGCAGTAGGGATGTCGCAGACCGCGATTTCGCGGATGTGGCGGGCCTTCGGACTGAAACCCCATCAGGTGGACACGTGGAAGTTGTCCACCGATCCGCAATTCATCGACACCGTCCGCGACGTGGTCGGCTTGTACATGGACCCACCCGAGAACGCCCTGGTGCTGTGCGTGGACGAGAAATCCCAGATGCAGGCCCTCGGCCGCACCGCTCCCACCCTGCCGATCATGCCCACCACTCCGGCACGTCAGGCCCACGACTACGTGCGTCATGGCACGACCAGCCTGTTCGCCGCCCTGGACATCTCCAGCGGCTCTGTCATCGCCGCCCACCACCGGCGCCAGGAATTCTTGAAATTCCTGAAAACCATCGACAAAAATACTCCCGCCGAGCTGGACCTGCACCTGGTTTGCGACAACTACGGCACTCACGAAACACCGGCCATCAAGAAATGGCTCCTGGCCCACCCGCTGTTCCACGTGCACTTCACCCCGACCAGTGCCTCCTGGCTCAATTTGGTGGAACGCTGGTTCGCCGAACTCACCACGCGGCAAACTCCGCCGCTCGGCCCACCGTAGTGTCGACGAACTCGAAGCCGACGTCACCGCCTGGATCGAAGCCTGGAACGCCGACCCCAAACCCTTCATCTGGACCAAGACCGCCGACGAGATCCTCGACACCCTCGCCACATACTGCCAACGAATCAACGACTCACGACACTAGGGGTAGGAACCGAATACGCCAGGTTCGGGCCGTCCGCACCAGTTGGGCGGTAAAACGCCGCGCTGACCAGCGGTGGTCGTTGCGGCGGCAGGATCGGTGACCGGCGTGCTAACGGCGGACTACGGGGACAGCGCTACCGCAGTGAGCAGGGCAAAGAGACTGCCACGGCCCGTTTCAGCCGAACTCCGTTCCTACCCCTAGCAGCGAGGTACGACAAGTACCACTCGTACATCTCGTACTGTCCGTACTTGTTGTGGAAAAGTCATGCTCGTACGATGGAGGCATGAGTGTGGAAGCGATACACCAGAACGACTCGTCCGACGAGATCGAGGTGAACCTCTCGACCGCCCGGCCACACCTGTCCGACTACGCCGAGAAGGCCAAGGACGGCCAGACGGTCTATCTGACCAACCGGGGCAAGCGCGTCGCCGCGCTCGTGCCGGCCGACGTCGCCGAAGCTCACGCCGACGCCGAAGACGCCTACTGGGCGCGGCGGGCCCGTGAAGCCGAAGAGTCCGGCACCCTCTCCTGGAACGAGGCCATTGTCGCCCTGGAGGGCGGCGAGGCGTGAGCGGCTGGCACCTCGAGATCACCCGGGACGCCCTGAAAACCCTCGGCAAGATCGATAAGCCGATGCGGCGCCGCCTGCAGACCGCCATCGACAACCTCGCCGACAACCCCCGCCCGAACGGGGTGGTCGCCCTGACATCCGAGCCCGGCTACCTGCGGCTGCGCGTCGGCGACTACCGCGTGATCTATCGCGTCGAGGACGAGCGCCTCGTCGTCGTGGTCGTCGACCTCGGACACCGCCGCGAGATCTACGATCGTTGACGACAAGACACCGGGATCACGGCACTGAGCGGTATTGGGGTTTGAAGAAGAACCGGGGGGATTGAACGTTATCGCTGGTCACCAGGCTGGCTCAGCTTCCGTCGGAGGCTGGTCACGTGCTCGTCTCCGAAGCTATGACCAGCTATGATGTTCACTAGCGTTTAATCTGTCACGGATTTTCCCCAGACCCCTACTCAGACCCCGATTCGCGGTGCGGCGCCGACCCTGCGGCTGGTGATCGCCATGGCGCTCCTCGATCGCAGCGGCGACGCGAGCGGCATGGGAGAACGGACGGTAGAAAGGTCGGCGGATCCGCCGCCCCGAGGGGGCGTTCGTACCGCCACGGGAAGACCCCGGCCGAAGAGGCAGGGGCCAACTCCGCACAGCAATGCGACGGCTCGGAACACGGTTCTACACGTTTTCCGAAACGGTTACATCCGTGGTTCGCTGTTCGCGCTCTCGTCCTCCGTGACGGCGTGCAGCGTGCGCAGGATCCCTGCCTCCGGCCGGAAGCGTTGCGCCAGCGCATCGGACGGCATCGACGACGGAACGTGCGCCGAAACCGCCCCACCGTGTCCCTCGAGCAGCACCTCTGCGAGCCGCAGCCAGTGGTCCCCTGATCGCATCGTGTCGGAGGTCCACTGGAGAAAGGTCTCCGAGGGAACCAGGGCGCAGTCCCAGCCCGCCTCGTGGAAGAGGCGCTGGAGTTCCTGAGGGCTCGGTGGAGCGGGATGGGTGACCTCGTAGACGTGCTGCGCACACAGGTCGAGGGCCCGGCAGGCGATCGCGTGGGCGACGTAATCGACGGGCGAGCCGGTGCCGATCCCGTCGTCCGGCAGCGAGCGCGATTCCACGACCGCCCGGAAGATGTGGTACTCCCCTTGGCGTTTGTTCATGGTGCCGCACTCCGCTCCGGCGATGACGACGCCGGGGCGGAACACCGCCGTTGACAGCCCCCGTTTCCGCGCGGCCTCGACCAGGTGCTCGGCGGCACGCTTGCTCATCCCGTACCCCTGGAGCGCTCTGTCGTCGTCCCAGTAGTTCGCGTCGAGCGGCGGCGACACGTCGTGCACCGCCTGGGTCGACACGAGCGAGAAGCGTTGATGACCTCCCGCGGACGCGAGTTCGAGAAGTTGATGCACCCCGCCGACATTCACCCTGGCGAGCTTGCGGAACGGCGCGAACCAGTCGACTGCGGCCCCGTTGGCCAGCACCTCGGTGGTCTCGGACGCGACCTTCCGGAACGTGGCTTCGTCCATGCCGAGCCGGTGCTCTCCGAGATCACCGGCATAAACCGTCACCCGGTCTTCGAAGACATCATCCAGGTGCGAGAGCCCCCACTGGCGCAACGACCGGCGAACCCGCTCACGGGCGCCGTGATCGTCGCGGGCGCGCACCACGGCCACGACCCGTTCGACCTGTGGATCTTCGAGGAGCGCGTCGACGAGATGGGCACCGAGAAAGCCCGTCGCCCCCGTCAGCAGGACGGACCGCGCCGCCGCGTTATGCGGCTCGAACGAGAGCTCTCGAGTCATCGACAACCATGGTTCCGCGACGTACTCGGCGATCGGCGTGGGATGCGACCCGTCCGCGCTCCGGTTCGTGGCCGGTGCGCCTCCGGCGGCGTCGTCCGATCCGCCCTCGGTCGCCGCGCCGAGCTCGTCGACGAGAAAGCGCGCGAGGTCACGGGGCTTCGGATGATCGAGGAGGACCGAAGCGGGCAACCGGGCACCGACGAGTGATCCGAGGCGGTTCCTCAGCTCGACCGCCATCAGCGAGTCGAGGCCCAGGTCCTGCACCGGTCGATCGGGCGCGATTCCCGCTGGACCCGCGAGATCGAGGATGGCGGCGAACTCGCCCTGCACGATCTCGAGCAGGGCATCCTCGCGCTCGGCGGCGGGCAGTCGCCGCACCGTCGCTGCCAGTCCTCCGTCGGCATGCCCGGCCCCGGCGGCACGGCGCTTCGGGACGCGGGCCAGCGCACGCAAAATCGACGGCGTTGCTCCCGGCTGCACGCTCGCCGTCCGCTGGAGCGCGGCGCGATCGAGCGGCACCGGCGCGAGAAACGCGTCCGGTCGGCGCAGCGCGTCGTCGAACAACCGTAGCCCGAGCTCATCGTCGATCGGCAACAGCCCCATGCGGCGCAGCCGAAGCTGAAGGAGGTCGTCGAGCTCGGTGACCAGCCCCGCCTCGACCCACGTCCCCCAGCCGAGGCTGAGCCCCGGTAGGTCCTGGCGCCGCCTCCGGGCCGCCAGCGCGTCGAGGGATGCGTTCGCCGCCCCGTAGTTGGCCTGGCCCATCGCGCCGAGAGTTCCCGCCGCCGAGGAGAACAGGACGAACGCGTCGAGGGAGGCGTCGCGGGTCAGCGCGTCGAGGTGGAAGGCGGCGTCCACCTTCGGGGCAAGCACCCTGTCGACCTGCTCGGGGGTGAGTTCGGGCAGGAGTCCGTCGTCGACGACCGCTGCGGTGTGGAGCACTACGGAGAGCGGGTTTTCCTCCGGGATCACGTCCAGTGTCGTTTCGAGGTCCGTGCGATCGGAGACGTCGCAGGTCCGCAGCGTGACGGTCTCCGCCCCGGCGGTCTTCAGCTCCTGGACGAGGTCCTCGGCGCCCTCCGCCGCAGGACCCGACCGCGACACGAGCATCAGGTGCCGCAGACCGAAGTGCCGCACCAGGTGCAGGCTGGTCACCCGCGCGAGGGCACCCGTTCCACCGGTGACCAACGCCGTGCCGTCCTGGTTCCAGGCGGGCCTCGGCCGTTCCGTGCCGCTGTCTACCTGGGTCAGACGCGGGGCCGAGACCGCGTCGCCGCGGACGAGGAGCTGGTTCTCGTCGGCAGGGAGCGTGTCAAGCAGCCGGCGGAGGGACTCGTCGTCCGCACGCGCAGCGTCGAGATCGACGAGCACGAGGTCACGATCCGGGTGCTCGGTGTGGAAGGAGCGGCCGAGACCCCAGAGCGCAGCGGAGGCCGGGTTGGCAGGCGCGTCGTCATGGTCGGCGACCCAGGCTTCTCGCGTGAGCCAGACGATGCGCGCGTGCTCGAGCCCGTCGGTGTCGAGCACGCCCTGGAGAAAACCGAGTCCGCGATGCGTGACCTCCCGCACGGCGGCCGCTGTGGGCGCCACTTCCGGCCATCGGACCACGAAGACCGGGTTCTCGTCCCGCGCCTCGGCGGCGAGGGTGGTGAAGTCGGGCGCGTGGACGTCCACCTCACGGAATACCGCGGGGGTCGCGGTGGCGGAGCGGAACCGCACCGGACGCACATCGACCCGGTAGAGCTGCGGCCGTTCACCCCCGACGGTGGCGCGAACCTCTGCCGCGGTCACGGAACGCCGCGCGACGGCACCGACCGTCGCCACCGGCGCACCGCTCGGATCGAACAGGTCGATGCTCACCTCCGGACCGCCGACGCCGGTGATCCGCGCGCGAACCGTCGTCGCCCCGACCGCGTGGAGCCGCACGGCACGCCACTCCACCGGCAGGCGGACGTCGTCGCCCGAGGCAGCGTCGGTCCCTTCCAGCGCCTGGAGCGCAGCGTCGAGGAACGCCGGATGAAGGCCGAAGCCGTCGACCTCGCCCACGCTCTCCACGCCAACGGTTTCCGGCAGCGCCACCTCCACGAACAGGGCGTCACCGTCCTGCCAGATCCGCCGCAGGCCGCGCATCGCGGCTCCTGGCGTCCATCCTCGCGTCGCGAGCGTCTCGTACAGGTCGTCCACGTCGAGTTCGGTCGCGCCCTTCGGCGGCCACGGCGGGGCATCGGTCGCCTCCTCCGGCATGGCCGCGGCCAGCGTTCCGACAAGATGGCGCTTCCACGCCACTGGGTCATCCTCTGCCCGGCTGTGCAGCGAGAAGGCCCGCGTCCCGTCGTCCTGTTCCGGCTCAAGAGTGAGCTGTAACCGCCGCGCCGCACCTTCGACGGCGAGGGGCGTGTCGAGCGATGCCTCCCGCACTCCCGCGGCATCGTTGCCCGGCACGGCCGAGACCGCGTGCAGGACCGCGTCGACGAGCGCAGCGGCAGGAACCATCGTCGTGTCGAAGACGTCACCATCGGCGAGCCACCGGGTCGACGGTGAGACCCGGCCGGTGAACACGGCACCGCCATCAGGCCGGTCGGTTCGCCCGCCGAGAAGGGCGTGCTCGGACGTGTCCAGACCGAGGTCGGTGAGATCCGAGACCGTTGTCCGGTCCATGTCGAGCCAGTAGTGCTGCCGCTGGAACGCGTAGGTGGGAAGCGTCACCGGATTCGCCCCGAGGTCGGCGTAGACGGCAGGCCAGTCGACGGCGATCCCGTGCGCGAAGAGCTCCGCCGCCGCGACCCGGATACGGCTCGCGGCACTCTTATCGCGATGCAGCGAACCCACGACCCCCGCATGAGCACTGCCGCTCAGGGCCGCGACGAGCAGCGGATGCGCGCTCAGCTCGAGGAACGCCGTCTCGTCACCGGGGGCGAGTGCGTCGAGCGCCTGGTCCAGCCGCACCGGCAGGCGCAGGTTGTCCGCCCAGTAGGCGCCGTCGAGCTCGTTTCCGTCGAGCCGTGCACCCCGTACTGTCGAGTAGATCGGGACCCGGCCCTTGCGCGGCGCGAGGTCCGACAGCTCGGATCTGATCGTGGCGAGGACCGGGTCCACCTGCGGTGAGTGGGAGGCGTAGTCGACCGCGATGCGGCGGCAGAACACGCCTTCCGCTTCCAGCTCGGCGAGCAGCGCGGCGAGCGCGTCCGAGTCGCCGGCGACCACCGTCGACTCCGCGGTGTTCACGGCAGCCACCGACAGGCCCCCGTCCCGCTCGGCGAGGCGCCGCTCTACCTCGTCGACCGGCATTCCGATGCTGCCCATCGCGCCGTCGCCATCGAGACCGCGGACCAGCCGACTGCGCACACTGACGACGCGGGCTCCCTCTTCGAGGCTCAGCGCCCCTGTGACCACTGCGGCGCCCACCTCGCCCTGGCTGTGCCCGATGACCGCGGCAGGGGAAACGCCCCACGACTCCCAGAGCTCGCCGAGCGCGACCGACACCGCGAACAGCAGTGGTTGCGCCACGTCCACCCGCGCCATCGCCGCTCGCTGCTCGTCGTCGCCGGCCTCGAGGAGTTCGACCACGGAGAACCCGACATGCCCGCGGAGTGCCTCGTCGCACTCGGCCAGCGCCTCGCGGAAAACCGCCTCCTGGAGCAGGGAACGGCACATTCCCGGGTACTGGCTACCCTGCCCGGGGAAGACGAAGACCGGCTGGGTCCGCTTCGCGGCGGCCCGCACTGTTCCGGTCGGATGCGCTCCCGCAGCGCACGCACGCAGCTGCTCGACCGCCTCGGCCGGTTCGGAAGCCGGGACGACGAGTCGGTCCCAGAACGCGTCGCGGGTCGTGACCAGGCTGCACGCGACGTCGACAAGGGAACCCGACTGGTCGTCGTGGGACCGGGCGTCGAGATGGTCGGCGAGCCTCGCCGCGTTCGCGCGCACCGCGTCCTCGGAGTGCCCCGACAGCACGAGCGGAACGGCCGCGAGCGTCGGCGTGTCCTCGTCCGCCGCGATGCGGCGTTCGGGTTCGTCCGCCGCGGATGTCGTCGGCGCCGGGGGCGCCTCCTCGACGATGACGTGCGCGTTGGTCCCGGACAGGCCGAACGAGCTCACGCCCGCGCGGCGGACGTGCCCCTCCCGCTTGGGCCACGGCTTCGGCTCTGCGAGGAGCTCGATGTTGCCCGCGGACCAGTCGACGTGGCGACTCGGCTCCTCGGAGTACAGCGAACGCGGCAACAGCTCATTCCGGAGCGCCAGCACCATCTTCATCACCCCCGCCGCACCCGCCGCGGCCTGCCCGTGGGCGAGGTTCGACTTGACCGACCCGAGGTACAGCGGTGCCTGCTCGGAATGCGCCGCGCCGTAGGTCGACAGCAGGGCGTGAGCCTCGATGGGATCGCCGAGGGTGGTGCCGGTCCCGTGCGCTTCGACCGCGTCGACGTCGGAGGGAGACAGGTCGGCCGATTCGAGCGCCGCTCGGATCGCCCGTTCCTGCGAGGGACCGTTCGGTGCCGTGAGCCCCTGGCTGCGGCCGTCCTGGTTGACCGCGCTGCCGCGCAGTACAGCCAGCACCTCGTGGCCTCGTCGCTGCGCGTCGGAGAGGCGTTCGAGCAGCAGTACGCCGCACCCTTCTCCGAATCCCATGCCGTCGGCGTGGTCGGAGAACGCCTTGCAACGACCGTCGGAAGCCATGCCCCGCTGCCGACTGAATTCGACGAAGCCTGCGGGGCTGGTCATCACCGTCACTCCACCGGCGAGCGCGAGGTCGCACTCGCCCCTGCGGAGTCCCTGCATCGCGAGGTTGACCGCGGTGAGGCACGAGCTGCAGGCGGTGTCCACCGACACCGCAGGCCCCTCGAGCCCGAAGGTGTAGGAGATCCGCCCCGAGGCGGCGCTCGGCAGCGATCCCGCGGTGGTGTGCCCGTCCAGCTCTTCGAGGTCACTGGTGGCGTAGAAGTTCGGGAAGATGCCGGTATACACACCGGTCGAGCTGCGTGCCAGCGACGAAGGGCGAATGCCCGCCCGTTCGAAGGTTTCCCACGCCGTCTCGAGGAGCAGGCGCTGCTGCGGGTCGATGTATTTCGCCTCCCGCGGACTGATCCCGAAGAAGGCGGGATCGAACTCTCCCGCCTCGTGCAGGAACCCTCCCTCATACCCGTACGACTTACCCGGCGCGTCCGGATCCGGGTCGTAGAGGTGCTCACGATCGAAGCCGGGCCGATCCGGGAACGGCGTGATCGCGTCCCTGCCCTCGGTGAGGAGGTGCCAGAGGTCCTCCGGTGTGTGCGTGTCTCCCGGATATCGACATGCCATCGACACCACCGCGATCGGTTCGCGCATCGAGGCGATGAGCGCGCGTTTTTCCTGCTGTAGCCGCTCGGACTTCTTCAGTGCGGTTCGAAGGGCTTCGGTGAGCTTCTCTTGATCAGACATGAATCCTTCTTGGCTTTCCGCGTCGGGTTGCCGGGCGCTGCAGGGTTATTCGCCCCCCTCTTCGGCGAGGCGAAGGAGGTCGCTCACGTTCATCGAATCGATCTCCCCGGAGCCGGTGGCATCGGCGGCGCTTGCTGCGTCGACGCCCTCGGCGACCTCGAGGATCGGGGTGAGCAGGCCGCTCTCCCGCAGTCGGGAGAGCGGCACCTTCGCAAGCAGATCCCGGATACGCGCTTCCTCTTCGTCGCTCGCGCTCTGCCTCCGGGCCCCGACCTCAGGACCGAGCTTTTCCCCGAGGGCATCGGCGAGATCCTCCGGCGTCGGGTAATCGAAGAGGAGGTTCGCCGAGAGCGGTTGGCCGACCACGGCCGACAGCCGGTTCCGGGACTCGACGGCCATCAGCGAGTCGAGGCCGAGGTCGCGGACCGGACGATCCGGGGGAACCGCCGAAGTCCCCGGCAGCCCCAGAACGGTGGCGAGCTCGCCACGCACCGCGTCGAGCAGTGCGGGCGCCCGTTCGGCCTCCGGAAGCCGCGCGAGTCGAGTGGCGAGTTCGGAGCCGGTGCCACGCGCGTCCGCGGCCCGGCGAAGAGGGTTGCGCACCAGGGACCGGAGCATGGCGGGCACGGTCTCCGGCTGGGCGGTGGCGCGTCGCTGCAGCAGTGCCCTGTCGAGCGGCGCGGGGGCGACCACGGGGTCCGGCCCGCTCAGCGACGCGTCCAACAGCGCCATACCGGATTCCCGATCGATCGGCAGCATGCCCGTCCGACCGAGCCGCTCCCGGAGCCGGTCCTCGAGTTCGGTGACGAGACCGGTTTCCGACCACAGGCCCCACGCGAGGCTGAGCGCGGGAAGACCCCGGCGCACGCGACGCTCCGCCAAGGCGTCGAGAGCCGCGTTCGCCGCCGCGTAGTTCGCCTGTGCGGGTCCGCCGATGGTGCCGGCCATCGAGGAGAACAAGACGAAGGCGGACAGCTGCGCGTTCTCGGTCAGCTCGTGCAAGTGCAGCGCTGCGTCGACCTTCGGCCGCAGCACGGTGTCGACGCGTTCCGGAGTGAGATCACCGATCAAGCCGTCGTCGAGGACGCCCGCGGTGTGGAACACCGCGCTCAGCGGCCGCTCCGCCGGGATGCCGCTGAGTACGGCCGCCAACTCCGCGCGGTCGCTCACGTCGCAGGCCGCGACGGTGACCGTCTCCGCACCCACCTCCTCGAGCTCTCGGACCAGCGCGTCGGCGCCCGCGGCCTGCTGCCCCGACCGCGAGAGCAGTACCAGGTGACGCACGCCGTGCCCGGCGACGAGGTGGTGGCTGGTGAGTCGGGCGAGGCCGCCGGTTCCGCCGGTGACGAGGACCGTTCCGGAGACGGGCAATGGTGTCGCGGCTCCCTCGTCCGGCGCGGCAGCGGACGACTGCGCTTCGGACGCGGAGGCCTGCACCAGGCGTAGCACCGCGAGGGACCCGTCGCGCGCCACGAGTTGGTTCTCCTCCTCCGGCACACTCCGCATGAGATCCCGCAAGGCCGCGTCGTCCTGATCCGTGCCGGTGTCCAGCAGCACGAGCCGACGCTCGGGATGCTCGGCCTGGAACGACCGTCCGAGTCCCCACAGCGCCGCCATCGCGGGATTCGGAGATCGATCACCGCCGTCCGCGCCCACCGCGTCGTGGAGGACCCACACAACGCGACCGTCTTCCGGCGCCGCGGATGCGAGCCAGTCCTGGAGCCGGGCGACTCCCCGGTGGATCGCGTCCCGGACTCCCTCGGGGGTCGCGTCGAAGCTCGGGAAACGCACGACGAGCACGGGTACCGAATCATCCGGCTCCGACCGAGCCGGGACCGGCCGAGTCTCGACACGGTAGAGCGACGACGCCGTACGCCGCGACGCGCGCTGAACGTCCTCGATCGTGGCGGGGCGGAAGACACAGCGTTCGATCGTGGCCACCGGAGCCCCGGTCGGATCGAACAGCTCGACACGGAACTCCGTGTCGCCGACGCGAGTGACGCGTGCCCGGACTGCCGTCGCGGCGAGCGCGTGCAGCCGTACGCCCCACCATTCGGCAGGGAACAGTGGCGCGTCGGTGTCGGCGGCATGGGCTGCCACGGTTTGCAGCACCGCCTCCAGCAGCGCCGGGTGCAACCGGAAGGATGTCTCCTCGGCGGACTCGTCGTCGGTGACCAGCTCCGCGGGCAACGCCGCCTCGACGAACCACGTGTCCCCTCGATCCCAGATCCTCTCGGCTGCCCGGAACGCCGGCCCGATGTCGTGACCACGCGCCGCCAACCGGTCGACGGTTTCCACCGTGGCCCCATCGGCTCCGGCCGGGGGCCATTCGTCGAGGCCGTCAAGCACATGTCCGGGGGCACCATCCCCGCCCAGCGTTCCGGTCGCGTGCGTGCTCCACGGTTCGTCCTCACCCGCATCGCGGAGTCGACCCCGGACGACGAACGAGCGCGCTCCGTTTTCGTCGGAGGGGTCGATCATCAGCTGGGCACGCCACGGCCGCTGGTCATCGAGCGGCCACGGGGCGTCGAGAGCCAGCGACGTGGCACCGCTCGCCCCCAGCTCGACAGCGGCGTGCAGCACGAGTTCGCCCACCGCGGAGACGGGCGCGATCGGTACGCCGTGGATGTGCTCCTCGAGCAACCAGGGATGCGCGGCCGGATCGAGGCTGCCGGAGAAGAGCGCGCTGCCGTCGGGCAGGTCCGCGCGCGCCCCCACGAGCGGGTGCGCGCCTGCCTCGAGACCGAAGGCCTGCGCATCGCCGCGAGAGGAGGTGGGGACTTCCAGCCAGTAGTGCTCTCGCTGGAACGCATAGGTCGGCAGATCAACGGTGCGAGCCTCGGACCCGTTCCAGATAGCGGTCCAGTCCACCGGGATGCCGTGGGCGAACAACTCCGCAGCCGCGATACGGAGACGCGCCCGCGGGTCCTGGTCGCGGACCAGCGATCCGACGACCGCGCCGTGATCGTCCCCTTTCAGCGGTGCGACCAGCAGCGGATGTGCGCTGATCTCCAGGAACGCGGTCCGGCTGCCGGGGTCCAATGCCACGAGGGCGTGATCGAGGCGCACCGGCTGTCGCAGATTGTCGGCCCAGTACGCGCCGTCCAACTCTTCCCCTGCGAGCCGCGCGCCGTGCACCGTCGAGTACATCGGGACGGCGCCCGATCGAGGGGACAGCTCGGCCAGTTCCCGGCGTATCGGCTCCAGGATCGGATCCACCTGCGGTGAGTGGGAGGCGTAGTCGACCGCGATGCGGCGGCAGAACACGCCCTCCGCTTCCAGCTCGGCGGTGAAGCGCTCGAGTTCGGTCCGCTCGCCGGCGACTCCTGTCGACTCCGCGGTGTTCACCGTGGCGATCGAGAGACCGCCGCGCCCGGTGAGACGGCGCTCCACCTCGTCCACCGGCAACCCCACACTGGCCATGCCCCCGTCTCCGTCCAGGCTCTCGACGAGACGGCTGCGCACCGCGACGACGCGCGCCGCATCGTCCAGGCTCAGAGTTCCGGCGACGACCGCTGCCGCGACCTCCCCTTGGCTGTGCCCGAGTACTCCCGACGGCTGCACGCCCCAGCTCTGCCAGAGTCGGCCGAGTGCGACCGCCACGGCGAACAGCAACGGCTGCACCACCGTCACCCGGGACATCGCCTCGCGTTGCCACTCGTCGTCCGCCTCGAGCAGCTCAACCACCGAGAAGCCCGTGTGCGGGCGAAGCGCCTCGTCGCAGTCGTCGAGCGTCCGGCGGAAGACGCGGTCGGCGAGCAACTCGCGACACATCCCCGGGTACTGACTGCCCTGCCCCGGGAACACGAACACCACGTCCGATCGCTTGGCGCTCGCCCGGACCGCACCGGACGGCAGCGTCCCGTCGGCGACCGCTCGGAGTGCGTCGACGGTGTCCTCGCTCCCGACGGGCAACGCGAGCCGCTCCCAGCACGCATCACGCGTCGCGACCAGACTCCACGCCACGTCCCGGAGTACGGCGCTCGCGGTGGCCGGTGCTGTGGCGAGTTGTGGGGCGATCCGGTCAGCGAGGCGTGCGGCGTTGGCGCGGAGTGCATCCTCGGTGTGCCCGGACAGGACCAGCGGCAACGGCGTCCGGAGGTGCTGCGGAGCGACGTCGTGCTCCGCATCCGCCGCCAGGTTCACCCGCGTCTCCTCCGACACGGTGGGTACGGGTGCCTCTTCGACGATGACGTGCACGTTGGTCCCGGAGATGCCGAACGAACTCACCCCCGCGCGACGGACGTGCCCGTCTCGGCGCGGCCAGGCCACCGGATCCGCGAGCAGCTGAACACGTCCCAAAGACCAGTCGACGCGCGTCGACGGTTCGCCCGCGTACAGCGACCGTGGCAACCGCTCGCGCTGGAGCGCGAGCACCATCTTCAGCACGCCCGCCGCCCCGGCGGCCGCCTGTGTGTGACCGAAGTTCGACTTGATCGAGCCGAGATACAGCGGGGTATCCGCGGAGCGGGTTTTGCCGTAGGTCGCCAAAACGGCGTTGGCTTCCATCGGATCGCCGAGCGCCGTTCCGGTGCCGTGGGCCTCCACCGCGTCCACATCGTCCGGACCGA
Source organism: Haloactinomyces albus (assembly GCF_031458135.1). NCBI lineage: Bacteria > Bacillati > Actinomycetota > Actinomycetes > Actinopolysporales > Actinopolysporaceae > Haloactinomyces > Haloactinomyces albus. Next base: position 21,735 of record NZ_JAVDXW010000002.1, on the reverse strand, counting down.
GGCCGCCCGAGGTCAGCGCCATCCTCATCACCCGCTCCTGGGAGGGACCGTTCGGCGCGATCAAGCCTTGACTGCGACCGTCCTGATTGGTCGCGCTCGACCGGAGCACCGCCAACACGTCGTGGCCGTTGGCCCGTGCGTCCGAAAGCCGCTCGAGCAGCAGCATCCCGCATCCCTCGGACCAGCCGACTCCGTTCGCCGCTGCGGAGAACGGTTTGCAGCGGCCGTCCGGCGCCGCCGCGTACTGCCTGCTGAACTCGATGAGGATGGAGGGTGTCGCCATCACCGTGACTCCGCCGGCGAGCGCGAGATCGCATTCACCGCGCCGCAGCGCCTGCATCGCCATGTGGATGGTCACCAGCGACGAACTGCACGCGGTGTCGACGGAGACCGCAGGGCCCTGGACCCCGAGGGTGTAGGCGATGCGGCCGGAGATGAGGCTGCCCGCCCCCGCCGCGACGTTGTGTCCGTCGAAGTTCGTCGGGTCGTGACCCAGCCGCGACAGGTAGTCGTTGTACATGACGCCCGCATAGACACCGGTGAGACTGCCCTCGAGGGACGAGGCGGGCACACGCGCTCGTTCCAGGAGTTCCCAGCAGGTTTCGAGGAGAATGCGCTGCTGCGGGTCGAACCGCTCCGCCTCCTTCGGGCTGATCCCGAAGAACGAGCAGTCGAAGAGCCCGGCGTCGTGGAGGAAACCACCTTCCTTCGTCGTCGAGCGACCCGGTGCGTCCGGATCGGGGTCATAGACACGTTCGACGCTCCATTCGGGGCGGTCGGGGAACCCACCGATCCCGTCACGCCCTTCGTCGAGGAGTTGCCACAGCGCCTCCGGCGTGTCCGCTCCGCCCGGATAACGGCCGGCCATCGACACGATGGCGATCGGCTCGTTCGTTCGATGCAGCTCGTCGGCGAGGCGGCGCTTGGTCTCCTTCAACTCCGCCGTCGCGCGCTTCAGATACGTTCGCAGCTCTGGGTCGGTCGCCAATCGAATTACCTTTCCGAGGGGAGGGCCCGAGTCCGTCCCGCATGCGGCGGCGAGCGGCCCCGTCCAACACCGGCCGAGTCACCAGGTCGAGATCTCCTCGTCGAGGATCTCGAGAAGCTCCTCGTCGGAGGCGCCCTCGAGGTCCTGTTCTTCTGTTCTTCCGTCGCCCGGGCGCTTCCGCAGCCGGAACGTCAAGTCGAGCAGCCGCTGTGCCGCCCCGCTGCGTTCGAGCGCTTCCGGCGAGAACCGCTCCAACGCCGCCACGAGCTCCCGCGCCTGATCGGCCTCGTCCTCCTCCTCGTCCGGGGCGAGAGTGGACGAGATCCGCTCGGCAAGTGCCTGGGCGGTCGGGTAGCTGAACAGGAGATCGGCGGGGAGCATCTGCCCGACGAGGCCGGACAGGCGGTTCCGCACCTCCACCGCCATCAGCGAGTCGAGGCCGAGCTCTTGGAGTGCTCGCTGTGGGGGAACCTCTTCGGCGGACGTGATCCCGAGCACCGCCGCCACCTCCGCGCGTACCGCCTCCAGCACGACACGGGGGCGTTCGTCCTCGGGCACCGTCGCGAGTGTGTCGACGAGCGTCGTCCCGGACCGGTCACGCCCGCTCGATTCCTGCGCCCGCACGAGGCCACGGAGAAGCGGCGGCACGCTCGCGGCACCATCCGAGTTCCGGAGGATGCCCCGATCCAGCAGCACCGGCGCGAGCACCGCTTCCGGTCGTACGAGCGCGTCGTCGAACAGGCGCATCCCGCTCTCGGTGTCGAGGAACCGCAGCCCCTCGCGCCGCAGCCGCCGCTGCAGTGGGCGATCCATCTCGGCGGCCATCCCCGCCTCGGCCCACGGTCCCCACGCCAGACTCGTCGCCGGAAGGCCACAGGCCTTGCGCCGCGCCGCCACCGCATCGAGCGCGGCATTCGCCGCCGCATAACTGCCTTGCGCCGCGCTGCCGAACGTCCCCGCCACCGACGAGAACAGCACAAACGCCGACAACGACACCGACTCCGTCAACTCATGCAAATGCAACGCCGCATCCACCTTCGCGCGAAGGGCCGTCTCGACGCGCGCGTCGGTGAGATCCGTGAGCAGACCATCATCGATGGTTCCCGCCGCGTGCACGACCGAACGCAGTGGACGATCCGCGGGGATCTCCTCGATGATCCCTGCCAACTCCTGGCGAACGGACGCGTCGCACGCGCGGAGGGTCACCGTCTCCGCGCCGAGGTCTTCGAGCTCCCCGACCAGCTCGGCGGCGCCGGAGGCGCTCTGCCCGGACCGCGACAGCAGCAGCAGGTGGCGCACTCCGTGGGCTGCGACGAGATGACGGCTCACGATGCGACCGAGCCCACCGGTGGCGCCGGTGACCAGCACGGTGCCCGATCCGTCGAACGGAGCGTGCGCCGTGTCCTCGGGCTTGGCGTCGGGTGACCTCGCCTCGAGAGTCGTCAGCCGAGGGGCGACCGGCTTGCCGTCGCGCAGCGCCAGCTGTGGCTCGTCGGCGGGCCGCGTTCGCAGCGCGGCGTCGAGCGAGACGTGGTCGAGTTCGGCGTCGACGTCCACGAGCACGAGGGAGCGGTCCGGGTGCTCCGACTGCGCCGTCCGTCCGATTCCCCACAAGGCGGCCGCTGCCGGGGAGGCCGCGCGATCGCCGTCGCCGACCGTGCAGGCGTTGCGCGTCACCCATACGAACCGCGCATCGCCGAGCGCTTCGGAATCCGACCATGCCTGAAGCCAGGCGAGCGCGCGCTTGGTCACGCCGTGAACGGCGTCCGTGGTAGGAGTGCAATCCGGCCACTCCACCACGATCGTCGGCGTCTCGTCAGCGGCGGTTAGCTCGCTGACGAACGCCGCGATGTCCGTCTCGAACGCGGGCACGTACCGAACGGATTCCGGCTCCCCGCCCATCGACTCGGTGGCGACCGGATCGGTTTCGACGGGATCGAACGCGACTCGGAAGAGATCGTTCCCGTGCTGGGATGGGAGGAAGCGATGCAGCGGAGCTCGGTGCGCGGAGAATCCGTGGAGGTGAAACACCGTTCCTCCGGACGCGTCACGCCCGACGAGGTCATCGGCCCGGGTCATCGACTCCTGGGGCCGCAGGCCCGCGCTCGTCGCGGTGCGGACCGCGGTGTGCCGTCCGGACCAGCTCAGCCGTTCGATGTGGAACGGCAACTGCGGGGTTCCCGCCTCGATGCGCCCGGAAAGCGACATGGCGACCGCGAAAGCGTTGTCGAGGAGACCCGCCGGTACCGGAGAACCCTCGGGATCGACGCCGTCCGGCACCGTGAAGGCGCCGTGGCAGGCGTCACCGGCGTTCCGGAATCCGGACAGCCACCGCCACTGCGGTGCCCAGTCCACCTCCACGGCGCGCAAGGAATCCAGCAAGCCCTCGGCCGTGTTCATCTCCTCCAGGACCGGGGCGGAAGGAAGCATCGGAAGTGTCGCCGGTTCGTCGGCTGGGGTGAGTCGGGCGCGTGCGTGGGTGGTCCACTGGTCGTGCTGCCTGCTGGCGAGGGTGGCGTGGAACGTCTCAGTGGCATCGGGGGCATCGCCTTCGGGGATGAGGTGTACCTGCACCGGCACGCTGCCATCGACCGAGTCGAACGTCAGCGCCTCCACGAACTGCACATCCTCCACCGCCACCGGCCGGTGCGGCCAGCGGCTCGCCGCGATGGCCAGCAGTATCGAGGCGTGGAAGGCTCCTGGCACCACCACACGCCCGAACACCCGATGGTCGGCCAAATACGTTTGTGCTCCGGGGCCGACCCGCATGGTGTGTACGTATCCCCCTGCGGGAAGCGCGTGCCGCCGGCCTGCCAGCGGCCACCGGCACGCCTCACCCGGTTGTTCGCCGACACCAGAACCGGTATCGGTCGTCGGTGGGGCGAGCCAGTAGTGTTCGTGTTGGAAGGCGTAGGTGGGTAGTTGGGTGGGCTTCGCCCTGGTGCCGGTGTAGAAGGTGTGCCAGTCGGGTTGGTGTCCGGTGGTGTGTAGTGTTCCCAGTGCGGTGGTGAATGCCGCGGGCTCACCGGATTGGCCGGGTCGGCTGTGCAGGGTGGGGATGAATGTGGTCGGGTGTTGGTCGGGTACGCATTGTGTGGCTATGGTGCTGGCGGTGTTGTCCGGTCCGCATTCCACGAAGGTGCGGGCTCCGATGGCCACCGCCGAGTCGATTCCGTCCTGGAAGCGCACTGTTTTGCGGGTATGCCGGGCCCAGTAGTTCGGGGAGCTTAGTTCCGCAGTTGTCAACGGTTGGCCGGTGATGTTGCTGATCACCGGAATCTCCAGTTCGCTGAACCGGCATTTCGCTGCGGTCTGTTGGAGTTCCGGGAGTGCGGTGTCCATGTGTCCGCTGTGGAACGCGTGACTGACCGATAACCGCCGCGTCTTCCGTCCCTCTTGCTTGAACCGGGTGGCTACCTGATCGACAGCGTCCGCGTTCCCGGAGATCACGCATTGCGACGGCCCGTTGACTGCCGCCAGCCACACCCTTTCAGGCAACACCGCCCGGATTTCGTCTTCGCTGGCTTGTAGCGATGCCATTGCCCCATCGGTGCGGCACTGTTGCATCAATCGACCTCGGGCGGCGACCAACATTGCTGCGTCAGGGAGTGACAGCCCCCCCGACACATGTACCGCGGCCAGCTCCCCGATGGAATGGCCCACCAGCACATCCGGGCTGATTCCCAACCGCTGCAACCGGTGAAACAGTGCCACCTCAAGAGTGAACAATGCCGGTTGGGCGTATTCCGTCCGTGTCAGGTATTCGGCCGCTTCGGAAGACTCATCGGCCCACATCACCGATAACAGAGGTCGGGCCAAGTGCTCCTCGAAGGCCGCAGCGATCTTCTGCACATCAGCCCGAAAATCGGGATCTGCCGTAGCCAAACCACGGCCCATGCCCAGGCGTTGGCTGCCCTGCCCGGTGAACAGCATCCCCAGTGCACCCGGCGACGGCTCTCCTGCTGTCACGGTCACGTCCGGCGGGCGCGCACCCCGTTCAAGTGCACGCAGGCCGGAGATCGCCTGATCCCGCGAGGAAGCCATCACCGATGCCCGACAGTCAAAGGCCTTGCGCCGCGTCGCCAGGGTGAGCCCCACATCCACCAGCGAGACCCCCGAGTCCTCCGCCAGGTACGCCGCCAACCGCCCCGCATTCGCCCGCAACGCCGACTCACTACGACCGGACACAAGAATCGGCAGCACGCACCCAGCCAACCGAGGCCCCGAATTGGCCGCCTCAGCCTCGGGCGTTGCCTCCACCTCGGGTGTTTCCGACTCGGAAATCTCGACCTCGGGCGCTTCTTCGACGATCACGTGGGCGTTCGTGCCCGAGATGCCGAACGAGCTCACCCCAGCACGTCGAACGTGTTCGTGCCGATGGGGCCACGGCACCGTTTCGTCGAGGAGGCGAACATTGCCCGATGCCCAGTCGACGTGCGAGGTGGGCGCGTCGGCATACAACGATCGCGGCAGTTCCTCGTGCTGCAGCGCTTGCACCATCTTGATCACTCCGGCGACTCCCGCCGCCGCCTGCGGATGGCCAATGTTCGACTTGATCGAGCCCACGTACAACGGCGCCTGCTCGGAATGCGCCTTCCCGTAGGTCGACAGCAGCGCATGAGCCTCCATCGGATCCCCCAGCGAGGTGCCGGTGCCGTGCGCCTCGACGGCATCCACCTCCGATGGCTCGAGCCCACCCGCCGCCAACGCCGCGCCGATCACCCGCTCCTGGGCCGGCCCGTTCGGCGCCGTGAGCCCCTGGCTGCGGCCGTCCTGATTGACCGCGCTCGACCGCAACACCGCCAACACCTCACGGCTATTGGCCCGCGCGTCCGACAACCGCTCCAGAAGCAACACCCCACAGCCCTCGGACCACCCCACACCGTCCGCCGCATCGGAGAACGGCTTGCAGCGACCATCCGGGGCGATCCCACGCTGCCTGCTGAACTCGACGAATGCCGTCGGCGTTGCCATCACGGTCACCCCGCCCGCGAAGGCGAGATCGCACTCACCACGCCGCAACCCCTGCATCGCCAGGTGCAGCGCCACCAGCGACGAACTGCACGCCGTGTCCACCGACACCGCAGGCCCCTGCAGCCCCAGCGTGTAGGAAATGCGGCCGGACGCCGTGCTGGACATGCTGCCGGTGCCCAAGTGGCCGTCGAGAAGTTCGAGGTGCGCGGAGTGGTGGTTCAGGTAGTCGCTTCCCTGCGAACCGACGTAGACGCCGGTGAGGCTGCGGTCGAGCGATGACGGTGGCAGCCCCGCCCGTTCGATGGCCTCCCAGGACGTCTCCAGCAGCAACCGCTGCTGCGGATCAAGCCGCTCCGCCTCCCGCGGGCTGATCCCGAAAAACTCCGGATCGAACAACCCCGCGTCCTCGACGAAACCACCCTCGCGGGCATACGTCGTACCCACCGCATCCGGATCCGGATCATAAAGACCCTCGGCGTTCCACATCGGCCGATCCGGAAACGCACTGACAGCATCCCGGCCCTCCACCACCAGATCCCACAATCCCTCCGGCGAACGAACTCCCCCCGGATAACGACAAGCCATCGCCACCACCGCGATCGGAGCGTCGTTGCGCGCCTGCTCGCGTTCCAGCTTCGCGGTGGTCAGGTCGAGTGCCTTGCTCGCACGCTCCAGGTAGGACTTCAGTTCGTTTTCCGTCGGCATGACGACACCTTCCGACCGCGACAAGAGACGACGGCGCCACGCTCCGCGGCACCCTTGCGATACGAATTCATCCGAGATCTCTCAGCTTCGAGAACTGCGCATCGAGCCGACCGAACAGCTCGTCACCGGCATCTGCTGCGGTATCGGACGATCCCTCGTCGTTCGCCGCCGCACCGTCCTGGGTGTGGAACACCAGTCCGACGAGCTGCTTCATCAGCCCTTCCTGCTCGAGCCGCTCGGCGGGGATACGCTGGAGCACCTCGAGGGCTTCTCGTGCCTCCGCGAGCTCATCCCGCTTGGGGTGGACGAGTCCCAGGACGAACTCGGAGAGCGCACGGGCCGTCGGGTAATCGAACAGCAGACTCGGCGAGAGCTTCTGATCCACCAGTGCGGAGAGCCGCTTCTGGACTTCGACCGCCATCAGCGAATCCAGGCCGAGTTCCTGGAAGGGCCGGTCGACGGGGACCGCTTCGGCTCCGGCCATCCCCAACACCGCCGCCACCTCTTCGCACACCGCGTTGAGCGCCACCTCCGCGCGCTCCTCCGGCGCAGCGTCCCGCAACCGCGTGTGCAGAAGCGACTTGCCGTCGTGGTGTTCGGTCGAGGAGATCTCCGCGAGCGCGTGCCGGGCCTCTTCGACGCCGAGCAGTAGGGGCCGTGGGTGTGCGAAAGCGAAGCTCGGGGCGAAACGGAACCAGTCGACGTTCGCGACCGCGAGCGCGGCGCGATCGTCCCGCAGCGCGATCTCGAGACCACGGAGGGCGACCTCCGGAGCCATCGGTTCCACCCCGCGGCGACGAAGCTGCACCGCCACTTCGTCGCTCACCATGCCACCCCGGGCCCACGGGCCCCAGTGCATCACCGTGGCAGGCAGCCCCCCGCCTCGTCGACACCGCGCCAGTCCGTCCAGGAATGCATTCGCCGCCGCATAAGCACCCTGTTCACCGGAGCCCCAGAAACCCGCGATGCTGCCGTAGAGAACGAACGCCTCCAACGCGTCGGAGCCGACGAGTGCGTGGAGATTCGCGGCGCCGGTGACCTTCGACGCCATTTGGCGCTCGATGACCTCGGCGTCGAGCTCCGTGAGCGGGACCGACTCGGTCGTGCCCGCGGCGTGGAACACGGCGCGCACCGGCTCGTCGAGACTGCTCAACAGACGTTCGAGCTCGTCCCGCTCGGCCACATCGCAGCACGCGATGGTCACCCGTGCCCCGAGCTCTTCCAACTCCTGCCGCAACTCCCCGGCCCCCGGAGCCTGCTCACCACGCCGCGAGAGCAATACCAGATGCAAGCGACCACGACGACGCCCGGCCAGCCACCGTGCGGTATGCGCACCGAGACCACCGGTGCCACCCGTGATCAACACCGTCCCCGCGAAGGCGACGTCCTCTCCACCGTGCGACAGACGAGTGCGACCGAGGCGCCGAACCATGCGGCAGGCTCCGGTCGCCTCGTCCGGGCGCAGCGCGATCTGGTCCTCGTCGTCGTGGGCAGTCAGCACCGACGGAAGCTCCGCGAGCGCCTCCGGAGCAAGGTCCTCCGGCACGTCGACGAGCGCACCGAGACGGTCGGGACGTTCGAGACCGACGACACGGCCGAATCCCCAGACCAACGATTGGAGAGGATGATGCACCACCTCCTCATCGGTCGTCGAGACCGCACCGCGTGTCACGCACCAGAACCGGGTGGTGCTCGGCGTTCGTTCCAGCACCTCGACGAGACCGACGATGCGGGACAGTTCGGCAGCGAGCTCCGAGGGGGCGCACGAATCCTCGTGGGTGAACGCTCCCGCCAGGAGCACTCCCGCCCACCGTTCCGCCTCGATGCGTGCCACGGCCGGAGCCGGGTCGGTCGCCACCGCGGTGCGCTCGACGTCGACGCCCGCCGCTTCCAGGGCCCGCGCAGTCGCGTCGACCACGGGGTCGTCGCTTGCCGCGAGCAACAACCAGCGATCGCCGGAGGAACTCGAACTCCCGGTTGGCGGGGGTGCCGGCTCCCAGTGCTCGTCGTAGAGCCACTCGGACAGGGCGGCTTCTGCCTCGTGGCGCCGATACCAGGCGGCCATGTGCGGCACGAGTGAGGTCAGGTTGGACCGCAACTCTGCCGGGAGCGCGAGGAGATCGGCGACCTCATCGGTTTTCTCGGCGGTGACGGCGTTCCGGAGCGCATCGTCCGCGAACTCGTTACCGCGCGACGGCCCGTTGTTCAAAGTGGGTGCCGCGTCGATCCAGTAGTGCTGGTGTTGGAACGCATACGTCGGCAGTAGGACAGGATGGGCGTCCGTGCCGGTGTAGAAGGTGTGCCAGTCGGGTTGGTGTCCGGTGGTGTGCAGTGTGCCCAGTGCGGTGGCGAACGCCGCGGGCTCATCGGTCTTACCGGACTGGCCGGGTTGTCTGGTCTGGCTGTGCAGGGTGGGGACGAATGTCGCAGGCTGTTCGTCGGGCACGCATTGTGCGGCCATGGCGCTGGCGGTGTTGTCCGGCCCGCATTCCACGAAGGTGTCCGTCCCGGCGGCGAGTGCTGTTGCGATGCCGTCGTGGAACCGCACCGCTTCACGGGCATGCCGGGCCCAGTAGTGGGAAGAGGTGAGTTCCTCGGTGGTCAGGGGTTGGCCGGTGCGGTTGCTGATCACCGGGATGTTCGGTTCACCGAACTCGCACTCCGCGGCCACTCGTTCGAGTTCCGGGAGTGCGGTGTCCATGTGTCCGCTGTGGAACGCGTGACTGACCGACAACCGCCGCGTCTTCCGACCACGATCCTCGAACTCGGCGGCCACCTGGTGGACGGCCTGCGCGTCGCCGGAGACCACGCACTGCCCCGGCCCGTTGACCGCCGCCAACCACGCGCCCTCCGGCACCATCGCCCGAATCTCCTCTTCGGAGGCTTGCAGCGAGAGCATGATTCCGTCGGTGCGGCACTGCTGCATCGTCCGCCCCCGAGTGGCCACCAGTTTCGCCGCGTCCGCCAGCGGCACGGCCCCCGATGCGTACACCGCCGACAACTCACCAATCGAGTGGCCCACCAGCACACCGGGAGTGATCCCCAACCGTTGGAGCCGGTGGAACAGCGCCACTTCGAGGGTGAACAACGCCGGTTGGATGTACTCCGTCCGCGCCAGGTACTCAGCCGCTTCGGTGTCCGGCTCGGCCCACAGCACCGACAACAACGGCCGGTCCAGAAACCGGTCGAACGCCGACGCGATCTCCTCCAGATCGGCGCGAAAGACATCGTCCACGGCGGCCAGCTCGCGGCCCATGCCCAGGCGTTGGCTGCCCTGGCCGGTGAACAGCACCCCCACCGCGCCCGCAGAGGATCCCGCAGACACACGCACACCCGCAGAACGTGCACCCTGGCCGAGTGCGCGCAGGCCGGCCACCGCCGCCCCTCGCGAGGAGGCCACCACCGAGCCGCGATGCTCGAACGTTTTGCGCCGTGTCGCCAGAGTGCACCCCACATCCGCCAGCGACACACCCGACTCTTCCTCCAGGTACGCCGCCAACCGCTCCGCATTCGCCCGCAGCGCCGACTCACTACGACCGGAAACAAGAATCGGCACCGCACACTCAGCCAACTGAGACCTCGAATCGGCCGCCCCCACCTCGGGCGCTTCCGACTCGGAAGTTTCGACCTCGGGCGCTTCTTCGACGATCACGTGCGCGTTCGTACCCGAGATCCCGAACGAACTCACCCCCGCACGGCGCACGTGTCCGTCCCGGTGTGACCAAGGCACCGCTTCGTCAAGAAGTCGCACCTGCCCCGAGGACCAGTCCACATGTGGGGTGGGCTGGTCGGCATACAACGAGCGTGGCAACTCTCCATGCTGGAGCGCGAGCACCATCTTCATCACCCCGGCGATCCCTGCCGCCGCCTGCGGGTGTCCCAGGTTCGACTTGATCGAGCCCACATGCAGCGGCATGTCTTCCGTATGTGCCCGGCCGTACGTCGCCTGTAGTGCGTTGGTCTCGATCGGGTCGCCGAGCGTGGTGCCGGTGCCGTGTGCCTCGACGGCATCCACCTCCGACGGCTCGAGCCCACCCGCCGCGAGAGCGGAACGAATGACGCGTTCCTGGGCCGGCCCGTTCGGCGCCGTGAGCCCCTGGCTGCGACCGTCCTGATTCACCGCGCTCGACCGCAGCACGGCGAGGATGTCGTGGTCGTTGGCCCGCGCGTCCGACAGTCGCTCCAGCAGCACCATCCCGCAGCCCTCGGACCAACCCACACCGTCCGCCGCGTCCGCAAACGGCTTGCACCGACCGTCCGGTGAGACCAGTCGTTCGCGGCTGAAGGCGACGAGCGGCACGGGGGTGGCCATCACCGTCACTCCGCCCGCGAAGGCGAGATCGCACTCACCACGCCGCAGGGCCTCCATCGCCTGATGGATACTCACCAGCGAGGAACTGCACGCCGTGTCCACCGACACCGCAGGTCCCTGCAGCCCCAGCGTGTAGGAAATGCGGCCGGACGCCGTGCTGTTCGCGACACCGGTCGCCACGTGACCGTCGAGTTGATCGAGCTCGCCGGACTGGATGATGTAGCCACTCGACTGAATGCCGAGATAGACCCCGGTGAGGCTGCGGTCGAGCGACGACGGTGGCAGCCCCGCCCGTTCGATGGCCTCCCAGGACGTCTCCAGCAACAACCGCTGCTGCGGATCAAGCCGCTCCGCCTCCCGCGGACTGATCCCGAAAAACTCCGGATCGAACAACCCCGCATCACGGAGGAAGCCGCCCTGGTTCGTGCTTGATCGACCGGCGGCATCCGGATCCGGGTCGTAGAGCCGCTCGATTTCCCAACCGGGACGATCCGGGAAGCCGGCGATCGCATCACGCCCCTCCGCGAGGAGCCGCCACAGCGCCTCCGGCGTGTCCACCCCGCCCGGGTAGCGCCCCGCCATCGACACGATCGCAATCGGTTCGTCCGGCGCGCGCCGTGCGGCCACGACATCGACCCGCGCCGTCCCCGACGCGGTGTCGCGCATCGTGGTCGCGAGGAACCGTGTGAGTTCCCTCGGAGTGGGGTGGTCGAACAACAGACTTGCCGGAAGCTTCTCGCCAACGAGAGCCGCAAGACGATTGCGGGATTCCACGGCCATCAGCGAGTCGAGGCCGAGATCGCGGACCGGTCCGTCGACCGGGACAGCCGCCGCTTCCGGCAGACCCAGGACCGTGGCGAGTTCGCCGCGCACCATCTCGACCAACACTGCCTCGCGCTCGGACTCGGAAAGGCCGGCGAGGCGCTCGGCGAGCTGCGACCCCTTGACCGTCCCCGCGGCTCGCCGGAAGCGGCGGCGCACGAGACCCCGCAGGAGCGCGGGGAGTGCGCCTTCCTTCGCCCGGTGTTCGAGCCGACTGCGGTCGAACGGGATCGGGGCGAGGAGCGCTTCGGGCCGTCCGAGGGCTTCGTCGAGAAGTCGCATGCCGAGCTCGGGGTCGATCGGGAGGCCACCCATCTGCCCCAGCCGGTGCTGGAGCAGATCGTCGAGGCTGGTCGCGAGGCCCACCTCGGTCCACACGCCCCAGGCGAGACTTACCGCGGGCAAGCCCATGCGTCGCCGCCGCGCCGCGAGCGAGTCGAGGGCCGCGTTCGCCGCGGCGTAGTTGGCCTGTCCCGCACTGCCGAGGGTTCCTGCGGCGGACGAGAACACGACGAAAGCCGACAACGGCAGATCCGCCGTGAGCTCGTGCAGATGGAACGCCGCGTCGATCTTGGGGCGCAGCACCGTGTCGACTCGCTCCGGCGTGAGATCCGTGAGGAGCCCGTCGTCGAGGACCGCCGCGGTGTGGAACACAGCCGTCAGCGGACGCTCCGCAGGCACGGAATCAAGGACGGCCGCGAGCGCTGTCCGGTCGGACACGTCGCAGGCGTGCACCGTCACCGTGGCCGCGCCCGCCGCTTCCAGCTCCGCCACGAGCTCGGCGGCCCCACTCGCCGCGGGCCCGGACCGCGACACCAGAGCGAGGTGCCGAATCCCGTGCTCGGCGATGAGGTGGTGCGCGAGGACGCGAGCAAGGCCGCCCGTACCGCCGGTGATGAGCACGGTCCCGTGGGTGTTCCAGGTGGGCGCCGCCGGCTCTTCCGCGCGATCCACGGGCAGCAGCCGGAGCGCGGCGAGTATTCCGCCGCGCAGGACGAGCTGAGGCTCGTCGTGCGGGAGCCGAGCCACGAGGTCGTCGATCGCATCCGGAGGTCCGTCGGTTTCCGTCTCCGTGTCCACCAGAACGAGTGGCCGATCCGGATGTTCCTCCTGGAACGCGCGCCCGATCCCCCAGAGCGCCCCCATGGCGGGAGACGGCAAGGCTTCCGCCGAGCCGCCCTCGGTGGCCCGGCGCGTGAGCCAGACGACTCGGGTATCGCCGAGATCGTCCTCGGCCAGCCATCCTTTCAGCCAGGCGAGGGCGCGGTGGGTCAGGTCGCGGACGGCGGCGGGTGTCGCGTCCGTGTCGGGCCAACGGACGACCAGGGCGGACGCCCCCTCCTCCCGCACGCGATCCGCGAGCGCGGCGAAGTCGGGCGCGGCAACGTCGACCTCCAGGTAGCCGGTCGCCGGTCCCGTCGGCGTGTCCGCCACGGCGTCAGGGATGGGATCGCCGACGACGTGATAGAGCGACGACGGCGCCGTTGCCGCGGCCGAGTCCGCCACCTCCCGGATCCGCGCCTCCGTGACCGCCTCGGTGGCCACCGCGCCGATCGTCGCGACCGGATCGCCCGCGGGGTCGAAGAGCGCGAGGCGAACCCGTCCCTCGGCTGCTCGCGTCACCCGCGCTCGGATCGTCGTCGCCCCGACCGCGTGGAGCATCGCGTCCGTGACCGTGCACGGCAGGTGCACCGTATCGTCCTCGTCGGAGCGGGGAAGGATTCGCGTCGCGGCTGCGAGCGCCGCCTCGACGAGCGCCGGGTGCGCCCCGAACGACTCGGCCTCGTCCTGAACCTCCTCCGGCAGCGACGCCTCGACGACGACCTCGTCGTCGGTGATCCAGCCCCGCGTGACCGTCCGAAAGGTCGGCCCGTACGCGTGTCCGTCGTCGTCGAGCGACGCGTAGAGCCCGTCGACGTCGAGGGGAGTGGCCCCCGGCGGCGGCCCGCCGCCGGGGGTGACGGGCGCCTCGGTCGTTCGTTCGGCGAGCTTTCCGGTCGCGTTCCGCACCCACGGCCCGTCGGCGAGGCGACTGTGCAGCGTGAAGCGTCGGTGGCCGCCCCGCTCGGGTTCGAGTACCAGCTGCAACCGCCGCGCACCGGCGTCGAGCGGGATCGGTGCCTCGATCGAGGCGTCGGCGACCCGTTCGAGACCGACCTGGTCCGCCGCGTGCAGCACGAGGTCGACGAACGTCGCGGCAGGCAGGAGTGCGGTGTCGAAGACGTGATGCTCCGCGTGCCACGGGCGAGCGAGCGCTGCGGTGCTGCCCGTGAAGACGACGGTGTCGTCCGAGAGGTCCGTACGGCCTGCGAGGAGCGGGTGCTCTCCGGCATCGAGGCCGAAGGCCGACGCGTCCCCGTGACCCGCGTCGGCAAGCTCCAGCCAGTAGTGCTGCCGCTGGAACGCATAGGTCGGCAGGTCGACCGGCCGCGCGCCGGTGCTCGTGTAGACGGTGGCCCAGTCGATTGGCCGCCCGTGCGCGAAGAGTTCCGCGGCGGCGTGGCGCAGGCGGGAGGCACTGTCCTCGTCCCGGTGCAGCGACCCGACGACTGCATCGTGCCCCGCGGCGCGAAGCGTTGCGACAAGCAGCGGATGGGCACCGAGCTCGACGAACGCCGTTTCCTCTCCAGGCGCGAGCGCGTCGAGTGCCCGGTCGAGGCGCACCGGCCTGCGGAGGTTGTCGACCCAGTAGTCCGCGTCGAGGACGTGTCCGTCAACGGCATCGCCCCGCACCGTTGAATAGATCGCGATGTGGCCGGCACGGGGGGTCAGCCCGCCGAGTTCGGCGCGAATCCCGTCCAGAATCGGGTCCACCTGCGATGAGTGCGAGGCGTAGTCGACCGCGATCCGGCGGCAGTGGATGCCCTCCGCTTCGAGCTCGGTCAGGAAGCTCTCGAGCGCGGCGGAATCACCTGCCACGACCGTCGACTCGGCGGTGTTGACGACCGCGACCGACAGGTCATCGCCACGCGCGGCGAGCCGCCGTTCGACCTCGTCGACCGGCAGCCCCACACTGCCCATCCCGCCTTCTCCGTCGAGACCGGCGATGAGCCGACTGCGTACGCCGACGACCCGTGCACCGTCGGCGAGACTCAACGCGCCTGCGGCCACCGCGGCGGCCACCTCGCCCTGGCTGTGGCCGACGACGCCGTCCGGTACGACACCCCATAGCGCCCACACCCGTGCGAGCGCCACCGCCACCGCGAAGAGGACCGGCTGAACCACCGCCACCTTCCGCAGCGCCTCCTGCTGAGCGTCATCGTCCTGCTCGAGCACCGCGAGCACGGAGAAACCGACATGCGGTCGCAACGCCTCGTCACACTCGACGAGCGCGGCCCGGAAGGTCTCGTCCCCGAGAAGCGAACGGCACATGCCGGGGTACTGGCTGCCCTGCCCCGGGAACAGGAAGATCGTCCGCTCGCGGTGGGCGGTCGCCCGCACCGCGCCGGAAGGCAGCGACCCTTCGGCGACGGAGCGGAGTGCCGGGACCGCGTTGCCCCGATCCCGAGCCGGAAGGCAGAGCCGTTCGGTCGACGGCGTGCGGGTCATGACCGTGCTGTAGGCAATGTCGCGAAGCACCGGAGCCTCGTCGCGGGCCGGTCCGCCCGACTCCATGGGGTCCGGCTCCATGAGGTCGGCGAGCCGTGCCGCGTTCGCCCGAAGCGCCGCTTCGGTGTGCCCGCTGAGCACGATCGGGAACGGCGAGGCAGCCGATCGGGGCTCGGCGCCGCCGTCGTGCTCGACCTGCTCGGCAGGTGGTGCCTCTTCGAGGATGACGTGGGCGTTCGTCCCCGAGATGCCGAACGAGCTCACCGCGGCCCTACGGACGTGTCCTTCTCGGCGCGGCCACGGCACCGAACTCTCGAGGAGCCGGACGTGTCCCGCCGACCAGTCAACGTGCGGAGTCGGTGACTCGGTGTACAGGGAGCGGGGAAGCTCCTCGTGCCGCAGCGCCTGCACCATTTTGATCAAACCGGCGGCACCGGCAGCCGCCTGCGGATGTCCCAGGTTCGACTTGATCGATCCGACCCAGAGTGGCCGCTCTGCGGTGTGCGCCTGACCGTAGGTCGCCTGCAGCGCGTTGGCCTCGATCGGGTCGCCGAGGGGGGTTCCGGTGCCGTGCGCCTCCACCACGTCGACGTCGGCGGCGCCGAGGTCGGCCGCCGTGAGCGCGGCACGAATGACGCGCTCCTGTGACGGCCCGTTGGGCGCCGTCAGCCCCTGGCTGCGACCGTCCTGATTGACCGCGCCCGACCGCAGTACCGCAAGGACCTCGTGTCCGTTCGCCCGCGCGTCGGACAGCCGCTCGAGGAGCAGCATGCCGCACCCCTCGGACCAGCCCGCCCCGTCGGCCTGTTCCGAGAACGGTTTGCAGCGTCCGTCCGGCGCCAACCCGCGTTGCCTGCTGAACTCGACGAACGCGAATGGGGTCGCCATCACCGCGACACCACCGGCGAGAGCGAGGTCGCATTCCCCCTTCCTGAGTGCTTCCATCGCCATGTGGACCGTCACCAGTGACGAGCTGCAGGCCGTGTCGACGGAGATCGCAGGCCCCTGCAGGCCGAGCGTGTACGAGACGCGGCCGGACAGGATGCTGTGCCCCCCTGCGGTGCCGTTGTGCCCGTCGAAGTTCGCCAGGTCACGCCCGAGCCGGGCGAAGTAGTCGTCGTACATCGCGCCGACGTAGACGCCGGTGAGACTGCCCTGCAGCGACGCGACCGGCACGCGCGCCCGCTCGAGTAGCTCCCAGCAGGTCTCCAGCAGGATCCGCTGTTGCGGGTCCATCCGCTCCGCCTCCTTCGGGCTGATCCCGAAGAACGCCGGATCGAACAGGTCGACGTCGTCGAGGAAGCCGCCCTCCTTGGTGAGCGAGCGCCCCGGGGCGTCCGGGTCCGGATCGTAGAGGCTGTCGATGCTCCACCCCGGTCGGCTCTCCGGAAACGCCCCGACCGCGTCGTCTCCCTCCGCGACGAGCTGCCACAGTGCCTCCGGCGTGTCCGCTCCACCCGGGTAGCGCCCGGCCATCGACACGACGGCGATGGGCTCGTTGGCCCGCGATCTGAGCTCGCCGAGTTTCTGGTTGGCCTGCTGCAGCGCCGCGACCGCGCGCCGCGCCCTTTCTTGCGGATCCGTCACTGACGACATCGGCTTTTCGTCCTTCGGCGCGCTCATTCGAGCTTCCTGATCTCTTGGTCGAGGAGGTCGTCGAGGTCTTCGTCGGCCACACCATCCAGAGCACGACCTGCCTCCTGGTTCCCCTCTCGCTGCGCCCGCAGCCGCGTGGCGAGATCGAGGAGCCGTTCCACCGCGCTGTCCTCGTCGAGGGCGGCGAGTGGTGTCCGCTCGAGCAGCTCGACCGCCTCGGCGATCGGTGAGGGGGCAGCCTGCGGCGTCCCGACGAGCGAGGTGAGATAGCCGGCGAGCGCGCGCGGCACCGGCCGGTCGAACAGCAGGGTGGCAGGCAGGCGCTCGCCGACCAAACCCGACAACCGGTTTCGCAGCTCGACCGCCATGAGTGAGTCGAGTCCGAGCTCCTGGATGGGCCGGTCGACGGCGACGGACGCGGGTTCGGAAAGCCCGAGTACCGCAGCGAGCTCCCAGCGCACCGCGTCGAGCACCGCCTTCTCACGCTCGGCTTCGGGGAGAGGCCCGAGCCGCTCGAGGAGCCGCGAACGCTCCGCTGCCATCGCCGAGGCACGACGTGCGGGGGGTCGCACGAGTCCGCGAAGCATCGGCGCCGGCGCGCTCTGCTCCGTGTTCGCGGCCCGCTGCAGCGCTGCACGGTCCAGCCGCACCGGAGCGAGGTATGCGTCGTGCCTGGCGAGCGCTTCGTCCAGCAGCGCCACTCCGGTCTCCGGGTCGAGGGGGACGAACCCGGAGCGCCGATCCGGCGCTGGAACGTCTCGTCCATGACCGCAACGAGGCCCACCTCGGCCCAGCTGCCCCAGGCGAGGCTGGTCGCGGGGAGACCGCGATGCCTGCGCAGCGCAGCGAGGGCGTCGATGGCGGCATTCGCGGCCGCGTAGTTGGCCTGTGCGGCGCCGCCGAGGGTGCCTGCCATCGACGAGAACAGCATGAACGCACGCAGGTCCATGCCTTCGGTCAGTTCGTGCAGGTGCACCGCCGCGTCGACCTTCGGCCGGAGGACCGCGTCGACCCGCGCCTGCGTCAGGTCGGGGAGGAGACCGTCGTCCAGGACGGTGGCCGTGTGCACCACCGCGGTCAGTGGATGTGCCTTGTCGATCGACGCGAGGGCCGCCTCCAGCTGCCCGCGATCGGAGACGTCGCAGGAGACAGCGGTGACTTTCTCGGCGCCGAGCGCTTCGAGTTCCTCGACGAGCGCCGAGGCGCCCGGCGAGTTCGGACCCGAACGCGACAGCAGGAGCAGGTGCCGAGCACCGTGGCGGGTGACGAGATGCCTGCTCGTCACCCGCGCCAACCCGCCGGTGCCGCCCGTGACGAGCACCGTGCCGTCAGGGTGCAGGGCGGGGACGAGCGCGTCCCCGTCGTCGACATCCGGTTCCCTCGGCTCGACCGGAGCGAGCCTCGGCATCGCGAGTTCTCCGTCTCGGAGGAGGAACTCGGTCTCGCCGTCCGGTAGGCGGCCGAGCAGGGCCGACAGAGCCTCGTCGCTCGGCATCTCGTCGACGTCGAGGTGCACGAGGAGGCGTTCGGGGTGCTCCTCCCGGAACGTCCGTCCGAGACCCCAGAGGGTCGCCGCGCCCGGATCTGCGGATTCGTCCCCGTCGCGAGCGACCGCACGGCGCGTGATCCAGACGACCCTTGCTTCCGCAAGCACCTCGGCCGCGAGCCAGTGCTGCAGCCAGGCAAGACCACGATGCGCCGCCTCGCGGATGTCATCGGCGCTCGCCTCTTCTCCGGGGTTCGGCACGGAATCCCACCGGGCGACGAGCGTGGGCCGAGCCGCTTCCGTGTCCGTGTCCTCGACGACACGATCCAGATCCGGTTCGCGCGGATCGACGTCGACGAACGCGATGGGACCGCCGAATCCTTCGGCCAGTACCTGCGGCGCGGTCATCCGGTACAGATGGGTTGCCTGGCCGCGGAGAGAGCGCCGGATTCCCGTCGCGCTCGTCGGCTGCCCGGAGACGGCGCCCACGGACGCGACCGGCGCTCCAGCGGGATCGAAGAGCGCGAGAGTCACCTCGCTCGTGCCGTCGTCGGCCCCGGTCACCGGGGCGATGCGGGCCCGGAGCGCGGTCGCCCCAACCGCGTGCAGCCGCACGTCCCGCCATGCGAACGGGAGGGATACGCCGCCGCCGTCACGTGCGGGTTCGGCAACCGCGTGCAGCGCCGCGTCGAACAGCACAGGGTGCATACCGAAGGCGTCGGCCTCCGCACTCACCTCGTCCGGCAGGTCCACATCCGCGAAGAGCACGCCGTCTCGTTTCCACAGCCTGCGCAAGCCACGGAAATTCGGCCCGTAGGACAGGCCGCGTCCCTCGAGACGCTCGTAGAGTGCCTCGACGTCGACCGGCTCGGCGCCGGCAGGCGGCCACGATTCGAGCCTGTCGGGCTGCTGCTCCGCGGGCCCCAGCACACCGGACGCGTGCTGAACCCACGGCTCGTCCGGGGCCGCCTCGATGGTCGGCCCCTTACCCCTGCTCCGGAGAACGTAGGAACGGGTCCCGCCGTCCTCGGGTGCGCCGACAGCGAGCTGGATCCGCCGAGGTCGTCCGGCCTCGAGAGCGAGCGGTGCCTCGAGGACGGTGTCGACGACGCCATCAAGGTCGACGCGCCGCGCCGCGTGCAGCGCCATGTCCACGATCGCGACACCGGGGACCAGCGTCGTGTCGAAGACGCGGTGCTCGGTGAGCCAGGAGTGCGTCTCGACGTCGATGCTTCCGGTGAAGACCACGCTTCCATCGGGGAGATCCGTCCGCCCCCCGAGGAACGGGTGCTCACCCGCGTCGAGACCGAATGCGGCGGCGTCACCGCGTCCCGTCGCCGCGAGCCGAAGCCAGTAGTGCTGCCGCTGGAAGGCATAGGTGGGTAGCGCGACCGATCGCGCCCCCGTGCCGTCGAAGACCGCCCCCCAATCGACGGTGAGGCCGTGGGCGAATGTTTCGGCAACCGCACGGCGGAAGCGTGCCGCCGCGTCGCCGTCCCGGTGGAGCGAGCCGACCACCGCGTCGTGTCCTGCGCTCCGCAGCGGCGCGACCAGCAGAGGATGCGCGCTCAGCTCGACGAAGGCCGTCTCCGCGCCGGACGTCACCGATTCGAGGGCCAGGTCGAGCCGTACCGGCCGACGCAGGTTGTCGGCCCAGTAATCGGCATCGAGTTCGGGGCCGTCGAGCGGTCGGCCGAGCACCGTCGAGTAGAGCGGAAAGCGGGCCCTCCGCGGTGAGACCGCCGCGAGCTCGTGCCTGATGGCGGGGAGTATCGGATCGACCTGCGGCGAGTGGGAGGCGTAGTCGACCGCGATCCTGCGGCAGTACACCCCTTCTGCTTCGAGCTCGGCGAGGAACGCCTCCAGCTCTTCCCGATCTCCTGCGACCACCGTGGACTCCGCGGTGTTCACGACCGCGACCGAGAGCGCGCCGCCCCGGTCGCGAAGCCGTCGCTGAATCTCCTCGACCGGGAGACCGACGCTGCCCATGCCGCTGTCGCCGGCCAAACCGTCGACGAGCCGGCTACGGACGTGGACTATGCGGGCGCCGTCCTCGAGGCTGAGGGCCCCGGCCACGACAGCGGCCGCCACCTCCCCCTGGCTGTGTCCGATGACTCCGGCGGGTTCGATTCCGACGTGTTCCCAGAGTCGACCGAGCGCGACCGCCACGGCGAACAGCAACGGCTGGACCACTGTCACCCGGGTCATCGCCTCGCGTTGCGACTCGTCGTCGGCCTCGAGGAGCTCGAGCACGGAGAACCCGGTGTGCGGGCGAAGTGCGTCGTCACAGCCGGCTAGCGCCGCCCGGAACGTCGGGTCGTCGAGCAGTGCTCGGCACATCCCCGGGTACTGGCTGCCTTGCCCGGGGAACACGAAGATCGCCTGCGTGCTGGTGGCGGTCACTCGCACGGCGCCCGACGGGAGCGTGCCATCGGCCACGGCGCGCAGCGCCTCGATCGCCTCCTCGTTGCCCGACACCGGGACGACCGCACGATGCAGGAAGGCATCGCGCGTGCGCACCAGGCTGGCGGCGACGTCGAGTGCGACAGCGGTCTCCTGGGAGGTGTCGATGTGGGCGGCGAGCCGCGCCGCGTTCGCCCGAAGTGCCTCGTCACTGTGCCCGGTCACGACGAACGGGACCGGGGCGAGCGAGGCGCTCTCGCCCGCACGCGAGCGGGAGGAGGGAACGGTGTCGAGGCCGGTGCCGTCCTCCGGTGCCTCCTCCACGATCACGTGGGCGTTCGTCCCGGAGATCCCGAAGGAACTCACACCGGCGCGGCGGACGTGCCCGGACCGTCGCGGCCAGGACATCGGCTCCGAGAGAAGCAGCATGTGGCCCGCGGTCCAGTCGACGTGTTCGGTCGGCTCGTCGGCGTGCAGGGTCCGAGGCAGCTGCTCGTGCTGGAGCGCCGAGACCATCTTGATCACACCGGCGACGCCGGCCGCAGCCTGCGTGTGACCGAGGTTGGACTTGACCGATCCCAGGGCAAAGAGCGCCTCGTCCGTGCGCGCCCGGCCGTACGTCGCGGCGAGCGCGTTCGCCTCGATCGGGTCGCCGAGCGTCGTGCCGGTCCCGTGCGCCTCCACCGCGTCGATGTCGGATGGAGCCAGGTCGCCGGCGGCGAGGGCCGCGCGGATCACCCGCTGCTGCGAGGGTCCGTTCGGTGCGGTGAGTCCCTGGCTGCGGCCGTCCTGGTTGATCGCGCCCGACCGGAGCACCGCCAGCACGTCGTGCCCGTTCTTCCGCGCGTCGGACAGCCGTTCGAGCAACAGGATGCCGCACCCTTCTGACCACGCGACCCC